>NZ_SLTR01000001.1:0-376060 GCF_004347715.1 Halomonas marinisediminis | reverse complement strand
GTATGGACCAACTGCTACCACCAGTATCCGGCGCATGCGGCCTTCGGCGGCTACAAGAAGTCCGGTGTCGGTCGCGAGACCCACAAGGTGGCCCTCGAGCATTATCAGCAGACCAAGAATCTGTTGGTCAGCTACGACATCAATCCGATGGGCTTCTTCTGAGCGCTATCCGCTTCATCGACAATCGATTGCAGTAAGGCGGTGGCGCCATTTCGTTGGGCACGACTAGCGTCGTGCCCAACGGCTATTTTTGTGAAGCGTTTCAATATGAAATGAAGCTTTGTACGTTGACGCATCCAGCGGCACCAGCACGGGGCGATCCGAACTGGCCGGAAGAACACCTTATTGGTTAGCAGCAGAGAGCATCAGCACAGCCTGCTCCCTAGCAGCAGCAGGGCGCCGTCCAGCTGATGCCAGCCCCACCACACCAGGGCAAGGGCAGCGGCGGTAATGGCCGCCGCCGCCAGTCGCCATACCCGTTGACGACTCATGCTTCTGCCTGGGAGTGCCGGGTGCGCTGCACCGGTGTCTCGTTGATCCACCAGTGCAGTGCGGCGGCGGCGACCCCGAGCAGGATGGCCAGTTTCCAGACCACGTCGTAGTCACCCTGCAGGTCGTAGAGGAAACCACCCAGCCAGACGCCCATAAAGGAGCCAAGCTGGTGAAACAGGAAGACGATGCCGCCGAGCATGGAGAGGTGCTGAACGCCGAATACCGAGGCAACGATGCCATTGGTCAGCGGCACCGTGGAGAGCCACAGCAGCCCCATGGCGATGCCGAAGGCGTAGGCGCTGGCCGGACTCAGCGGTGCCACCAGGAAGAGCGTGATGACCCCGGCCCGGCACAGGTAGAGCCAGCTGAGCAGCCGCGACTTGGAGTGCCGTCCACCGAGCCAGCCGGTGACATAGGTACCGAAGATGTTGAACAGGCCGATCAGCGCCAGTACCGTGCTGCCCACCTGAACGGCGATGCCATTGTCGTAAAGATAGCCGGGCAGATGCACGCCAATAAAGACCACCTGAAAGCCGCAGACGAAGAAGCCCAGGCAGAGCAGCCAGAAGCCACGATGGTTGGCGGCTTCGTCGAGGGCCTCGCGCAGTGGCAGATCGTCGATGGAGGTTGGTGCGGGGCGGTCACGCAGCAGGGCACCCAGCGGCAGCAATAGAGTGCCGATGGCCGCCATGGCCAGCAGTGCCGAGGACCAGCCGAGCCACTCCAGCAGTCCCAGGGTGCCGGGCAACATGGCGAACTGCCCGAAGGAGCCTGCCGCGCTGACGATGCCCATGGCCATGCTGCGCTTCTCCGGCGCCACGGCCCGTCCCACCGCGCCGAGTACCACCGAGAAGGTGGTGCCGGAGAGACCCAGTCCGATCAGTACCCCGGCCGAGAGCGTCATGCCCAGCGCCGTCTCCGAGAGCCCCATGAACAGCAGTCCCAGGGCGTAGAGGGCGCCGCCCAGCACCACGACGCGTGCGGCGCCGTAGCGATCCGCCACGGCACCGGCGAAGGGCTGGGCGAGACCCCAAAGGAGGTTCTGGATGGCCAGGGCGAAGGCAAAGACGCCGCGTCCCCAACCCAGCTCCGCGCTCATCGGCTCGAGGAAGAGGCCGAAGCCGTGGCGAAGACCCATGGCCAGGGTGACCACCAGGCTGCCGAGCACGAGGATCATAAGAGAGTGGCGGCGTAGCGTGTCCATGGCGGCGTCCGTTGATCTGGGTGGCAGTTTGCAGGCTAAAGGACGCTACTATGGCGCCTGGAGCCGGTTTTGGCTAGCGTTGCAGCGCGCGCTCCAGGGTCGCCAGCCGGCCCGGCACGAGAGCATCTTCCACGGCGGTGATGCGCAGCACATGGCCCAGGGCCGGGTCAGCGGGCCGAGCGATCAGCTTGCCCTCGTCGAGCAGCGCCCTGTGCACCTCGCCGGCGAGCTCCGCGGTCGGCATGCGTACGCCGACGAAGTTGGTGGCGCTGGGCAGCACATCGGCGCCCAGTTCGCGCAGATGGGCTGCCAGGCGCTCCCGGCGCCCTCTGACCGCCGTCACGTGGGCGGCGACCTCGTCAGGCGCATCCAGCACCGTTTCGGCGGCGGCCTGGCTGAGTGTCGACACCGCATAGTGGATGCGTACCTTCATCATCATCGCCAGGGTCTCCGGCTCGGCGATGGCGTAGCCGACGCGTAACCCGGCGAGGCCATGGGCCTTTGAGAGGGTGCGCAGGCGCACCACCCCGGGCAGCACCCGACGGCCGAAATCGCCGTCGGCATCCTCACGGAAGTCGTGATAGGCCTCGTCGAGCAGCAGCCAGCAGTCGTCGGGCAGAGAGCGGCGCAGGGCCAGCACATCATCGTCGGCATGCAGGTGGCCGCCGGGGTTGTCCGGGTTGGCCAGATAGACCAGCCGTGCGCGGGTCTCCCTGGCCGTCCGCGCCAGGGCGTCGAGGTCGGGGGCGAGTCGTCCCGGCGCCTCGTCGTAGGCGACTTCCTCCACGCGACAGCCGTGGCCCCGGGCGAAGTAGGCGAAGGTGGGGTAGGTGCCTCGGGTGGCGACGACCGTATCGCCGGGTGAGGTAACGGCACGCAGCGTGAGGGCGAGCAGGCTGTCGGCCCCGGCGTCCACCAGCATCGCCTCCAGCGCAATCCCCTTCTGGTCGGTCAGGCGCCGACGGATGCCCATTGCCTCGGCATCGCCGTAGCTATAGACATGTTCCGCCAGGGCATCGCCGAAGCGCTCGCGCAGGGCGCGGTGGGGCATGTCGAGCCCCTCGTTGGAGCCCAGCTGATGGGGGATTTCGCGCCCCAGGCGGCGCTCCAGCACGCGCACGCCGGGGAAGGGGTTGTGGGGGCCGTCTCCGGTCAGATGGTCGGGGAAGCGGGGCATATCGGTCTCCAGTCGCTGATGCCTGTCATCGTTCACCCTATCAGGGTTTGACGGTAAGTTGGCCCGCCGGTGGGCTACTCCTTGGGCATATTGCGGGTGCCCGCCACGCCGCGCAGGCGCCGCCGCAGCGCCGCCTTGCCCATCATATGGGCGCTGACCGGGGCGGTGGCGAACAAAAATATGGTCACCAGGGCCTCCTGCACCGAGACGCCATCCTGCTGGTGGCTAAAGAAGAGCAGCGAGCCGATCAGCGTGCAACCGACGCCCAGGGTGCTGGCCTTGGTGGGGCCATGCAGGCGGGTGTAGAAGTCGGGGAGCTTGGCCAGCCCCCAGGAGCCGATCAGCGCCACCACCGCGCCCACCAGCAGGAAGAGGGCGATGACCAGCTGCATGATCCAGGACATGTCGAGGCTGTTCATTCGATGACATCCCCCCTCAGCAGATACTTGCTCATGGCTACGGTGCCGACGAAGCCCATCAGCGCGATCAGCAGGGCTAGCTCGAACAGCACTCCGAGTCCCATCTGGATGTCGGCCAGCACGATCAGGGCGATGCTGTTGATCATCAGGGTGTCCAGCGCCAGGATGCGATCGACGATATCCGGGCCTGCGGCCAGGCGGTAGAGGTTGAGCAGCGCGGCGATGGCGAACAGTGTCATCGCGATGGGAATCACCAGGGCAATCATCGGAAGATCTCCTGCAGCGGGCGCTCGTAGCGACGGTGTATCTCTTCAATGGTCTCGGCCTCGTTCTCCAGGTGCAGGGCGTGCACCAGCAGAGTGTTGGCCTCGGCGTCATGGTGGAGCGAGACGGTCCCGGGAGTCAGCGAGATGGTGCTGGCCAGGATGGTGATGGCGAAGTCATCGTCCAGGGTAAGCGGGTAGATGAAGAAGGCCGGCTTGAGATGCCGGGCGGGGCGCAGGATGCGTAGCGCCACTACCAGGTTGGAGCGCAGGATGTCCAGCAGCAGCACCAGCAGGTAGCGAAGCAGCGGCAATGGCCGCCGGATCCTCGCCTCCTCGGCCCAGAAGCCGTGGGTCACCATCGGGATGGCCACGCCCAGGGCCAGTCCCAGCAGTGCGTTGGCCATGCTGACGTCATTGACCATCAGCAGCCAGAGCAGCGCCAAAAACAGCGAGAACAGCGGGTGTGGCAGCCAGAATCGCCGCGCGCGGATCGAGGGCATCATGGGGCGACCTCCCAGGTGGGCGCGGTGGCCTCGGGCAGCACCGCGCTGATATAGCCCTGTGGGGCGAACAGCTGTTCGGCGGTGAGCGCAAGGTAAGCCATCACCGGGTCACCGAAGGCCGCCAGCAAGGCGTTGAGGCCGACCATGCTGTAGACCAGGGTCAGCAGGCCGCGCCTGAGTGGATAGGGGGTCGCCATCTCGCCGGGACGCCAGAACCAGCTGCTGCCGGTGCGGCTGATGGCGATGATCACCAAGAGGGCCGACGCCAGCAGTATCCCCCAAAGCCATAGTCCGCCGGGCTGGGCGCCGCTGGCCTGCAGAATCCATACCTTGCTGACGAACCCCGAAAACGGCGGCAATCCCGCCATGGCGATACCGGCGATAAAGAACAGGCTGCCCAGCACCCAACGGTGTCCAATGGGGCCCACCGCGGAGAAGCGGTCATAGCCCTCCTTGCGTTGCTGACCCAGCAGGTCGGCGAGCAGGAAGAAGACGGCGGCCATCAGGGTGCTGTGCACCAGGTAGAAGAGGGCAGCGCCCAGGGCGGCGGGGGTGGCCAGGCTGATGGTTGCGAGCAGGGTGCCCACCGAGAGGATCACCAGATAGGCGGTCAGGGTGCGCAGGCTCTCGGAACCCAGTACACCGATGCCGCCGAGTGCCAGGGTCAGCAGGGCCAGGGGCCATAGCCAGTTCCAGGCGGTCTCGTTGACCGGCGCCTCCCCCAGCGCAAATACCAGCAGGAAGACCCGCAGGATCGCGTAGACACCCACCTTGGTCATGATGGCGAAGAGTGCCGCCACCGGTGCGCTGGCTGCCGAGTAGGCGCGAGGTAGCCAGAACAGCAGCGGCAGGATCGCCGCCTTGATGCCGAACACCACCAGCAGAATCAGGCTGGCCGCCGCCAGCAGTGGTGCATCCTCGGCCGGGGCCGCGGCGATTCTTTGTGCCAGGTCGGCCATGTTGAGGGTGCCGACCAGACCGTAGAGGGTGCCCAGAGCGATCAGAAACAATGCCGACCCCGCGAGATTGATGATCACATAGTGCAGGCCCGCGCGGCTGCGGGCGCGGCCGCCGCCATGCAGCAGCAGGGCGTAGGAGGCAATCAGCAGGATCTCGAAGAACACGAAGAGGTTGAACAGGTCGCCGGTCAGGAAGGCGCCGTTGAGCCCCGCCAGCTGGAACTGGAAGAGGGCATGGAAGTGGGCGCCGCGCCGGTCGG
Source organism: Halomonas marinisediminis (assembly GCF_004347715.1). Taxonomy (NCBI): domain Bacteria; kingdom Pseudomonadati; phylum Pseudomonadota; class Gammaproteobacteria; order Oceanospirillales; family Halomonadaceae; genus Halomonas; species Halomonas marinisediminis. The sequence goes on along the minus strand of NZ_SLTR01000001.1, from coordinate 370,780 downwards.
TGCCACCGCTGGCGTAGAGCAGGCAGCAGAGTCCGAGCACGGCGGTGAGGGCCAGCATGATGGCGGCGAGGCGGTCGAGGACCAGTACGATGCCGAAGGGGGCTGGCCAGTTGCCGGCCTGGTAGATCAGGTAGTCGCCGGCACCGGCCGTGACGATCGCCCAGAGACCCAGCAGTACCAGCCAGGCGGTGCTGGCAAACCCGAGCAGGCGCTGCACGGCGAAGGGGGCCCGGTAGAACAGCAGCTGGCCCGCGCCGGTCAGCAGCGGCAGCAGGATGGGCAGGATCAGAACGTGGTTCATGTCCGGTCCTCGTCGGGGTTCTCACCGTCGACATGGTCGTTGCGCAGCTCCACCGCGGCCTTGAGCGCCAGCACCACCACGAAGGCGGTCATGGCGAAGCCGATGACGATGGCGGTCAAAACCAGCGCCTGGGGCAGTGGGTCCGCCATGGTGTCCGCGATGCCGATGATGGCCGGGGCCCCGGCCACCAATCGACCCGAGGCGAACAGGTAGAGGTTGACGGCGTGGGAGAGCAGGGTCAGCCCCAGAATGACGGTGAAGGTGCGTGCCCGCAGCAGCAGATAGGTGCCGCAGCTGGTCAGCACGCCAAGGGTGATTGCATAGAGGAGCTCCATCAGCCGATCTCCTTGCCGGGGCCGGCCACCGTCATCAGCTTGCCGAGGTTGGCCAGAATCAGCAGCGTGGCCCCGACCACGGTGGCGTAGACACCGAGATCGAAGAGCATGGCGGTGGCCAGCTCGAACTCGCCAATCAGCGGCAGGTGCAGGTGACCGTGGGCCGAGGTGAGGAAGGGGAAGCCGAACAGCCAGCTGCCCAGGCCCGTAAAGGAGGCGATCAGCACCCCGGCACCGATCATCGGCCGAAAGGCGGTCGGCATGCGTGCCTGGGCCCAGACCAGCCCACCGGCCATGTACTGCAGGGTCAGCGCCACCGCGGTGATCAGCCCGGCGATAAAGCCGCCGCCGGGTTGGTTGTGGCCACGCAGGAAGATATAGGCCGAGACCAGCAGGGCAACGGGCAGCACCAGCCGGGCCACGGCGCCGAGCATGATCGGATAGGGCTCGGCCACCCAGTGGGTGGGGTTGGTGTCGACCACACGCGCCTTGAGATGCAGGTCGCGAGTAAAGGCGAAGACCGCCACGGCGGCGATGCCCAATACGGTGATCTCGCCCAAGGTATCGAAGCCGCGGAAGTCCACCAGGATGACATTGACCACGTTGCTGCCGCCGCCGCCCGGCACGCTGTTGGCCAGGAAGAAGTCGGAGATCGTCTGCTGGGGGCGGGTCAGGATGGCGAAGCTGAAGGCGGCCACGCCCAGGCCCATCAGCCCGGCGATGGTCAGATCCCGGCCCATGCGTAGTCGGGTCGAGCCGCGTGGAGAGGTCTGGGGCAGGAAGGAGAGTGCCAGCATCATGATCACCACCGCCATCACTTCCACCATCAGCTGGGTCAGGGCGAGGTCCGGTGCCGAGAAGCGGGCGAAGGTCACGGTGACGAACAGTCCGGTAACGCCGAGCAGCAGCAGGGCCGGGAGCCGGTGATGGTGATAGACCACCACCCCCAGTGATGTCAGGCAGAGCAGGATCGCGGCCAGCAGGGTGAGCGGGTCGAGGGGAGCAAGCGCCACGCCGCCGTCCCAGCGGGGAACATCGCGCAGCTGCAGGCCGACCAGCACCACGAGGGTGGCCAAGATAAAGGTCAGATACCGCTGCAGGGAGCCATTCTCCAGCTGGAACACTCGCTGCTGGGCCAGAGCCGTGGCACGGCGCATGAGCCAGTCGAATATCTCCTTGGCATCCACCATCGGCAGGCGGGCATGCAGACGGAAAAGCGGCGTGCGCCAGTGGTAGAAGAGCGCACCGCCGGCCAGGGCTAACAGGCTCATCAGCATGGGCAGGCGGCCGCCCAGGGCCGTGAAGTCATAGGGGGCAACGGCTATCTGCCGGGAGGCGGCGAAGGCGGGGTGGACCAGTGCCATGTAGATCGGCTGGGGGGCCAGTCCCACCAGCAGGGTGGCCAGGACCGGCAACATGATGGGCGAGAGGGCCGCCAGCCGTGGTGGGGCGGGCGGCCAGATCGGCAGATCGATCGGACGACCATTGAAGAAGACGTTGTGGAAGATCCGAATCGAGTAGGCCACCGAGAAGAGCGCGGCCAGGGCCACCCAGGCGGGAATCACCACCGTCGCCCACTCCGGGGTGACGACCAGCAGGCTTTCGTTGAACAGCATCTTCTTGCTCAGATAGCCGCTCATCAGGGGCAGGCCGGCCATGGCGGCGGAGGCGACGCCCGACAGCACCATCAGCGCCGGCATGAAGCGCCACATGCCGTTGATATGGCGCATGTCGCGGGATCCGGTGGCGTGGTCAACGTAGCCCGCCATCATGAACAGCGGGGCCTTGAACAGTGCATGGCACACCAGATGGAAGAGAGCTGCCGCCAGCGCCATGGGTGTTCCCAAGCCCAGCAACAACATGATCAACCCCAGGTGGGAGACCGTGGAGTAGGCCAGCAGTCCCTTCATGTCGTGCATGAACATGGCCACGAAGGCACCCACCATCAGCGTCAGCATGCCGGTCAGGGTCACCAGGTAGAACCATAGCGTGGTATCGGCCAGTGCCGGGTGAAGCCGCGCGAGCAGGAACAGCCCAGCCTTGACCATGGTGGCGCTGTGCAGATAGGCGGAGACCGGGGTGGGCGCCGTCATGGCATGGGGCAGCCAGAGGTGAAAGGGGAACTGGGCCGACTTGGTGAAGGCGCCGAGCAGGATCAGGTTAAGCATCAGCCCGTAGTGCTCGCTTGCGCGAATATGTTCGCCGGCCTCGAGGATGATGGAGAGTTCATAGCTGCCGGCGGCCTGGCCCAGCAGCATGATGCCGGCGAGCAGCGCCAGGCCGCCGCCGCCGGTGATCACCAGCGACATGCGGGCACCTAGGCGAGCCGCATGATCGTCGGTGCGGTAACCGATCAGCAGGAAGGAGGTCAGGCTGGTCAGCTCCCAGAATACCAGCATAAACAGCAGGTTCTCGCTAAGCACGATGCCCAGCATGGCGGCCATGAACAGCAGAAGCAGGGTGAAGAAGCGTGCGGTGGCCTCGCTGCCTTCGAAGTAGTAGCGGGCGTAGAGCAGGATCAGGCAGCCGACGCCGGTGATCAGCAGGGCAAACAGCAGCCCCAGGCCGTCGAGTCGAAAGCTTGCGTCGAGGCCCAGAGAGGGCAACCAGGAGAGCCGCTGGACCACTGCCTCACCGCCCTGCATGACGTGAGGAAGCCAGCTGAGCAGCAGCAGCAGGCAGAAGAGAGCGGGGAGGGCGGCGACCGATGCCAGCAGGCGTGATGATCGTCCCTGCAGCAGGGCGGGCAGGCAGGCGCCGGTTAACGGCAGCAGGATGATTAGCACAAGCGGCATAAGGCGCGACTCCCTGCAGGCGGTAATTCCTTAACACACTATAAGAGGGCTCCGGGGCTTGGTCAGACGCCGGCTTCAACGCTGGATGGTGGTTTCAGGAGGGTTACGAACGGCATCGGCGTTGAAAGAGGCTGGCAGTGGATGCAAGCAGTATCGGGATTGGCGTTCTAGGATAGTGAGCAGGCAAGCGTTTCAGACGCTGCCTTTGCCGCATCCGATAACGACAATACCGAGAGGCAAGCCCATGCATAGCAAGAAGTTCCCGCGTCTGGTCGCCTTGGCGGCGCTGCCCCTGGCCATGGCGGCCGCGCAGGCCCAGGCCGAGGAGATGGCCATCGCCACCATCCTTCCCGAGAACATGAGCAACAACGAGGTCTACCCGGCGCTGATCCAGTTCAAGAACCTGGTCGAGACACGTACCGATGGGGAGATCACGGTATCGATCTTCGGCAACAGTCAGCTGGGCTCCGAGGTGGAGACGGCTTCCGAGGTGCAGGGGGGACGCACCCTGCAGTCCACCATCATCACCACCGGTGCCATGTCGTCCTTCTATGATGACTACCAGCTGATGACCGCGCCCTTCATCTTCGACAACTGGCGCCAGGCCTGGGCCTTCTTCGATGGCGACTGGTTCGCCGACTTCATGTCCGGCACCGTCGAAGAGACCAATATGCGCTACCTGGGGACCTTCGATGACGGGGGCGGCTTCGTTGCCTTCACCAACAACGAGCGCCTGATCAAGACCGTGGAGGATCTCGAGGGGCTCAATATCCGCACCGAGGAGAACCCCGGACATGTGGCCATCATGAAGTCGCTGGGCGCTTCGGCCACGCCGCTGCCGTGGGGCGAGGTGGTCACCGCCCTGGAGACCGGCCTGGCCGACGGCCAGTTCAACGCCCCGGTGCTCAATACCACCTTCAACTTCAATGAAGTGACGGACTACACCACGCTTACCGGGCACGTCTATAACAGTGCCGCCTGGCTGGTCAGCGAAGAGTGGTTCCAGAGCCTGACCGAGGCGCAGCAGGAAGCCATCGTCACCTCGGCCCGCGAGGCGATCGCCATCGGCCACGGCATGTCCGGTGCGCTGGCCACGGCCAGCTGGGTGGAGTCGTGCGAGCGCTTCGAGGAGTGTTACATCATGCCCCCCGAGGAGCGAGCCCGCATGGCGGAGATCGCCACGCCGGCCTGGAAAGAGTGGATCGTCAACGACTTCGGCATCGAAGAGGAGAAGGTCGACGCCTTCCTGGCCGAGGTCAAGCGGGTCGGCGAGGAGGTCGTCGAGAGCGATATGGCCAACTATGGTCCATAACGTGGTCAATAACATGGCCAGAAACATGGCCAGAAACATGGCCAGTTACCATCGCGATTGAGTGAACGGCCCCGGTGATCCCGGGGCCAGTGAATCGACAGGCGACTGGTGCCTGTGTCGTGGGACGGTCGGCCCTCGGGCTGGCCGTCGATCACCTCGAGGTATTCCGATGACCCTCCTTCAGCCTTTGCGCCGGATCAGCGATGCGGTGAACCAGGCGGCGATCGTGGCCTGTGTGGCCTGCGTGCTCATCATGCTGGGCATCTCCTTCACGGCTTTTCTCTACAAGCTGGCCACCGGCAGCACGCTGAGCTGGACCTACTCCCTGGCCAGGCTCTTCCTGCCCTGGATCGGCTTTCTCTCCATGACCATCTCGCTGCGCTATGGCGAGCATGTGGCGATGACGCTACTGGTGCGCAGCCTGCCGCGACTGCTGCTGAAAGTGGCGGCAGGCCTGTGCCTGGGGGTCATCGCGCTGTTTGGCCTGATGCTGGTCTGGTATGGCTGGGGGTTTTTCCAGGGGGCCTCACAGGTCTACATGGTCTCCGACCAGATCCAGATATCGGCCAAGTTCACCGCCATCGTGATTCCGATCAGCGGGGGCATCGTCCTGCTGCACCTGGTGCAGGGCTTCGACCTGCTGGAACACTTCATCGATGACGACAGTGTGATCGATGGGCTTATCGACACCGCCGATGGGGAGAATCGCTCATGATGCCCGCGATCATCGCTTTCGTTGTGCTGTTGTTAATCGGTGCGCCGGTCGCCGTGGTGATGGCCATGTCGGGGCTGGCCGGCGGCTTTGCCATGGGCGGCGAGCGGATGCTTGGCATCATCGCCGACCGAATGTTTGCCGGGGTGTCCGGCTTCCTGCTGATCGCCGTGCCCTATTTCATCTTCACGGCCGAACTGATGAACCAGGGAGGGCTGACCCAGAAGCTGATCGCCTTCAACAATGCCCTGTTCGGTCAGGTTCGCGGGGCATTGTCACACGTCAATGTGTCGGTATCGGTGTTCTTTGCCGGCCTTACCGGGGCGGCGATCACCGATACCGTGGCGATTGGCAAGATCATGATCCCGGAGATGAAGGCACAGGGCTATGACGCCGACTATGCGGCCGCGGTCACGGCCTGCTCGTCGATCATCGGGCCGATCATCCCGCCCAGCGTGGTGATGGTGGTCTATGCCACCCTGCTGCGCGATATTTCGGTCATTGACCTGTTCGCGGGAGGAATTATCCCCGGCCTGCTGATGGCCCTAGCCCTGCTTGCCGTCAGCTTCTTTCTGGCCTGGAAGCGGGGGTATCCCAAGCAGGCGCCGACGCCACTCAAGGTAGCCGGGATGGCCTTTCTGGTCGCGCTGCCGGCGATGATCGTGCCATTGATCATCCTCGGTGGCATTCTCTCGGGGCTGACTACCATCACCGAGGCCTCGGGCTTTGCCGCGGTCTATGCCATTGCCATCGGCGTGGTCTTCTACCGCAGCCTGACCTGGCAGAAGATCTGGTATGCGCTGCTGGTGACGGTGCGCTTCTCGGGCGTGGTGTTCTTTCTGCTGGCGACCTCGGCGGTACTCGGCTGGTTCGTTACCCGCTCCGGTATTGCCCGGGACGCGGCGGGTCTGATCACCACCTTCAGCGACTCGACCTTTCTGCAACTGCTGCTGGTGTGTGCCCTGCTTATCCTGATCGGCACCGTCATGGATGTGTTGCCGGCGCTGGTGGTAGTGGCCCCGGTGCTGGTGCCGGCGATGGTTCAGCTCGGTGTCGACCCGTTGCACTTCGCGATCCTGATGATCGTGGTGCTCAATATCTCCAACGTCACCCCGCCGGTGGGCATGACATTGATGACGGCGGCACGTATCGCCAATGTGCCCTTCGAGCGGGCGATCATCGCCTCGCTGCCATTCTATGTGGCCTTTATCGCAGTGATCCTGCTGCTGGTCACCTTCCCTTCCCTGTCTACTTGGATACCATCGCTGCTAGGCTAGATGTCTTACGGCGAACGTCACTTCATCACTCCAACAAGAGAACCTGTCATGACCATTACCTATCACGACAGCAATAACCGCATGAGCCAGGCCACCGTACACAATGGCACCGTCTATCTGGCCGGTCAGGTGCCCGACGATACCGGAGCCGATATGCGTGGCCAGACAGAGCAGGTGCTGGCCAAGATCGATCGTCAGCTGGCCGCCGTGGGCAGCGGCAAGGAGCATCTGCTCAGTGCCCTGGTCTGGGTCACCGACATGAGCGAGTTCGCCGCCATGAACGACGCCTGGGATGCCTGGGTGGTGCCGGGAAGGCCGCCAGCCCGTGCCGCCACCGAGGCCAAGCTGGCACGGCCCGAATTCAAGGTGGAGATCATGGTGACCGCGGCGATTCCGGAGGCGTGAGGTGATCCAGCGTATCGCCAGGGAGTTGGCGCGAACTCCGGCCTGGTGGGTGGAAGTGCGGGTCACCGCGCCGAGGTGTCGAGAGGATCACGCATGACCACTTCACGCTGCGGTTTCTTCTGGCACGAGCGTTGCTTCTGGCATGACCCCGGCGCCATGGGGGTGTTCTCGGCCCCTGGTGAGTTCCTTCAGCCGCAGCCGGCCTCGGAAAGTCCCGAGAGCAAGCGACGCCTCAAGAATCTGCTCGAAGTCTCGGGGCTGATCGATGAGCTGGTGGTGCGCAAGCCGGCGCCGGCGACCCGTGAGGACCTGGAGTACTTCCACACCGAGCGCTATCTGGATGCCCTTGAGGCCGGCGACGCCGGGCGGGGTGGCGATGCGGGCGACTGCGCCCCCTATACGCCGGGCAGCCTGACCGCCGCGCGTCAGTCGACAGGGCTGGCCATCGCCGCGGTCGAGGCCGTCGCCACCGGTGAGCTCGACCAGGCCTATGCCCTGTGTCGTCCCCCGGGGCATCACGCCGAGGCCGACCGTGGGCGGGGCTTCTGCCTGCTGGGCAATATCCCGGTGGCGGTGATGCGTGCTCGAGCCCTGGGTCAGGTGGGGCGCGTGGCGATTCTCGACTGGGATGTGCACCATGGCAATGGCCAGCAGGCGGCGTTCTACGCCGATCCCGAGGTGTTGACGGTCTCCATCCACCAGGCGGGCAACTACCCGCTGGATACCGGCACCTTCGAGGAGCAGGGGGAGGGGGCCGGCCTGGGGGCCTGTCTCAATCTGCCGTTGCCGCCCGGCTCGGGTCTCGGTGCCTACGACTATGCCATGGAGTCGGTGGTGCTGCCCGCCATCGAGGCCTTCGCGCCCGAACTGATCGTGGTGGCCTGTGGTTATGACGCCTGCGCCAAGGATCCCCTCGGCAAGATGCTGCTCAACAGCACCGCCTTTGCCCGGATGACCACCTCACTCAAGAGACTGGCCGCACGACTCTGTGAAGGGCGTCTGGTGATGATCCATGAGGGTGGCTACTCCGAGGGCTATGTGCCGCTATGCGGCCACGCGACTATTCAAGCCCTGGCCGATAGCCATATCTCGGTACCTGACCCCCAGGCCGAGGAGATCGCCGCCTGGGCCTATCAGGACCTGCAGCCCCATCAGTGTGAGCTGATTGACGGCTGGCGCTCCGCCTGGACGGCAGAGGGCCGACTCTGATCGCTAACGACAAGGAATGGCATGACAATGACACCTCTTCATGATCGCGATGGCTGGCTCTGGCATGACGCTGAATGGCTGGCCTGGCGCGACGCCCACACCCATCTGCTGACCCATAGCCTGCACTACGGCATGGGGTGCTTCGAGGGGGTGCGCGCGTATGCAGGTCCCAGGGGGACCCATCTGTTTCGTGTGGTGGAGCATACCCGCCGGCTGCTGGATAGTGCCCACGCCCTGGATATACCGTTATCTTACAGCGCAGAGACCCTGATCGAGGCTCAGCGGCAGTGTTTGGAATGCAATGGTCTGGCCAATGCCTATCTCAAACCAACGATCTACCTCGGGGCCGAGGGGCTGGGGCTTCGGGCGCAGGGGCTCACCACCCATGTGATGATCCCCGCCTGGGACTTGGGTGACTATATCTCGCCTCAGGCGGCCTCGATCGGGTTGCGTGCATTGACCTCATCCTGGGCGCGTCATCACGTCAATATCAGCATGTGCCGGGCCAAGACCAACGGCCACTACGTCAACTCGATGCTGGCACTCAACACTGCCGTGAAGGCCGGCTTCGATGAGACGATCATGCTCGACCCCGAGGGCTATGTCGCCGAGGCTTCGGCGGCCAACGTCTTTCTGTTGCGCGATGGTGTGCTGCATACTCCGGAGGTGACCTCCTGTCTGCAAGGCATCACCCGGGATAGCGTGATTTGCCTGGCCCGAGAGGTACTGGGCATCGAGGTGCAGGAGCGTCGAATCACCCGTGACGAGCTGTATATCGCCGATGAAGCCTTCGTGACCGGTACCGCGGCGGAGATCCTGCCGCTGCGCGAACTGGATGGTCGCCATATCGGTGCTCGAGCAGGGGCGCCGGCCGTCGATAAGCCAATCGCAAAGGACTCGCTGACCGCACGACTCCAGCATCTCTATCGCGATGTTACCCGGGGAGAGCCGGGGCCCGCCACGGAGGCCTTTGGCGAGTGGCTGACGCCTGCATGATGTAGGCATAGGGCGTTAAGCTCGGTGGAGATGGACCATGATAGCCTGGCGGCAGATCGAAGGGAGATCGCATGTCGCTGCTGATCAATCTCGCGTTGAGTCTGGTGCTGCTGGTGTTGTCATCATGGGGCAGCCTGGCGCTGCTGCACCGCTTTCCGGCAGTCGCACGCTGGCGACGGATTGCCGCCTTGGCGTGGCTACTGCTGGGTGGGGTGTGGCTGGGTTGGTTATGGCAGGGGAGCCGCCTCGGGGCAGTGCTGGGCATGGGGCTCAGCATGCTCATCCTGCTGTGCTGGTGGTGGCGTCTGCTCCCCGAGAGCGATCTGGACTGGGCGGATGATGTACGCTTCCTGGCCACGGGCCGCCAGCTCGGCCAACGGTTGGTACTTGATCATGTGCGCTGCTTCGACTGGTACCGTCACGACGCGGCATCGGTTGCCTGGCAGCGGCGAGAGTATGACCTTCAGCGCCTGGCGACCCTGGACCTGTTCGTTTCCAGCTGGGGGCGACCGGGCATCGTCCATGTGCTGCTCTCCTTCGGCTTCGATAATGGCCAGGGTGTTGTCGACGATTTCGTGACCTTCTCGGTCGAGGTGCGTCGCGAGCGCCATGAGCCTTTCTCGGAGATCGGTGGCTTCTTCAAGCAGTATGAGCTGGCGATCATCGCCGCCGATGAGCGTGATGCGATTCGACTGCGCAGCAATCTGCGTGGAGAAACGGTAACTCTCTATCGGGTGCTGCTCGGGCGGCGCGAGCGCCGCGAGCTGCTGCTGGCCCTGGTGGAGCAGGCCAACCAGCTGGCGCGCGAGCCGCGCTTCTATCACACCGTTACCGCCAACTGCAGCACCCTGGTGTACGCGCTGATACGCCGCATCGTCGAGGCGTTGCCGCTGGATCATCGTCTGCTGCTGACTGGTCGATTGCCCGGCTATGTCCACGATCATGGTGGCCTGTTGCCTGGCCACTCCTTGAGCGAGCTCGAGCGTCGCGGTGATATCACCGAGCGCGCTCTGGCGGCCCATGATGATCATGACTTCTCACGACGCATCCGCGCCGGCGTGCCGGGGTGGTCGGCGAGTGGTCGCAGGCCGATGTTGAAAAATAGGGGAGGAGATCGGATCGAGTAACGGCAGTGCCTAACGGCTTCTGATAAAATTCTGCGCCGTTTCGTCTCAATCCAACTCCTTCTTCGGGAAACTCAGCCATGAATGCGGTAATCATTGCGGTGCTGGTGATGGTCGGACTGTCACTGGCACGCGTCTCGGTCGTCTTTGCGCTGGTGGTCGGGGCGCTGGTGGGCGGCCTGATCGGGGGGCTCTCCGTCGAGGAGACCCTGGGCGCCTTCAACGATGGTGTGGGGGGCGGTGCCAAGGTGGCCCTGGCCTACGCCACCCTGGGGGCCTTTGCCGTCGCGATCTCACGCTCGGGTCTGCCCGATCTGCTGGCCAGGCGCCTTATCTCCCTGCTCGGTCAGGAGGCCACGGCAAATCGGCAGGCGATAGTGAAATACCTGCTGCTCGGGTCGGTACTGCTGGTGGCCATCTCCTCCCAGAACCTGATTCCGGTACATATCGCCTTTATTCCGATCCTGATCCCGCCGCTGCTCAAGGTGATGAATCAGCTGCGACTCGACCGCCGTGCCGTGGCCTGTGCCCTGACCTTCGGCCTGACGGCGCCCTATATGCTGCTGCCGGTGGGCTTCGGGGCGATCTTCCTCAACGATATCCTGCTGGCCAACATCAACCAGGCCGGTGAGGCGTTGGGACTCGAGATAGGTCGCGGCATGGTACCCCTGGCCATGGGCGTGCCGGTGGGGGGCATGGCCCTGGGCCTGCTGGTTGCGGTATTTCTCAGCTATCGTGGTCCGCGTGATTATGCCGATGCCGAGGTGGCGACCACCAATGTGCCGCATCATCATCCAGAGACTCATCGCGAGCCGCATGCCATGGGCCTGATGATGTCGGTGGTGGCCATCGTGGCGGCCCTGGGCATCCAGCTCTGGACCGGCTCCATGATCCTCGGCGGGCTGGTGGGTTTCGCGCTGCTCTCTGTGGGCGGGATCTTCAAGTGGCGTGAGGCCGACGATCTCTTTACCAGCGGCATGCGCATGATGGCGCTGATCGGCTTCATCATGATTTCGGCGTCGGGCTTTGCGTCGGTCATGACCGCTACCGGGCATATCGAGACCCTGGTGCACTCCAGCGTCGAGGTGATCGGTGACAACCGCGGCCTGGCTGCGCTGCTGATGCTGCTGGTGGGGCTGTTTATCACCCTGGGGATCGGCTCGTCGTTCTCCACGATCCCGATCATCGCCGCCATCTTCGTGCCGTTGGCGGTGCAGTTCGGCTTCTCTCCCCTTGCCACCGTAGCGTTGGTGGGGACGGCGGCGGCGCTGGGCGATGCCGGTTCACCGGCCTCCGACTCCACGCTGGGGCCGACCTCGGGTCTGAATGTGGATCGCCAGCATGACCATATCTGGGATAGCGTGGTGCCGACGTTCGTCCACTACAATATTCCGCTGATCGGCTTCGGCTGGCTGGCTGCCATGACACTCTAGGCATCTGCCTGCCAGGGAGTGATCTTCGACGGCGACCTTCGGGTCGCCGTTGTGCTTGTGCGCCAGTGCTTCATGGTGATTATTTCTGGGGCAGGTGGCGCTCGAACGACGCCAGCAGGCCACGCAGCAGTGAGAGTTCGCGTCGCGAGGGCTGAGCGCGGGCGAATAGCGTATGCAGGTGAGCCTCGGTATGGGCATGGGGCTGGGTGATGAACCCGCTGCGGTGCATGACCTGGCTCAGGTGCTCATGGAAATACGCGAGCTGTTCGCGACTCGGCTGGCGCTCTTCGGCGGGCAGGGTCGGGCGGTAGCCGTTACCGGGGCGCCTCCGCCAGGCCGTAAATGCCTCGTAGGCGAGCACCTGTACCGCTTGGGAGAGGTTGAGGATGCCGTAGTCGGGATTGGCGGGGATGCTGACCTGGTGGCTGCACAGGGCGATCTCGTCGTTGGTGAGGCCGAAGCGTTCGCGCCCGAACACCAGGGCCACCGGGTCGTGGGCGGCATGTTCCACCAGCTCGCGGGCCATGGCATCGGGTTCATCGAAGTGGGGCAGCGGCAGGCTGCGCAGTCGCGCACTCGCTCCCACCACCTGTACGCAGTCGCTGACGGCCTCCGCCAGTGAATCGACGACCCTGGCATCCTCCACCAGGTCTTCGGCCCCGGCGGCGAGCCGGGTAGCCTCGGGGTCTGGAAACTGGCGGGGATGGACCAGCACCAGCTCACTCAGCCCCATGGTCTTCATGGCCCGTGCGGCGGCGCCGATATTACCGGGATGGAAGGTCTGGACAAGGATAATTCGGATATTCGATAGCATGGGCAGGGTCGGGCGTTCCGTGAGTGTGGCGGTATCTTACCGGGGCTTCGGTCAGCTACAAGAGGCAAGCAACCAGGTACCCCCTTGGCGCCTTCGCTGCGGGTAGCGCACGATTATGCTCCTTGCTCCCGACGTAAAAGACCCCGCCGGCTCTCACCGGCGGGGTCCGTCTCAGGGCTTGCCCGGAAGGGCAGTGCCTGGGGCAGGGTAGGGCAGGCTTACATCATGCCGCCCATGCCACCCATGCCACCCATGCCGCCCATGTCCGGAGCAGTGTCCTTATCGTCCGGATCGTCGGCGATCATGCACTCGGTGGTGATCATCAGACCGGCCACGGAGCCCGCGGACTGCAGCGCAGAGCGGGTGACCTTGGCCGGGTCCAGCACACCCATTTCGAACAGGTCGCCGAACTCGCCGGTCTGGGCGTTGTAGCCGAAGTTGCCTTCGCCGTCCTTGACGCGGTTCAGGATGACGGAAGCCTCCTGGCCGGCGTTGGTGACGATCTGGCGCAGCGGGGCCTCCATGGCACGCACGGCGATGGCGATTCCGTGGGTCTGGTCCTCGTTGTCACCCTTGAGGCCGGCGACCTTGGTCAGCACGCGCACCAGGGCGGTACCGCCTCCGGGCACCACGCCTTCCTCGACGGCGGCGCGGGTGGAGTGCAGGGCGTCTTCGACGCGCGCCTTCTTCTCCTTCATCTCCACTTCGGTGGCGGCACCGACGCGGATGACGGCAACACCGCCGGCCAGCTTGGCGACGCGTTCCTGGAGCTTCTCGCGATCGTAGTCGGAGGAGGTCTCCTCGATCTGGGCGCGGATCTGGCTGACGCGAGCCTCGATGTCACCATCCTGGCCGGCGCCATCGATGATGGTGGTGTTCTCCTTGGACATGGTCACGCGCTTGGCGGTGCCCAGGTGGTCCAGGGTAGCCTGCTCGAGGTCCAGACCCACTTCCTCGGAGATCACGGTGCCACCGGTCAGGATGGCGATGTCCTGCAGCATGGCCTTGCGACGGTCACCGAAGCCCGGGGCCTTGGCGGCCGCGACCTTGACGATGCCACGCATGGTGTTGACCACCAGGGTAGCCAGCGCTTCGCCTTCGATGTCCTCGGCGATGATCACCAGCGGCTTGCCAGCCTTGGCCACGGACTCGAGAGTCGGCAGCAGCTCGCGGATGTTGGAGATCTTCTTGTCCACCAGCAGGATGAACGGATCTTCCAGCTCGACCGCCATGGTGTCCTGGTTGGTCACGAAGTAGGGCGACAGGTAGCCACGGTCGAACTGCATGCCTTCCACGACATCCAGCTCGTCCTCGAAGCCACGGCCTTCGTCGACGGTGATGACGCCTTCCTTGCCGACCTTCTCCATCGCCTCGGCGATGATCTCACCGATGCGCTTGTCGCCGTTGGCGGAGATGGTGCCAACCTGAGCGATGGCGTTGGTGTCGGTGCAGGGCACGGCCAGCTCACCGATCTCCTTGACGGCGGCGGCGACGGCCTGGTCGATGCCGCGCTTGAGATCCATCGGGTTCATCCCGGCGATCACGCCCTTCAGACCCTCGGTCACGATGGACTGGGCCAGAACGGTAGCGGTGGTGGTGCCGTCACCGGCGACATCGGAGGTCTTGGAAGCGACTTCCTTGACCATCTGTGCGCCCATGTTCTCGAACTTGTCCTTGAGCTCGATCTCCTTGGCTACGGAGACGCCGTCCTTGGTGACGGTCGGCGCGCCGAAGGACTTCTCGAGCACCACGTTGCGGCCCTTCGGGCCCAGAGTGGCCTTGACGGCGTTGGCCAGGGTGTCGACACCCTTGGCCATGCGGGTGCGTGCATCGCTGGAGAACTTGACTTGTTTCGCTGCCATTTTCGTATGCTTCCTGTGAGTTCGTGAACGTCAGTCAGTATCGAGTGTTGTGGCGGTCGAGACTCAGCCTTCGACCACGGCCAGGATGTCGGACTCGCTCATGATCAGGACTTCCTCGCCGTCGACCTTCTGCTTCTCGACGCCAAAGCCATCCTTGAAGATCACGGTGTCGCCAACCTTGACGTCGAGTGCGCGGACGTCACCGTTGTCGAGGATCCGGCCATTACCGACGGCGAGTACCTCGCCACGAGTCGGCTTTTCCTGGGCGCTGCCCGGGAGCACGATGCCGCCAGCAGTCTTCTGTTCTTCCTCAACGCGACGAATGATGACGCGATCGTGCAAGGGACGGATGTTCATTGCTCACGTTCTCCTGATGGTGTGTATGCCGGTGAACCGGCGGTTTGCATCATGACCTCGCCACCGAGGCAGCGAGGGGAGGCGTCAGGCGCCTTCCGTGTAAATGGCGCGGATGCCGCGCCGAAACCTGTTGCTGTCGAGTAAGTGGGGCCCGTCCAAGGGGATTCAAGGCCCGTCGATAAATTTTTTTGCCGCACCCATCCGATCAGCGGCGGCGCTCATCACGAGAGATGAACTCACCCTCGATGGCACCGTCGTCGTCCTGTGATGATGAGGCCTGGCCACCGCGCCGGTGGCGGCCCTCGTCGGCCTGGGACCAGTCATCTCGAGGTCCCGCAGCATGACCGGACGAGGCGTGGCTGCTCGCGGAGGAAAAACCCCCGCCGTGCATATGAAATCCCTGGGTGCGGATACCCAGCCATGCCAGCAGCTTGCCCATCAGGCGGCGGGCATCGGGAATCAGACACATGAAACCCAGGGCGTCGGAGATGAACCCCGGCGCCATCAGCAGGGCACCACCGAAGATAAGGGCGGCCCCCGTCAGCAGTTCGCCGGAAGGGACCTCACCGCGCTCGAGGCGTTCTCGAGCCCGGGCAAAGGTGGCGGCGCCTTCACGGCGAATAAGATGCAGGCCGACAAAGCCGGTTGCCAGGACCAGCAGCACAGTGGCGAGCAGCCCGATCTGGCCGCCTACCGAAAACAGGACCACGAAGTCGAGCAGGGCAAATAGCGTGAAGATCAGAAGAAAAGGCATGTGGCCTCCCGTGGTGGAGATGAAGCAGACATGGGGGCGCAAACCTGGAAATCAAGCGTTGAACGCCGTCGCTGGCGATCCGCCGCTCGAGACGAGAGTCTGGGTAGGTGAAATGGCCGAGAGAAATGGACAGATGAAATAAGCCGGGATGCAGTGTGTGCAGCTTTGGTACAGTGTATTTCGATCAACCGCTTACAAAGAGGATGCATGATGCAACTGGAGAACGCCGTGATCGCCATCACCGGTGGCGCCCGTGGGCTGGGGCTCGCCATGGCGGCGACCCTGGGCAGCCGTGGTGCTCGCCTGGCCCTGCTGGATACCGATGCCGCCAGCCTGGATGTTGCCGTCTCGAGTTTTCACCAGTCCGGTGTCGAGGCGCGGGCCTTCGTGACCAATGTGGCCGATGAAGCCTCGGTTACGCAGGCCTTTGCCGATATTGCGGCCTCCCTGGGCCCGGTCAGCGGTCTGATCAACAATGCCGGCATCCTGCGTGATGCGCTGTTGATCAAGCCTCGGGAGGGAAGGGTCGAGAAGCGCATGTCGCTCGATCAGTGGCAGTCGGTGGTCGACGTCAATCTAACCGGTGTCTTTTTGTGCGGACGCGAAGCGGCGACGCAGATGGTCGAGGCCGGTCAGGAGGGGGTGATCGTCAATATTTCAAGCATCTCCCGGGCCGGCAACATGGGGCAGAGCAACTATGCGGCGTGCAAGGCAGGGGTGGTAGCGCTCACCACCACCTGGGCCCAGGAACTGGCGCGCCATGGCATTCGCGTGGGCGCCGTCGCGCCGGGCTTCATCGAAACCGAAATGACCGCGTCAATGCGTCAGGATATGCTCGACAAGCTGACTGCAGGCATTCCACTCAAGCGCCTCGGTGAACCGGATAATATCGCCCAGAGCGCGCTGTTCATCTTCGAGAATGACTACTTTAGCGGCCGCGTAATCGAGTGTGACGGAGGCCTGCGGCTGTAATCAGAGTCCATCGTGCCATAGCCGGCAATGGTACGATGGACGGCCCATTGACTGGCCATCCATCGTTATCAGGGCTCTAGTCTAGTCATCCAGGTTTTGGTGTTAGAAGGTTATCTGATCCTCCAGGTTGGCTACGGTGCCATCACCGATGCCGCTGACTCGTGTCAGATCCTGGGCGCTCTCGAAGGGACCGTTGGTTTCGCGATCCTCGACGATGGCGGCGGCCTTGCTGGGTCCGATGCCCGGCAGCTCGGTCAACAGTTCGGCGCTGGCCGTGTTGATATTGATCGGCTCTACCTCCTGAGCCACGGCGCCAAGCGGCGTGAGACCCAGCAGAAGGGCGACGAGACAGGCCCCGAACAGGGCGTGAAACCTGAATTTCATGGCATTTCTCCCTTGTTGGCATCGCAACCTCCGCCGATGCCTGTTTAAGGCTAGCCATGGGGTGCATGGATTCCCTGAGGCCTTTTGCTCAGTTGCACGTAGTACAGAACGCCATTGAACCCGACGCGTTGTCCTGCATGTCTCAAGAATATCGTCGGATTCATATCAATGAACTCGCACGGTTCATGTTCAATATGGCTGGTATACTCTGCCGTCGATTTCCTCTTGCCAGGAGCCTGTTTCGTGTCTACCGATTCCCCACTGATCATCGCCCTCGATTACCCCTCGCTGGATGCTGCCCTCTGTATGGCGGACCGCCTCGATCCGGCGCGCTGCCGTCTCAAGGTTGGCAAGGAGCTGTTTACGCGCAGTGGTCCCGACGTGCTTGATGCATTGCATGGCCGTGGGTTCGAGGTGTTTCTCGACCTCAAGTTTCATGATATTCCCAACACCGTGGCCGGTGCCGTAGAGGCGGCGGCAGAGCAGGGCGTATGGATGGTCAATGTGCATGCCTCAGGCGGGCGGCGCATGATGGAGGCGGCTCGGGACCGGCTGGAGCGCCAGGCCTTGAGCACACGGCTGATCGCGGTGACCGTGCTGACCAGCATGATGGTCGAGGATCTGGCCGAGGTGGGGGTGTCGGTGCCCCCCGCCGAGCAGGTCGAGCGCCTGGCGCTGCTGGCCCAGGAGAGCGGAATGCACGGTGTGGTCTGTTCGGCCCAGGAGTCGGCCCGCCTAAACGCGCTGTGCGGCGATGATTTCCTCAAGGTGACGCCGGGGATTCGGCCAAGCTTCGCTCAGGTCGGCGACCAGAAGCGGGTGATGACGCCGCGTGATGCCATGGCCGCTGGTAGCACTCACCTGGTGGTGGGGCGCCCAGTCACTCAGGCGCCAGAGCCCATGGAGGCGCTCGCCGCCATTGAGGCAGAGCTCGCCTGAGACGAGTCGCTACTCACCTTCAATCCCGGTGATCGGCCGGATCGTTCCCCAGTGGCGGCAGCGGGGGCATTGCCAGTGCAGCTGGTCGCCACTGAAGCCACAGCGCCGGCAGCGATGGCGAGGCAACTTTGCGAGCAGCGTAGTGGTGTGCTGTTGCAGCAGTGCCAGCTGCTCCAGTGCCGTGCTGCTACCGTGTTGGCGATAGAGGTCGATCAGGTAATCGAGGGCGCCCAGGCTCGTTTCGCGATTGAGCTGCGTGCTGACAAGATCGATCGCGGCCTCGGTGCCTCGCTGATGGCGAAGGGTCTCGGCCAGCAGAATGATGACGCTGGTATAGGGCGTTTTATCCAACAGCCTTTGAAGGTGTGCGATCAGCCCCTCCTCGTCGTCGAGTAGTCGATAGGCGTTGGCCAGAGGCTCGAGCAGGGAGGGGATAAAGGCCGAGTCCTGTTCGGGAATCCGCGACAATAGCGTAATTTCCTGTCGATAGTGCCCGGTATCGTGCTCCAGGGCGGCCAGCAGCAGGTTGGCGCGCACGCATTTCGGGTCGGTATTGAGGGCCTGCTTGAGATGGCGACGCGCCAGCACCGGGCTGGCATTGCCGCGTTCCTCTTCGGCCTGCTGGCAGAGCCAGTGCGCCGCGGTGCGGCGTAGCTCCTGGCTGTCGCGGAGTAGCTGTGGAGTGATAACCGCGAAGGCTTCCGACCACTCACCCTGGCGCTCGAAGAGGTCGCCCAGCAGCCGGCGTGCCGAGCGTGTCAGCTCGGCGTCCTGAGAGTCACGCAGCAGTCCCTTGAGCAGGCGCTCGGCGCGATCCAGCAGGCCCAGGGAGAGGAAGTCACGGGCCAGCTCCAGTTGCACACGCTCGCCTTGACTGCCTGTCAGGCTAGGGCGAGCGAGAAGATTCTGGTGGATCTTCATCGCTCGGTCGGCCTCACCTCGACTACGGAAGAGGTTGCCGAGAGTAATATGGGTGTCGATGGTCTCGCTGTTGACCTCCAGCGCCCCAACGAAGGTTTCGATGGCGCGGTCCTGCTGGTCGTTGAGCAGGTAGTTGAGGCCCACGAAGTAATCCCGCGCCAGTCCTTGGGGAGGCGCGGGATTGATGGACTTGCGGCGTTCGCGACGTCCCAGCCACCAGCCGGTGGCGACGGCTGCCAACAG
Organism: Halomonas marinisediminis; assembly: GCF_004347715.1. NCBI lineage: Bacteria > Pseudomonadati > Pseudomonadota > Gammaproteobacteria > Oceanospirillales > Halomonadaceae > Halomonas > Halomonas marinisediminis. The sequence goes on along the minus strand of NZ_SLTR01000001.1, from coordinate 351,635 downwards.
GAGGGTCAGCAGCAGCGCATCGGGCATATCAGGCGAGTTCCTTCAACTCCCGAGTCTCCTTGAGCTCCTGAACGCGCAGCTTGTCGAGCTCCTTGCGCTGTTGCTGGTTATGGCGTTGGGCGCGAGTCAGTAGCGCCCTCAGGCGCAGGTAGACACCGCTCATCGCCAGCATGCCGAGCAGCACGCCCACAGCCAGTGAGGCCAGCAGCCATACCGATAACGAGGCGGGCGGCAGTTCAAGCCAGATCAGATTGAGCGGCAGAGCCTCACTGTTATTGACCGCGAACAGGATGCCGACCAGTAGAACCGCCAGCAGGATGATGGCCAGGATCAGGCCTTTGAGCCAACGCATGCGAAGTATCCCCTGTGGATGTAAGAATTGGGCCCTGAGAGCGCTGTGCCGGGTTTAGTAGCCCAGCTCGCGGCTGGCGTCCACCTGCTCGCGCAGCTCCTTGCCGGGTTTAAAGTGTGGCACGAACTTGCCGTCCAGCGCGACCGGTTCGCCGGTCTTGGGATTACGTCCGACGCGCGGTTCGCGGTAGTGCAGTGAAAAGCTGCCGAAGCCACGTATCTCGACGCGTCCCCCGGCTGCCAGCGTTTCGGTGATGTCGTCGAGAATCAGCCGAACCGCCGATTCCACTTCCTTGAGCGACAGCTCGGGCTGACGCATGGCGATCTGTTCGATCAGCTCGGACTTGGTCATCTTCGATCTCCATTGGCGGCGCGGCTGTTATTTTCCTCCAAGCATACTCGGCAAAGCGAGACAAAACAACGCACTACGCCCATGGGTAGAGTCCCGCATCCCTGTCCGGCGTCAGCTGTGCCGAGGCGCGGCCTCGGGTATACTGTCCAGACATCCCCAAGGCAAAGTCGAGGTCGACCTTGAACGAACCATCAAGCCCCGAGGCGGCACAGCGCAAGCGACTCTATTGGCACTCGCGTCGCGGCATGTGGGAGCTGGATCTGCTGCTGGTACCCTTCCTGGAACAGCGCTATGACGCCCTCGATCCCGCCGACCAGGCGGCCTTCCGTGAGCTGATCGACGAGGAGGATCAGGACCTGTTCCTGTGGCTGATGCGTCGCGAGCTGCCTCAGGAGCCGGTGCGTCGACGTATCGTCCAGATGATCATCGAGCATGCCGAGAGCGCCGATAGCGTGTCGCATCGACCGGTCTAGGCTGGCGTTGCTGGCGCATCTCCTGCCGACCGCTGCAGTGGTCGGCCTCCTCGCCAGCGTGCTGCCCTTGCTGCTGTGGTTGTCGACGGCCCTCTGCCTGATCGTCATCACGGTAGGGGCTGTGCGTCACCACCCCCGAGGTGAGTTGAGTGCGCAGGCGCTGCCCGGCGGGGAGGTGCAGTGGCGATGGCTGGAAGCCGGGGTGTCCGTCCCGCAGCCGGTCAGGCTGCACTGCGACTATCTGGGTCCCTGGCTGATCGGGCTTAGACTGAATGGCCGACGGCTGTGGCTATGGCCGGACAGCTGTTCGTCATTTGATCATCGAGAGTTACGTCGCTTCCTGATCCGTCACTAGGCCACTCCAGGCCGGGGGCACGAGATGGGGGGCGCGACTGACGAAGGGGGCGCGTACATACACGTGCCCCACGCCCCCACCGGACTGCTTAGCCGAGTTCGGCCAGTCGTACCCGCGAGGGGTGAGGATGATGGTCGGCGTGATGTGGGCAGTCCGGGTTGTAATGCAGGCCTCGGGACTCGCGCCGTCTCTGGGCGCTGGCCACGGTCAAGCGTGCCAGGCGCAGCGCGTGCCACAGGCTCGAGAGCTCGATGCCCGGCTGGCCATGCTGCCGGATGACCGGTGAGACCTCCTGCTGTAACTCGGCCAGCGCTTCGGCGGTCTTGAGCAGCTCGATGTCGTGGCGGACGATGGCCACTCGGGCGCTCATCAGGACGCGCATTCGCTCGCGCCATTCGGCGAGTTGGACCGGTGGTGGCGCGGCCTCGATGACGGTCGAGCTGTTGACGGCGTCCGTGAGAGGCGCGCGAGACGCATCACGCAGAGCGACGGCGCAGCTGCGTGCATACACCAGGCACTCCAGTAATGAGTTGCTGGCCATGCGGTTGGCACCGTGCAGGCCTGTGCAGGCGACTTCCCCTATTGCATAAAGGTGCTCGATATCACTGGCACCGTAGCGATCCGTGGCCACGCCACCGCAGCTGTAGTGGGCCGCCGGAACCACCGGGATCGGAGCGTTCACGATATCGATGCCGCGCTCGGCGCAGTGGCGGTGGATGGTGGGGAAGTGCTCGCGGATCGCCGCTTCGCCCAGATGCCGAATGTCCAGGAAGACATGGTCGCTGGCGGTGCGCTGCATCTCGCTGTCGATGGCTCGAGCCACCACGTCTCGCGGAGCAAGTTCGGCGCGTGAGTCGATACCCGGCATGAAGCGCTCACCATGAATATTGAGCAGTTTCCCGCCCTCGCCGCGTACCGCCTCGCTGATCAGGAAGGGCGCCCCCTCCGGATCATGCAGGCAGGTTGGGTGAAATTGTTGGAACTCCAGGTTCATCAGCGTTGCGCCCAGCTCGGCGGCCATCAGCATGCCTTCGCCACTGGCCGGCATGGGGCTGGTGGTGTATCGATAGAGACCACTGGCGCCGCCGGTGGCCAGTACGGTGTCGTGAGCCGACAGGTCGAGCCGCCGCCCGGCGCTGTTCAGGCAGCGAGCGCCGCGGCAGCGGCCGGCGCTATCCTGGAGCAGTCCGACAGCGGTGAGGTCGTCGCGAACCTGGATTCGGGGGTGTGCCACGACATGAGCCTTGAGGGTGGCCATCACCGCTCGACCGGTAGCATCGGCGGCATGGATAATGCGTCGCGCGCCGTGTCCGCCTTCGCGAGTGAGGTGGTAGGGGTAGTCGGCCCCCGGGCTGGTGTCGCGTGTAAAGGGCACGCCGAGGTTGAGCAGCCACTCGATGGCTTCCGGCCCCTGCTCTACGGTGAAGCGCACTGCAGCCTCATCGCAAAGTCCGTCGCCCGCCACCAGTGTGTCCTGGACATGGGCCTCGAGATTATCGCTAGGGGAGAGAACGGCGGCGATGCCACCCTGGGCCCAGCGGCTGGAGCCGAAGTCGTCACTCGCCGGACGCAGCAGCGTGACGGCGCGTTGATCGGCAATTTCTAAGGCGAGTACCAAGCCGGCGACACCGCCGCCGATGATCAGCACATCATGGTTGCCGTGGGGCATCTTGCGCTCCTCTGTCGGGCGTGGCGGTATGGCGGCGAGCCCACTTTCGCCCGGAGGCGCGACGCAGACGCTGGCTAGGCAGTCGCGTCAGTCCGCCCAGGCGCGTGACCAGCGCCTCGGTCAGCCGGGCCAGTTCACGATTCAGCCACAGGTAGCCACTGGGGCTGAACAGGGCGCGTCCCTCTGGGCTGACCGCGGTGGTGGCCAGTGGGGCGTGACGTTGCAGGTCGAACTGACTGATCTCGACGTCGATGGACTGGCCGGTGCGTACCTGGTAGGCCAGGGTGCCGAGCTCCCTGGAGAGTCGGTGTTGTTCATCGCGTAACCCTTCCATCGCCTCGATACGGTCGTGGCCGGCTCGTGTGTTCCAGTGGGTCTCGAGCAGTAGCTCGATGGTCGAGAGCATGCGTCGCTGTAGGGAGATGACGTCATCCAGCTCGTTTCGACTCAGTCGACGTTCACGATGGATGGCATCGACCAGGCCGCGCTGCTTGACCAGCGCCGAACTGGTCGCCTTGAGCAGGGCCTGGGTGTCAATATCCAGGGCGGCCGTGGCGGTGGTGTGGGCATGAAACAGGCGCGCCAGGCGGTCGAGATTCTCCGCCAGCATGAAACGCAATAGGTCGGTGGCCTTCTGGGGCAGGATCAGCATGGTGGTGGTAATGCCGACCAGGGTGCCAAGCAGCACATTGAAGGCTCGCCACAGGCCCACATCCAGAGCATGGTTGCCGTCGCCGGCCACCAGCAGCAGGCTGATGGCGAACATCAGGCCGCTGTAGCCGTGGCGATTGCCGAAGGTGAGCCAGGTGGCGACACCGATGGCGGTCAGGCTGCCGGCCGGGATCAGCGGCGTCAGGTCGCCGGGGAGCAGGATCAGCAGCAGTCCGCTGGCCGCGCCAAGCAGGGTGCCGAGCAGTCGTTGGCGGCCCTTGTCGAGCACGCCACCGATATGCGGCAGGTTGCCCATTACCATGACGGTGCTCACCAGCGCCCAACCGGAGTGAGGGATCGTCAGAAAATGGGTGAGCAGGAACGAGGCTGTCAGCGCCAGCATGACACGCAGCACGTGCAGTCGGCGACGATAGCGATAGGTGAAGAAGGGGTCGCGCAGGGGCGGCAGGTTCATCGAAGATTGCCCCGCAGGGGGTCTGTCTGGCCCATCAGCGATTGCTTGGTGCCCGGAGCCGGGCTCGAACCGGCACGGTGTCGCCACCGAGGGATTTTAAGTCCCTTGCGTCTACCAATTTCGCCATCCGGGCGGCACGGTGTCGGGCAGTACAGGAGAGATAGGGGAGTGGAGGCTGGAGTCGGAATCGAACCGGCGTACACGGAGTTGCAGTCCGCTGCATGACCACTCTGCCATCCAGCCTCATGAGTCGGGCCATTCCTAAGAATGGAGCGGGAAAGGAGATTCGAACTCCCGACCCTCGCCTTGGCAAGGCGATGCTCTACCACTGAGCTATTCCCGCCTGACTCGAGAACGTATTATACGGATAAGCCGGTGACAGTCAAGCCTTTTCCTCTCTTCCCTACGTTTCCCCTCTTTCCTACATGGAACGCCTGAGATGCGGCCAGGCTGCGCGCAGATAGAGCGCCATCGACCAGAGTGTCAGCACGGCCGCTGCATAGAGAGTCACCACGGCGAGCATGGCAACAGGCGTGCCGGGGGCGAAGGCCAGCAGCAGGAAGATGGCAACCATCTGCAGGGTGGTCTTCAACTTGCCGATCCACGACACCGCCACGCTGCCCCGCTTGCCCATCTCGGCCATCCACTCGCGCAGCGCGGAGATCACGATTTCGCGTCCGATGATTACCAGCGCAGGGAGGGTCAGCCAGACTGCGTCATAGCGCTCGATCATCAGCGCCAGCGCCACCGCCACCATCAGCTTGTCGGCTACCGGGTCGAGGAAGGCGCCGAACGGTGTGGCCTGGTTCCAGCGTCTGGCCAGATAGCCGTCCAGCCAGTCGGTCACCGAGGCCAGGGCGAAGAGCGCGGCCGCCAGGGGCATGCTCCAGGAGAGTGGCAGATAGAACAGCACTACCAGCAGCGGGATGAAAGCGATACGGGCCAGGGTAAGGATATTCGGAATGTTCATCGCGCGAAGCTGTCCTTGCCGGTGAGAGGAGCGTTAAGCGTTGGCGTATTCTATCCCCCTTGGCGAGCATCATCCATGCAGAGCTTGATGGATCGTCTCGGCCAGGGTGGCGCTGATGCCAGGCACACGGGCCAGCTCGTCACGCGTCGCCTGCTTGACCCCCTGCAGTCCGCCGAAGAAGCGCAGCAGCTCGCGCCGGCGCTTGGGGCCCACGCCGGGGATGCCTTCGAGTGTCGAGGTGCGGCGCTGCTTGTCTCGTCGTGTGCGGTGACCGGTGATGGCGAACCGGTGCGACTCATCGCGAATATGCTGAATCAGGTGAAGGGCAGGGGATGAGGGTTCCAGGTTCAGCGTCCTGTCCACGGTTTCCAGGAAGAGTGTTTCCAGACCCGCCTTGCGGGTAGTGCCCTTGGCCACGCCGAGAAGCGCCACGCCGATGACTCCCAGCGACGCCAGTACCTCGCGGGCCATGTTGAGCTGCCCCTTGCCGCCATCCACGACGAGCACATCTGGCGTCTGCCCTTCGCCATCTTTCAGGCGACGAAAGCGACGGGTGAGCGCCTGCTGCATGGCCGCGTAGTCATCACCCGCCGCCACTCCTTCGATATTGAAACGACGATAGTCCGACTTGCGTGGACCGTTTTCGTCAAACACCACGCAGGAGGCGACCGTGGCCTCGCCATGACTGTGACTGATATCGAAGCACTCGAGCCGTGCCGGCGCTTCTGCCATGCCCAGGGCGTCGCGCAGTGCATCGAAACGTTGCGCAAGCTGGTTGTGATTGGCCAGCTGGGCGGCCAGCTGCTGTTCGGCGTTGGTGAGAGCCAGCTCCTTCCACTGGGCGCGATGCCCGCGCACCTGATCGGTCAGCCGCACTCGGCGGCCGGCCTTTTCGGCCAGCGCCTGGACGATCAGCTCGGCGTCCGTAACGGCGTGACTGGTGATCACCTCCCGAGGGATCTCCCGGGCCTGGCCCAGATAGTACTGGCTGATGAAGTCGCCCAGCAGCGCTTCTTCCGGTAGGTCGAGGCCATTGGCGGGGGCGTGATGGCGCGCCCCCAGCAGCCTCCCCTGGCGGATGGCCAGTACCGAGATGCATAGCGCTCCGGGGCGGCTGGTCAGCGCGAAGGCGTCGGCGTCGCCATCGCCGGTATCCACAAACTGGCGTTGCTGCAGTTGCCGCAGCTGCTGGATCTGATCGCGCAGGCGGGCCGCCTCCTCGAAGGCCAGTTCACGGCTGGCGGCTTCCATCGCGGCGGTGAGCTCCCGGGTAACCTGTTCGCTCTTGCCTTCCAGGCACTGCACGGCGTGCTCCAGATCGCGGCGATAGTCGGCCTCGGAGATGTATCCCACGCAGGGTGCGCTGCAGCGATCGATCTGGTACTGCAGGCAGGGTCGCGAGCGGTGGGCGAAGACGCTGTCCTCGCAGTTGCGGATGCGGAATATCTTCTGCATCAGCGAGAGACTGTCGCGCACCGCGTGGCTGCTGGGGTAGGGGCCGAGATAGCACCCGTCATCTCGGCGTTGACGAACCCGCTTGTACTCCAGCGCCGGAAAGGGGTGGCGGTCTGTGACAAAGATGAAGGGGTAGGACTTGTCGTCGCGCAGCAGGATGTTGTAGGGCGGCCGCAGCTCCTTGATCAGGGTCTGCTCGAGCAGCAAGGCCTCTGTCTCGCTGTTGGTCACCGTGACCTGGATATCGGCGATACGCGCTACCAGTGCCTGGGTCTTGGCGTTCAGTGCACCACGGAAATAGCTGGCGAGCCGCGCCTTGAGGCGGCGCGCCTTGCCAATATAGAGCGTCTCGCCGCCCTGGTCGAACATGCGATAGACACCGGGGGCCTCGCTGACGCTGGCCAGGAAGTGGCGATGGTCAAAGGTCATCTGGCGAGGTTACTGCATGGTGGAGAAGCCTTCCACCAACCCATGGCGCAGGCCCAGGTGGGTGAGCTCGACGTCGGACTTGACGCCCAGCTTCTCGAAGATGCGGTAGCGGTAGGTGTTGACCGTCTTGGTGCTGAGAAACAGTCGGTCCGAGATGTCGGCGACCTTCTGGCAGTTGATGATCATCATCGCCACCTGCATCTCCCTGGAGGAGAGCTCATCGAAGGGGTTCTCGGGTGAGTCGATCCGCGACAACACCAGACGCTGTGCGACGTCCGGGCTGACATAACGTTGCCCCTGGAAGACCTCGCGGATGGCACCAACCATCTCCTCGTGCTGGGAGCCCTTGCTGACAAGGCCTCGAGCGCCGGCGTCCAGCAGTCGCTGGGCGAAGCTGTCCTCCAGCCAGGCGGTCAGTACCAGGACACGGGTGTCAGGGAGGGCTCGGGTGATCTTGCGCGTGGCTTCGAGACCACCGATACCTGGCATGCGGATATCCATCAACACCACGTCAGGCTTGAGGCGCCGTGCCTGGGCAATGGCCTCCTCACCACTGGCCGCCTCGCCGATGACCCGCAGGTCCCTCTCGGTGTTCAGCAGGTGAGCAAGACTGGTTCTTATCAGGTGGTGGTCATCGGCAATGAGTACCTTGATCAATTGAATTCGCTCCTGAGCGACTCGACGGCAGCAGACCGGCTCATCGCATGATGTAAGGGTAACCGTTGGCGACTAGCGTGGCATACGTGAAGGAGTAGAGGAAAGACTACTTAGGTTGCTATACAAAGCGACATGCAAATAGAAAAAAAGAGTTGACGGTGGTCTCATGTCACCGTATTATCTGCCCCGTTCTCGCAACGGCGAGACAGCGTGGGGCCTTAGCTCAGCTGGGAGAGCGCAACACTGGCAGTGTTGAGGTCAGCGGTTCGATCCCGCTAGGCTCCACCAACAGGATTCAACGGATTAGCCGTCTGGCGCACTGCGCCAGGCGGCTTTTTCGTGGTCGGTCGTGCGTGGTCGATCAAGGGCTCAATATGGCCCTTGGCGTGGGCTGCGCGCAGGCAGAAACAGATATCCCCCCCCGGCACGAAGGCCGGGGGTGGCGTGGCTTATAGTCCGATGGCGGAAGAGGTGGAGCGGCGAGGGTCGGCCCCACCGTAATACATCCCGTCCTCGATCAGGATCGACTGGGCGGCACCCATGGCCGATTGCTGGCTGATGGTGTGACCGCGCTCCCTGAGCAGTTCCAGCGTATCGGGACTGAAGCCGGCCTCGGTGCGGATTTCGTCGGGCAGCCACTGATGGTGCATGCGCGGGGCGCTGACCGCCGACTGGATGTTCATGCCGTGATCGATCACGTTCATCAGCACCTGCAGGGTGGTGGTGATGATCCGCGAGCCCCCGGGGCTGCCGGTGATCAGGTAGTTCTTGCCATCACGCTTGACGATGGTTGGGGTCATCGAGGAGAGCATGCGCTTGCCGGGCTCCACCTTGTTGGCCTCGCCGCCGATCAGGCCATACGCGTTGGGGACGCCGGGCTTGGCCGAGAAGTCATCCATCTCGTTATTGAGCAGAAAGCCGGCGCCGTCGACAACGATGCCCGAGCCATAGCTGAAGTTGATGGTATAGGTGTTGGATACCGCAAGACCGTTGTCATCCACGATGGAAAAGTGGGTGGTCTCGTTGGATTCGTAATCAACCGGATTGCCGGGGGCAATCTCGGCGCTGGGGGTAGCCTGTTCACCGATCTGGGCGCGCAGTTCTGCAGCGTACCCCTTGGAGGTGAGCCCGGCCAGTGGCACATCCACGAAGTCGGTATCGCCGAGGAACTCGGAGCGATCGGCATAGGCGCGCTTCATGGCCTCGGCCATCAAGTGCATGCTATCGGCCGAGCCGAAGCCCATTTCACCGATGGGGTACTCCTCGAGGATGTTGAGCATCTGCACGATATGGGCGCCGCCGGAGGAGGGCGGGCTCATGGCGTAGATATCGTGCCCCCGGTAGGTGCCGTGACTGGGTTCGCGAATCACCGGCTGGTACCCGGCCAGATCTTCTTGCGTGATCAGACCGTCGTGGCGTTCCATTTCGGCGACGATCAGGCGAGCGGTTTCGCCTTCATAGAACTCCCGCGCCCCCTCCTCGGCGATACGCTTGAGGGTGGCGGCGAGATCGGGCTGTCGGAATAGGTCGCCGACCTGATAGGCGCTGCCGTCCTCCTTGAAGAACTTGGCCATGCTGGCGTCCCAAGCCTCGAATCGGCCGCGGGTATCCTGCAGTCCCTTGACGAAGCGCGGGGGGACGACAAAGCCCTCCTCCGCCAGGCGTATGGCCGGCTCCAGCGCCTCGGCAAGACTCAGGGTGCCGTACTTCTCCAGTGCCATGGCCAGGCCGGCCACGGTGCCAGGCACGCCAGCAGCCAGGTGGGTGAAGCGTGAACGCTCGGTGACCGCTTCGCCGTTCTCATCCTGGAACATGGTCTCGAAGGCCGCTGCCGGTGCGGTCTCTCGGTAGTCGATGGCGATGACTTCATCGCTCTGTTCATCGGAGATCAGCATGAAGCCGCCACCCCCGATATTGCCGGAGCGGGGCTGCGTGACGGCCAGGGCAAAGCCGGCGACTACCGCCGCGTCCACGGCGTTGCCGCCAGCCGCGAGCACATCCCGTGCTACCTCGGAGGCAAGAAAGTGGCTGGAAGCCACCATGCCGTGGGAGCTCTCCTGAGGGTGGAAGCGCTCACCCTCGAGAATGGCTTGTTGTGAGAAGGCGGCTGGAGATGCCAGCAGGCTCGCCGAGAGGAGGGCGATGGTCAGCGCCCGGGGTGCAGGGAACGATAGAGAACGATCGGTCATAGTGTTATTCCTTTTTATAACGATCAGGGGTGCTGCCTCGGGAGGCGGGACGCTATGGCAATCGAGGGCGGCAGCGTCCGGGGTTCCGCCCATTCAGTTAGGTTGGATAGTTCGCTGCTGTCAAACCGGCTAGCGTGATGACGCTGGCCGGCGGTCGTGTCAGGGTGTGGCGTGCCAGAAGGGCTGGCCCAGGGTCGGCGTGCTGGGGCTGGCGGTCTGGCGACGCTCCATCAGGCCGGCGAGATAGGCCTCGCGGCCCGCCTCGATGGCGCGGGCGAAGGCGGCCGACATCTGTGCCGGGCGACGAGCCTTGGCCACGGCGGTGTTGAGCAGCACGCCATCAAAGCCCATCTCCATGGCTTCGGCGGCCTGGGAAGGAGCCCCGAGGCCGGCATCGATGATCAGTGGCACGTCGATGCGCTCGCGCAGGGTGCGCAGGGCGTAACGGTTCATCAGGCCACGCCCGGTCCCGATCGGTGCGCCCCAGGGCATCAGGGCCTGGCAGCCTGCCTCCTGGAGGCGCTGGCATAGCACCAGATCGTCGGTGCAGTAGGGCAGCACCTTGAAGCCCTGCTCGACCAGCTCCCGAGCGGCTTCCAGCAGACCGAAGGGGTCGGGCTGAAGGTTGTAGTCGTCGCCGATGACCTCGACCTTGATCCAGGGTGTGTCGAACAGTTCCCGGGACATCTCGGCGAGCGTGATGGCTTCCCGGGCAGAGCGACAGCCGGCAGTGTTGGGCAGCAGGTGGCAGCCGCTTTCACGCAGAATCTGCCAGAAGGCATCGCCGTCGCCATCGGCGTTACCGCCGCCGGGATTCTGGCGACGCAGCCCCAGGGTCAGCATCGCGCAGTCGGCGGCCTCGATGGCGCCCTGCATCACCTGGGGCGACGGGTAGAGGGCGGTGCCAAGCAGGAAACGGCTGTTGAAGCGCTCTTCATAGAGCACCAGCGCATCGTCATGGGGTGATTGGGTGTGCATTAGCCGCCTCCTACCGGGGCCACGATATCGATACGGTCACCCTCGCCGAGGGTGCGCTCGGGCCAGGTGGAGCGCGGTGCGAAGGCATCGTTGATGGCTACGGCCACGCGACGCTCTCCATACCCCCACGCTTCCAGGGCCTGGGTCAGGGGGGTGCCTTCGGGAAGCCGGGCGGGCTCGCCGTTGAGGCTCAGGGTGATCTCATGCATGGGGTCACTCGCTTTCACGACAGGGTCTCCTGGGGGCGGAGCCGTCCAGTAGGTCGGCGAAGGGGTTGTCACCGTGGCCACGAATCTCGCTCAATAGATGCTCAACCACGGCTGGGGCAAGCAGATAACCGTGGCGAAACAGTCCATTAGCGCTAATCAATCCATCGCTTAGGGTAACCCGGGGCAGGTTGTTGCGAAAGGCGGGGCGCAGGTTGACACCCTGCTCAAGGATGCGTGCCTCGGCGAAGGCCGGTGACAGAGTATAGAGGGCGCTGGAAAGCTCCAGGGAGGATTGCAGCGATATCGGTGAGCGATCTTCGCTCTCGATGGAGGTGGCGCCGATGACGAAGCGTCCATTGGGCTTGGGGACCACATAGAGCTGGTAGCGCGGATGCATCAGGCGCACCGGCCGCGTCAGTGTGATCTCGTTGGTCGTTACATGCAGTGTTTCGCCGCGCACGCCGCGCAGGGTGGGGTGATTGGTCTTGGCGCCATGGCCACGGCAGTCGATCACCAGGTCGAAGTGGTGCGTTCCCGTTGGGGTGGTCACTTCGCCGGGATGCACTTTCACCGGGGTATGGGCATGGCACTCACCGCCAAGCTCGCGTATCGCCCCCAGCAGCCGTGTGAGCAGCTCGCGGTTATCCAGGTGTGCTTCGTCGGCAAGAAACAGGCCGTGGCGGAAGCGAGTCAGATCGGGTTCCAGATGATGTATGCCGCTGCCATCCAGCTCCTGATAGAGGGCGCCTTCTCCCAGGGTGTCGGCAAGGTCACGGCGGAACTGGATCAGCTCGTTGCCATCCTGGGGGTGGGCAACCACCAGGCTGCCGTGCTGGTGCCATAGCTCCGACGCCTGGAGTTCGGCCAGCCATCCGGGCCAGCGATCGAGAGCCATCTGCCCCATCTCATAGACACTGCGCTCGCTGACAACCGTTTCGGCCAGGGGAGCGACCATGCCGGCGGCGGTCCAGGCTGCGGCGGGCGGCGTGTCAAGGTCACCTGCATCGTAGAGGCTGACGGCATGGCCGTCGCGCAGCAGGTGCCAGGCTGTCAGGCGGCCGAGCAGGCCGGCGCCGGCGATGGCGAAGCGGCGTTGTGGGGTGGCGTTCATGAGGCGTGCATCCGGCAGTTGGCAGTGTGGAGATCAGGCTGGATGCAGGGTAGGGACGGGCTGGGGGCACGAACTTGTTCCCTCCGCAGGCATCAACCTGATCAGGTTCAACGGGTTCGGCCATACCGATCTCAGCCCCTTGATACCGCATGACGGTGAGAGGGGCGCCCCGACAAGAGCTGCCAACATAACCAAGAAGGCCCGCCGACGCAATCGAGCGTCGGCGGGCCTTCTGGGGCAGGCGGGATTCAGGCGCAGTCGGCGGCGCCCTCTCCGAACATGTCGAAGAGCAGTTCGCGCCCCATGCCGGTCAGCACGAAGCGGCGCTGGTCGTTCCAGGTGGCGGCCTCGCTTGATTCGAGGATGCGCTGACAGACCGACCATTCGCGGCTGTCGCTCTTCAGCGTTTCCAGCGCAGAGGGGTCGAGGCCACGATGGGGTACGGTGACGGTTTCGAGCACGTGGCCCTGGCGATAGAGCAGGGCGGCCATGTTGGCGAGGCATTGGCGCAGGCTGCGCTGCATCCCGAAGGTGTCGATTGAAGGGGTAGTCATGCGCCGCGTCTTCCTTGGTGGAAATTGCTGCGGCGCATTATACAACCTTGGTCGGATAAGACCAAGGTCTAGTGGGGGTCACGGCGCGTCGTGGACCTCACCGAGCAGCAGGAACTCGATCAATGCCTTCTGGGCATGCAGACGGTTGCCCGCCTCCTGCCAGACCACGGCCCGCGGATCGTCGAGCAGGGTCTCGCTGATCTCCTCGCCGCGATGGGCCGGCAGGCAGTGCAGGAACAGCACGTCCTGGTGAGCGCGATCGAGCAGTGCTTCGGTGACCTGAAGATCGGCGAAGGCCGCCTCACGCTTGGCCTGCTCCTCCTCCTGTCCCATGGAGGCCCAGACATCGGTCGTTACCAGATCGGCGCCGGTCACGGCCTCGACGGGGTCACGTAGCAGGGTGACGCGATCGCCGGCGGCCTCGAGGATATCCTGGCGCGGCTCATAACCTTCTGGGCAGCAGATGCGCAGCTGGAAGTCGAACTGGCGGGCTGCATTGATCCAGGAGTGGCACATGTTGTTGCCGTCGCCGATCCATACTGCGGTCTTGCCCTTTACGCTGCCGCGTAGCTCGGTCCAGGTCATCACATCGGCGAGCAGCTGACACGGATGATAGTCGTCGGTCAGCGCGTTGATCACCGGCACGCTGCTGGCCTCGGCGAATGACTCGAGTCCGGCGTGGGAGAAGGTGCGGATCATCACGATATCGACCATCTCGGAGAGCACGCGAGCGGTGTCGCCGATGGGCTCGCCCCGGCCGAGCTGGGTGTCGCGGGGAGAGAGGAACAGCGCATGGCCGCCGAAGTGTGCCATGGCGGTCTCGAAGGAGACCCGGGTGCGGGTCGAGGACTTCTCGAAGATCATCGCCATGGTGTGATTCGGGAAGGGGGTGTAGGTGGGCCCCTCCACCTTGAGCGCGTTCTTTATGGTAATGGCGCGCTGAATCATGTAGCTCAGCTCTTCAGGGCTGGCATCCATCAGGGTCAGGAAGTGCCGAGTGGCCATGCGGTGCTCCTCGCAAAAGCGCTCATCCTAGCCAGCCGCCGGGGGATGCGCAACGCGTTGTGGATCAGTAGAATGGCTGGCACCAAGACCTACCGCCGGGATCAGGTATTGATCGTCCCGGCATTCGCGACCTCTGTTGTCCGCTACACCCATAGGGAGACGCCATGAGCACCACCCTCGAAAACATCCAGCGCCAGATCGGCGAAAACCCGATCCTGATCTACATGAAGGGCACCCCGCAGCTGCCCCAGTGCGGCTTCTCCGCCCAGACGGTGCAGGCGCTGATGGCCTGTGGCGAGCGCTTTGCCTTCGTCAATATTCTGGATAACCCGGATATCCGGGCCGAGCTGCCCAAGTACGCCAACTGGCCCACCTTCCCCCAGCTGTGGGTCGAGGGCGAGCTGGTCGGCGGCTGCGACATCGTGATGGAGATGCACCAGAACGGCGAGCTCGAGACGCTGATCAAGGAAACGGCCGCCAAGCACAAGGACGACGCTTAAGCGTCAAGCCTGAAAAGCGGCGCTTTGCGCCTGGAAGCTTGGAGCTCGAAGAAAAACATCCCCGCAGCCATGCTGCGGGGATGTTTGCTGTGTGGGGGAGCAGTTTAATACTGATTTCCAGCTTCCAGCTTCCAGCTTCCAGCTTCCAGCTTACGGTGCTTCTTCCATCCCCTGTTCGCGCTGAGTCTGGGCCCAGCCGCCGATCTCCTTGTAGCGGTTGACCATGGCGCAGAACAGCTCGGCGGTGCGCTCGGTATCATAGCGAGCCGAATGCGCCTCGCTGTTGTTGAATTCGATGCCGGCGGCCCGGCAGGCCCGGGCCAGTACCGTCTGGCCGTACATCAGGCCGGCCAGGGAGGCGGTATCGAAACTGGAGAAGGGGTGGAAAGGATTGCGCTTGATGCCGCAGCGGTTCACCGCGGCATTGAGGAAACCGTGATCGAACGCCGAGTTGTGGCCGACCAGGATGGCGCGGGTGCAGCCATGGGCCTTGATCGACTTGCGTATGGGACGAAAGATCTCGTTGAGCGCCTCGGACTCGTTGACCGCCACCTGGCGACGCAGGGGATCGTCGAGCCGGATGCCGGTAAAGTCCAGTGCCGACTGCTCGATGCTGGCACCCGCAAAGGGCTCCACGTGGAAGGCATAGGTCGACTCGGGGAGCAGGTAACCCTCGGCGTTCATGGTCAGGGTGACCGCGGCGATCTCGAGGATCGCATTGCGCTCGGAATCGAAACCGCCGGTTTCCATGTCGACCACCACCGGCAGGTAGCTGCGGAATCGCTGTGCCATCAGGTCGCGGGCGATTGCCTCGCTCATGCACCTCTCCTTCGTGTTTGGCATTGATGTCACGGGCAGGCTGGCCGCGGCCCGGCTCGAATTCGCGCAGTCTAGCAGCTCGCTCCCTTGAGGTCCCGTGGATGGGCGGTATTCGAGGCCAGGTTGGCGCGCTATACTGGCAGGTCTCTCGTATTCATCAGAAAGGAGCTCCTCGAATGTCCGATGTCAAGAAGGTGGTGCTGGCCTACTCCGGCGGCCTGGACACCTCCGTAATCGTCAAGTGGTTGCAGGAAACCTACAACTGCGAGGTGGTGACCTTCACCGCTGACATCGGTCAGGGCGAGGAGGTGGAACCGGCGCGTGCCAAGGCTCAGGCACTGGGCGTCAAGGAGATCTACATCGAGGATCTTCGCGAGGAGTTCGTGCGCGACTACGTCTACCCGATGTTCCGTGCCAATACCATCTATGAGGGCGAGTACCTGCTCGGTACCTCCATCGCCCGCCCGCTGATCGCCAAGCGTCTGATCGAAATCGCCAACCAGACTGGCGCCGACGCCATCTCCCACGGCGCCACCGGCAAGGGCAACGACCAGGTGCGCTTCGAGCTCGGTGCCTACGCGCTGAAGCCCGGTGTCAAGGTGATCGCCCCGTGGCGTGAGTGGGACCTCAACTCCCGCGAGAAGCTGATGGCTTACTGCCAGCAGCACGACATCCCGGTGGACTTCGCCGGTCAGAAGAAGAAGTCGCCATACTCCATGGATGCCAACCTGCTGCATATCTCCTACGAGGGGGGCATCCTCGAGGATCCCTGGGCCGAAGCAGAAGAGGACATGTGGCGCTGGAGCGTCTCGCCGGAGGCCGCCCCGGACGAGCCCACCTACGTCGAGCTCACCTTTGACCAAGGCGATATCGTGGCCATTGATGGGGTGCCGATGAAGCCCCATGAGGTGCTCGAGAAGCTCAACAAGATGGGTGGCGATAATGGCATCGGCCGTCTCGATATCGTCGAGAACCGCTATGTCGGCATGAAGTCTCGCGGCTGCTACGAGACGCCCGGAGGCACCATCATGCTCAAGGCACACCGCGCCATCGAGTCGCTGACGCTCGACCGTGAAGAGGCCCACCTCAAGGATGAGCTGATGCCCAAGTATGCCGAGGTCATCTATAACGGCTACTGGTGGAGCCCTGAGCGTCGCATGCTGCAGGCCGCCATCGACGAGACCCAGCGCAATGTCTCGGGTGTGGTTCGCCTCAAGCTCTACAAGGGCAACGTCATCGTCGCCGGTCGCCAGTCCGATCAGTCGCTGTTCGACGAGTCCATCGCGACCTTCGAGGATGATGCCGGCGCCTACGACCAGAAGGATGCCGAAGGTTTCATCAAGCTCAATGCCCTGCGCCTGCGTATTGCCGCCGGCAAGGGACGCAAGCAGGACTGATGCCGCCGTGGGGCGCCTGCGGGCGCTCCACCGGCATGCATTCCGCAAGGATCGTGGGTGCTAGGTCTAGGTACTAGTAGGAGGCTTGTCATGTTCAAGAAGCTTCTCTCGGGGCTGTTCGGTGCCGGCGATGACGATGGCTCCCCTGGCCATGCCCCGGCCGCCGAGCCGGTGGAGCACAACGGCTATCTGATTGTCTCCGAGCCGGCACAGGAGGGTGGCCAATACCGCGTCAGCGGCTGGATCCGTCGGCCGCTGAGCGGGGATGGCGAAGAGGACGAGGATGAGGTGCTCGAGCACCGCTTCGAACGCTCTGATATGGTGCCCGGCCGCGAGGCCTGCGACGAGCTGATGATCAGCAAGGCGCGGCGCTTCATCGACGAGATGGGCGACGGCATGTTCGCTCGCTAGTCCGGTCGAGAGAGTCGTGCGCTTTCTGCATCGCGCCTCAGCGTGGCGGGAGCTCTTTGCCGGGGAGACCCTGCCGGATCCCGCCAGCCTGCCTGATCTTGTCGCGCCCCTGCGCGATGCCCTGATCGATCTGGGGTCTCATCCCGACCTGGCCGACGCCCATGCCTGGCAATCCACCCTGGTGGAGGCACTGTTGCGTCTCGATCTGCCTGCCTGGCGGATTTCCCAACTGATCAGCGACCATAACGCCTGGCTTTACCGCCGTGCCATCCGTCTCGCCGAGGCCGAGATGAAGGGACAGGGGTGGGGCGCGCCGCCGGTGGCGTACTGTGTCGTGGTGCTGGGCTCCGGAGGCCGTCACGAGAGTCTGCTGGCCCCGGATCAGGACAATGCCATGATCATCGATGAGTATCCGGATGCCCGGCATCTCGAGATTGACGGCTATTTCCAGTCGCTGGGCGAGCGCTTCAGCGATCGGCTCGATCGCGCGGGGATTCCGTTGTGCAGTGGTCATGTCATGGCCCGCTGGCCGATGTGGCGCAAGCGCCTCTCGGAGTGGCAGCGCCAGCTCGAGATATGGAGCGCCGACCGACGGGTCAAGCGCGTGCAACAGGCCAATATCCTGCTCGACCTCACTCCGGTCTTCGGTGACATGGGCCTCGCCGAGGCGCTGAGCGACTGGGTAGCGACGCGTCTTCCCGCGGCGGGGCTCTTCCTCGACGAGATGGGGGCGCTGTTCGATGAGCAGCCGGTGGCGCTGGATCGCCTCGGCCGGTTGGCCGGGGCGCTGGAAGGGGCACCCCACGAGCGGGCTATCAATCTCAAGCATCAGGCCATTTTGCCACTGGTCGCCGCGGCAAGGCTGATGTCGCTGCGGCACGGTGTGCGCGAAACCGATACCCGGCGGCGGCTCGCAGCGCTGGTCGCCAGGGGCAAGCTGGGGGCCGACAGCTGCCGAGAACTTACCGCCGCCCATGGGCGCTTGCAGGCGCTGCTGCTCCACGAGCAGTGCCACAATCACGCTGCCGGCCGTGCCGCCGATGGCTGGGTGGATATGACACGCCTCGGCAAGGACCAGCGGATGCTGCTGCGCCACGATCTGCAGCAGATACGGGCGCTGCAGCGTCGCGCACGCCGGGGCTAGCCGGGCTCCGGCGGCGCCTCGGGAAGCTCCATGATCAGGCAGGCCCCTCCGAGATGGGGGGCCTCTTCCACCCACAGACGGCCACCGAGATGGGCCACGATCCCGCGGCTGATGGGCAGGCCAAGACCGCTGCCTCGGGGGCGACCATGACGGCTGTCGGGCGCTGCATCGACGCGCTGGATCTGGTGGAACTTCTCGAACACCCGCTCGCGCTCCTCCTCGCCGATGCCGGGGCCATTGTCCTCCACCATCAGGCGGTAGTGACGCTTGTGTGGCAGCAAGCTGAGTCGTACTCGCGCGTCCTCCTCGTCGGCAAACTTTCCGGCGTTGTCGAGCAGGTTGATGATCACTTGCTCCAGGCGATCCGGGTCGCCGATGACCGGGGCCTGCTCCGGCTCGACCACCACCTCCAGCGCCACTCCGCGATCCGCCTGCATATGATGCACCGCATCCACGCTGTGACGCACCAGCGCCACCAGGTCGAGAGATTGGGGGTGGAGCGTCAGGCGCCCGCTCTCCAGGCGTGCCAGGTCGAGGATCTCCTCGATCAGCCGTGAGAGTCGCTGGCTCTCCTTGACCACCACATCGAGGAAGTGGACCCGCTTCTCCTCAGGCAGGTTGTCGCTGTCACGCAGGATCTCGGCGAAGGCGCGGATCGAGGTTAGTGGGGTGCGCAGCTCGTGGCTGACCATGGCGACGAACTCGTCCTTCAGGCGGTCGAGTTCGCGCAGGCGCTCGTTGGCGGCACGCAGCTCCTCGCTGGCCTGGGCCAGTTCACTGGACTTCTGCTCCAGGCGCCGGTTGATCTCCAGGGTCTCGGAAGTGGTATCGAGGATGCTGAGGATCGACTCCAGGTCGAGTGCTTCACCGCGTACCACCGAGTTGATCAACACCCGTGCCGAGGCGTTGCCCAGCGCCCCGGAGAGGGCCTGTTCGGCGCGCGCGATCTGGGCCGGGGTGGCCGGCTGTTCGGCATCACTCGTCTGGGGTTCGGTATCGGCGAAGACCCGAGCGGTCGTTCCTGTCCCCAGGTAGCGGTCGAGGAGGGTGCGCAACTCGCCACGGGTGGTCTGGCCGTGCCATAGAGAGGTCTCCAGCAGATTCGGGTGCATGGCCTCGGCAAACAGCGCCGCCTGAGTCTGCTCGAGCGGCGATTGACGACTGAACAGCGAGACCCCGACCAGCAGGCCGAGGTTGGCGGTCAGGCTCCAGAGCAGTGAGTGGGTATAGATGTCCCAACCCTCCAGGCCGAAGAGTGCATAGGGTCGCAGCCAGACAATGCCGAAGGGACCCTGCTCGAGAAAGGTGGCATCGAGCCAGCCGGACTGGGCGAAGCCAGGGATCAGCAGGGTCCAGGCCCAGACCAGCGTGCCGGCGATCAACCCCAGGGCGGCACCACGGTGATGTGCGCCGCGCCAGTACATGCCGATCAGCATGGCGGGGGCGAATTGGCAGGCTGCGGCGAACGAGACCAGGCCGATGGTCACCAGACTGTAGGCGTCGCCGACCAGTGCATGGTAGAGATAGCCCAGCAGCAGTATCAGCACGATTGCCACCCGGCGGATGCCCAGCAGCCAGCCGGCCAGCTCGCCGCTGGCGCTGCGGTGCAGGCGGCGGGTGCGCAGCAGCAACGGCATGATCAGCTGGTTGCTGACCATGGTGGAGAGCGCGATGGTCTCGACGATGACCATGCTGGTCGCCGCCGAGAGGCCGCCGATAAAGACCAGCAGCGGCAGGCCCTCCAGGTCGGCCGAGAGGGGCAGGGTGAGCACGAAGCGGTCGGGGTCGGCATCTCCCATCAGCAACAGGCCCGCCATGGCGATCGGGATCACGAACAGGTTGATGGCCAGAAGGTAGAGCGGGAATAGCCAGCTGGCGCGAGCCAAATGGCGCTCATCGACGTTCTCCACCACCAGCACCTGGAACTGCCGGGGCAGCGTGAGAAATGCCAGAAAGGCCAGCACCAGCATGCCCGCCCAGCCGGTTGCGCCACCGGGTACGGCATCCAGCCCCAGCCGTGCGGCCAGTTCCGGCGTGGCGGCGACCCGGGCGAAGAGATCGCCGGGGCCCTGGAAGAGCACGAAGACCGTGAAGATACCGACCGACAGGAAGGCTATCAGCTTGACCAGGGACTCGAAGGCGATGGCGGCCACCATCCCCTCGTGGCGCTCGCTGGCATCCAGGTGGCGGGTGCCGAAGAGAATGATGAAGACGGCCAGCACCAGTGCTACCCAGAAAGACTTGTCCAGCCAGAAGGGCTCGTCGGCCAGACGCAGGTCGCCGGCATCGGGGTAGTTCACCAGCACCGCGTGGGTGACGGTGATCGCCTTTAACTGCAGGGCGATATAGGGCGTGATGCCGATCAAGGCGATCAGTGCCACCAGGGCCCCGAGGCCCGAGCTCTTGCCGTAGCGGGCACTGATGAAGTCCGCAATCGAGGTGATGCGCTGAGCGCTGGCGATACGCACCATCTTGCGGATCAGGAAGGGAGCCATCAGCATCGCCAGGGTCGGCCCAAGATAGATCAGCAGGAAGCTGGGGCCGAACTGGGCGGCGCGACCCACGCTGCCATAGAAGGTCCAGGCGGTGCAGTAGACCGCGATGGAGAGCGCATAGACATTGGGCGAGCCGATCAACGAGCGTCCCTGCTCGGCGCGTCGGTCGCCCCAGGCGGCGATCAGGAACAGCAGTGCCAGGTAGCCGAAGGCGACGCTGAGCACCACGATGTCGCTGCGCATGATCTACTCTCCAGGTGGCTTGCGGGGGCTCGGGCTCTCCATCAGCCAGGCCGCCAGCGCGATGATGAACCCCCAGGCGATGAACAGATAGAGCGGCAGCCAGGAGATCGTCATGGCCCGGTCCGGTACCAGCACCAGGGGCGGGGTGAACAGCAGCGCGGCCAGGATGATCAATGCCAGCAGGCGCTCGCGGCGCCGCGGTACGCTCAGCATGGCAAGACGCTACGATCGGGTGTGGTCGTCATGAGGCGCAGGCATCCTCCTTGCTCAATGCACTGTGCTGCAGGGCCAGGGCCTTCTCGAGTGTGTCGATGCCGCGGGCCTCCAGGCGGGGCAGCAGCGATAGCCATAGCTCGGCGGTGACCCGGGCATCGCCCAGGGCGGTGTGGCGAGTGCCCGGGGGGAAGGAGAGATCATAGCGTTCGGCCAGGCTATCGAGGTCATGGCCATCGAGACTGGCATCCAGCGCTCGGGAGATCAGCAGGGTGTCGAGTACCGGCATGTCCAGTGCGGTGCCGGCCCCAGGTGATTGCAGGGCAAGCAGATCGAAGGCGGCATTATGGGCCAGCAGCACGGCGTCTCCCACATAGTCGCGGAAGCGAGGCAGTGCCACCGAGAGTGGAGGAGCGCCGGTGACGGCGTCATCGGTGATGCCGTGAATGGCGGTGCTGGCCGGAGGGATCGGTTTTCCCGGATCGACGTAGAGGTCGAAGGTTTCACTGGCCAGCAGTCGTGCGTTGACGACCCGACAGGCGCCGATGCTGATCACGGTGTCGCCGCGGCGCAGCTCCAGGCCGGTGGTCTCGGTATCGAAGGCCACCACTTCCAGGGCGCGTAGCGGTCGGGCGGCCAGCTCCGCATCGGGCGCCGGCAGGTCGGCAATGCCGAAGTCGTGGAACTCGGGGCGTGGCGGAAGCGTCGGGCGCGGTGCCCCGACCCGACCCGCGGCGTGAAAAGGCAGGCGCAGCCGGGCATGCTGCCCATCGTCATCGGCCAGGCTCCAGACGTCGCTATCGTGCTGATGCAGCACGTCGGCCACCCGGGGCGTGAGGGGCAGCGCCTCCAGGTGCTGCTGTTGCCACTCGCCGAGCCGTGATTCGGCAAGCGGCTTTCCCTCCCAGATCAGGTCGAGGTAGATCCGCTTGTTGCCCAGGCATACCTCGCCCTCCAGGGGGACATCGCCCAGCGTCGATGCCAGCGTGTCGAGCAGCGAGCCCAACAGCACCAGCAGGGCACTGGCATCACCCTTCAGCCAGGCCGGCATGCCGACCGCGGTGAGCTGGCGTGTCGTCGGCAGCCGCTCGTTGAGGCTGGCCCAGAGGTCATTGGACCACAGGGGGACCAGCCGCTCTCCCTCCTGTTGCATACGCTCGATCAGGGTCGAGAGACCATCGATATCCTCCCCCAGGGCCTGGCTCTCCTCCGCGATCACTCGCTCCAGCCGGCGGCGCATCTCGCCGGCGCCTTCGGGCAGGGCGGAGAGGGCGTCGGCGGCACTGGTCAGGCTGGCGCCGTGGCGACGTAGCCGCGGCAGGCCATCGAGCAGTTCGGCACGGGCGCCCATCTCGCTGGTCCAGGCGGCGGTGGTGTCGATCAGGGTCAGCATGGTCTCGCCATGGCTGCCAGGCACTCGGCGCAAGGTGGCACACAGCCAGCGTTCACCGCTGGGCACCAGCACCTCGCGAGGGGCGCCATCGGCGGGTAACTGGCTCAGGGCATCCTGCAGACTCACGGCGGGCAGTAGGGTCTCGAGACGCTTGCCCAGGCCAAGGCTGGCGTGATCCTCGAACAGCGTCTCGGCAGCCTGGTTGAACAGCAGGATGCGACGGTGGTGATCGCATAGCAGCAGCGGCGTATCGAGCACCTGCAGCAGGGTCTCGAGTTCCTGGCGTATCCGTGCCGCGCTGCGCGCGCCTTCGGCGTGGGCGGTGGCCAGTCGTGAGCGGTCGCTGCGCCACGCCTCGCGAACCCGCACCAGATCGGGGCCAAGGGCACGTAGCCAGCCCTCCGGGGGATAGTCGTCCCGGGCGTCCGGATTGGCCACCAGTCGTGCCAGTTGCACCTGCAGGTGGCGAAGCGGCGTGAAAAGCTGGCGCTCGAGCAGCAGGCCGACCAGGAAGATGGTGCCGCCACCCGAGAAGCAGCCCGCCCACAGCACCAGGCGAGCGATCCCTCGGGGCTGGAAGAGGGTATCGAGCCATAGCGCGAAGGTGGCGCCACCGAAGATGCTGATGCCGCTGAGCAGCAGCCACAGGCCGATCAGCCGCTGGCGGCGGGGCAGGCCGGAGAGCCGACGACTCATCAGGACACCTCGGAGAGCAGGGTCTTGACCTTCTCCACCAGCGCCTGGGTCGAGAAGGGCTTGGTGACGTAGTCATCGGCGCCCAGCGCCAGGCCCTTCTCGCGCTCGACCTCGCGCCCATGGGCGGTGAGCATGATGATGGGCAGACGGCGATGGGTCGGATCGCCACGCAGGCGCTCTAGAACATCGAAGCCGCTGATGCCGGGCAGGCTGATATCCAGTAGTACCAGATCCGGCGCTCCCTCCGCGACCCGCGCCAGGGCGTTTTCGCCATTCTCCGCGGTGACCACCTCGAAGCCGGCCTGCTGCATCAGAAACTCCAGTGAAAGGACGATATTCGGCTCATCGTCTACCACCAACACCTTGGCCATGACGCACTCCAGGTAATTATGATCATTGTTGCCGTCAGTCTAAGTGGGTGTTGATGGCCGGGCAAAGACGACCTTGGCACAAGGCAACGATAGTGGGGCGTGCTACGGTGGGGCTCAGGCTCTGTCCGAAAACTGGCTGCGCTCGGCTATACGGCGTTAACAATCGACTCAAAGACCTCATTTACACTCCGTAAACTCGTGCGCGAGCCCGGTCCGTCTTTTCGCCGATTTTTGCCTTGCCTAACCTTCTCTCGCCGACTTTTCAGACAAAGCCTAGTGTCTTTTTCTCTTCCTATCTTCCTTCATTTCTTTCAGCCGGAGATATGCGCATGATCGAGCTGCACCATCTGGAAAACTCACGCTCGCAACGGATCCTGTGGCTGCTCGAGGAGCTGGGTATCGACTTCGAGATCGTCACCTATTCGCGGGACCCCGAGACTCAACTGGCGCCGGCGTCGCTGCGTCAGCTTCACCCGCTGGGCAAGGCGCCGCTGATACGTGATCTGGGCCGCGACGAGCGGGTAGTGGCCGAGTCCGGGGCGATTATCGACTACCTGGTCGAGCATCATGATTCGCAGGCCCGGCTGGCCCCATTGCCCGGCAGCGAGGCCCATGAGCGCTACCGCTTCTGGCTGCATCATGCCGAAGGCTCGGCCATGCCGCCGCTTGTCATGCGGCTGGTGTTCTCGCGGCTCGGACAGCCGCCGGTGCCAACCCTGGCACGCCCGCTGGGCCGGCTCTTTGCCCGCGGTGTGGAGCAGCAGTATCTGGGGCCGGAGATCCGGCGTCTAGGACAGTTCTGGGCGGAGGAGCTGGCGTCGCGAGGGCCATGGTTCGCCGGCGAGGCCTTCACCGCCGCCGATATTCAGATGAGCTTTCCCCTGCTGGCGCTTGAAAGCCGAGGTGGGCTGGTCGATTTTCCCCGGCTGGCCGAGTTCCTCGATGCCTGTCGTGAACGCGAGGCCTATCGGCGCACCGTGGATCGCATCGGCGAGTTCGGCCTGGGGTAAGGCTGGTGGGTCGAGCAGTGACGATACTGGGTGCTACTTTCGTCGTGCCTGGGTGGCTTCGATGGCCCATGTGATGGACGTCGCGCATATAAGAGACGAAAATTGTTCGGCCAATAGCATCCTTGAAAACATTTACCATATTCACTGCTAGGAGTGTGCCATGAGTGCCATCCTCGTCATGGTCCTGGGTCTTGCCGCGATGGCGGCCGGGTACTTCGTGTACTCGAAGTTCATCGCCGAGAAGATCTACCGACTCGACCCCGACTTCAAGACGCCGGCCCACGAATATGAAGACGGAGTCGACTTCGTGCCCACCAACCGCTATGTGCTGTGGGGGCACCACTTCACCTCAGTGGCCGGTGCGGCCCCCATCGTCGGTCCCGCCATCGCGGTGATCTGGGGCTGGCTCCCGGCCTTCCTGTGGGTTGTGCTGGGGACCATCTTCTTCGCCGGCGTTCATGATTCGGGAGCGATCTGGGCCAGCGTGCGCAACCGGGCCAAGTCGGTCGGTGCCCTGACCGGTGATGTGGTGGGCAAGCGCGCCCGCAGCATCTTCATGATCGTCATCTTCCTGGTGCTGCTGATGGTCAACGCGGTGTTTGCCGTGGTGATCGCCGGGCTGATGATGAACTTCTCCAGCGCCGTGGTGCCGGTGTGGGGGGCCATCCTGGTGGCGCTGGTGATCGGTCAGATGATCTATCGCCGCAAGATGAGTCTGCCGATGGTCTCCATCGTCGGCGTGGTGGCACTCTATGCACTGATCGGCATCGGGCCCTCGGTGCCGCTGCAGATGCCGGCGGAAGTGGCGGGTGTCTCCGGCAACGCCATCTGGATCCTGCTGCTCTTCGGCTATGCCGCGATTGCCTCGCTGCTGCCGGTTTGGGTACTGCTGCAGCCGCGTGACTATATCAACGGCCTGCAGCTGTTCGTGGGCCTGATCGTGCTGTATGGCGCCATCCTGCTGCTCAACCCGAGTATGGTGGCGCCGGCGTTCAACGACAACGTGCCGGCCGGTACGCCCTCGCTGATTCCGCTGCTGTTCGTGACCATCGCCTGTGGCGCCATCTCGGGCTTCCATGGCCTGGTGTCATCCGGTACCACCTCCAAGCAGCTCAACAAGGAGACCGACGCACGCTTCGTCGGCTATTTCGGCGCCGTGGGTGAAGGCATGCTGGCGCTGGCCGCCATCCTCGCGGCGACCGCCGGCTTTGCCTCCTTCGCCGACTGGGAGGCGATGTACACCGCCTTCGGTCAGGGGGGCGTCAACGCCTTCGTCGAAGGGGGAGCCTTCATCATCTCCAATGGCCTGGGCCTGCCCGAAGCCACCGCGGCAACCCTGTTGACCGTCATGGCGGCACTGTTCGCCGGCACCACCATGGATACCGGCCTGCGCCTGCAGCGCTATATCTTCCAGGAGTGGGGCGAGATCTATCAGCAGCGCTGGATGCAGAAGCCGACGATCGCCACCCTGCTGGCGGTGGGCAGCTGTCTGCTGCTGGCCTTCGGCGCGGGTGGGGCGGATGGCTCCGGCGGGCTGATCATCTGGCCGCTGTTCGGCACCACCAACCAGCTGCTGGCCGGTCTGTCGCTGCTGGTGGTCACCGTGATGCTGGTACGCCTGGGTCGCCCCATGTGGTTTACCCTGGCACCGCTGGTGTTCCTGCTGGTGGTCACCATCATCGCGCTGTTACTGCAGCTGCGCAGCTTCTTCGAGCAGGGCAACATCTTCCTGCTGGTGCTGGATATCGTGGTGCTGGTCGCGGCCATTCTGGTTTCGCTCGAGTGTGTGTCGGCCCTCAAGCGGATCAAGCGCGAGGCCCCTGCCCAGCAAGAGTAACTAATGAAGCTTGAGGAGTCACAGGATGAGCGACGACCATGAGGAGGAGGGTCGTGCCGCTCGTCTCGAACGGATTCGGGCCTGGCTAAGCCAGGCCCGTTTCTTCGCGGAGGAGGTCTACTCCTCCCGCTACCGGGGTGCGATTGCACGCGCCCGTCGAGACGAGGACGACCTGTTCATGCTGCTGGTGTTCTCCGAGATGATGGGAGTTCCCAATCCGGCGGCCTACTACACCCTGGAGCTGCAGCCCCTGTTGCTGGAGCGTTTCCACGACTGGCACCAACGCATGGGAATGGAGCGCTCGCCACTCGACCACTTCAAATGTTGTTGAGGGTTCAATGAAAGAACTTCTGGAAAAACACCTGCTCTGGGTGGGTGGCAAGGGTGGGGTCGGCAAGACGACCGTCGCCGCGGCCCTGGCGGTGCTCGCGGCCCGCCGTGGGCGGCGGGTGCTGGTGGTTTCCACCGATCCGGCGCACAGCCTGGGCGACGTTTTCGATCGTGAGCTCAGTGATGTGCCGCGGCGGCTGTTGCCCAACCTCGATGCCATGGAGATCGACCCGGATGCCGAGGTGGAGGCCCACCTGACACGGGTCACCGCCCAGATGCGCCGCTATGCGGCACCGGAGATGATGG
Organism: Halomonas marinisediminis; assembly: GCF_004347715.1. NCBI lineage: Bacteria > Pseudomonadati > Pseudomonadota > Gammaproteobacteria > Oceanospirillales > Halomonadaceae > Halomonas > Halomonas marinisediminis. Next base: position 324,587 of record NZ_SLTR01000001.1, on the reverse strand, counting down.
CCGAGCTCGAGCGTCAGATGCGACTGACCCGGCAGTCACCGGGCACCCAGGAGGCGGCACTGCTGGAGCGGCTGTCGCGCCTGGTCACCGATGATTCAGGAGAGTGGGATCTGATCATCTTCGATACGGCACCCACCGGTCATACCCTGCGCCTGTTGACGCTGCCCGAAGCCATGGCCGCCTGGACCGATGGACTGCTGGCCCATAGTCGCAAGTCCGAGGAGCTGGGCAAGGTGCTGTCACACCTGACGCCCAAGCGCGGCAAGGATGTTTCGACGCCGTTCGATGATCCCCACGAGGATGGCCTGGCGGATCTCGATGAGAAGACGCGCGATGTGGCCAGGACCCTGATGGAACGGCGGCGGCTGTTTCATCAGGCGCGCCGACGAATCGAGAATCGGGACGAGACCGGCTTCCTATTCGTGATGACCCCGGAGCGATTGCCGATCCTCGAGACGGCGCGCGCGGTGGCGACCCTGGAGGAGGCCCATGTGCCGGTGGCAGGCACTCTCGTCAATCGTGTCATTCCTCCGGAGGCCGATGGTGACTTCCTCAACGCACGCCGCGAGCAGGAGGCCACCTACCTGAGGCGCATCGACGAGGAGCTGGGGCATCTGCCGCGCCCGCGGCTGCCGTGGCTGCCAACCGACGTGCAGGGCATCGAGATTCTCGAGCAGCTGGCCGAGCGTCTCGAGGCGGAAGGCTTCTAGCGTTGAAACGGCCTTGGTCGCGCCCACCCATGTAGAACATGATGGTTGGCGCTTTCGCTCACAGCTCGATCTTCTCCTTGAACTCGCACAGGTCCTCGATCACGCAGCTGCCGCAGCGTGGCTTGCGGGCGATACAGGTATAGCGGCCGTGCAGGATCAGCCAATGGTGGGCATCCTGCCGGAACTCCCTGGGCACGTGGCGCAGCAGCTTCTTCTCCACCTCGACCACATCCTTGCCCTTGGCGATGCCGGTGCGATTGGAAACCCGGAAGATATGGGTATCCACGGCGATGGTGGGCTGGCCGAAGGCGGTGTTGAGGATCACGTTGGCGGTCTTGCGTCCGACGCCGGGCAGCGCCTCCAGGGCGGCGCGCGTCCCGGGGACCTCGCCGCCGTGCTTCTCCACCAGCAGATGGCAGGTCTTCATCAGATTCACGGCCTTGGTGTTGTAGAGGCCGATGGTCTTGATGTGTTCCTTGAGGCCATCGAGGCCCAGCTCGATGATCGCCTGGGGAGTATTGGCCACCGGGAAGAGCCTCGCGGTGGCCTTGTTGACGCCCACATCGGTCGCCTGGGCGGAGAGCAGCACCGCGGCCAGCAGCTCGAAGGGGGTCTCCCAGTGGAGCTCGGTGGTGGGGTGGGGGTTGTGCTCGCGCAGCCGCGCGAAGATCTCGTAGCGTTTCTGGGCGTTCATGGCAGTCCGTGGCGATGGAAAGGCGGCGTTGCACCACTATCCGGGGCTTACCCGGCGACAGGTCACCTTCCTCCTCTTCGACCTGTCCCCGGGGCCCCTACCTTTGGCAGTAAAACCGCGAGTCCGGTTTGGGTTTGATTGGCTTTGGCTCGTGATTTCGGAGAGAGACTAGCTTTACTCGCTCTTGTCCAGCGCGCTTCTGGCTTCGGCGAGCAGCCGCTCGGCTTCGGGCAGCTGGGCCAGGGCAGTGGCCTCGGCCTTGTCGTCGCCGCGGCGGCGAGCGCTCTCCAGCTGCTGTTGCACACGCTTCAGGGCCTGCTCGGCGGCCTTGAAGGCCATTCGCCGCTGGCGCTGGATGACCGCGCCACCGGGTGAACCGCTAGTCCCCTTGCTGGCAGAGCCGCGCCGCTGTTGCATCAGTCGCTTCTGGCGCTCGAGTCGCTTGTCGCGGGCCTCCCGGGCCTGGCGTTGCTGTCTGGTGCGGTGGCGTCGGCGACCCAGCTCGGCGCGACGCGCCAGGTAGGCGTCGCGCTCCGCATCGCTTTCGGCAGACGCCCAGGCGGGGTGAGGCACGAGGTCGATGCAGTCCACCGGGCAGGGCGCCACGCAAAGCTCGCAGCCGGTACACTCGTCGGTGATCACCGTATGCATGCGCTTGGCCGCACCGAGGATGGCATCCACCGGGCAGGCCTGAATGCACTTGGTGCAACCGATGCACTCGGCCTCCCGAATTACCGCGGCCAGGGGCAGCTGGGCGGGCTCCGCCAGAGGCTGTTCGGGCTGGCCGGTCAGGGTGGCCAACCGAGTGAGCGTCGGCTCGCCGCCCGGGGGGCAGCGGTTGATCGGCTCGCCCTCGGCGATCGCCTCGGCATACGGCAGACAGCCATCGAAGCCACACTTGCCGCACTGGGTCTGGGGCAGCAGGGCATCGATGGCCTCGATCAGGTCATGGTGACTCACGGTGGCTCAGGTCACCCGCTGGCCGGGCTCGGCGCCGGAGTCCGGCGAGAGCAGATAGATGCCCTCGTCGTTGGCCGAGGCCAGCACCATGCCTTCCGAGACGCCGAAGCGCATCTTGCGCGGCGCCAGGTTGGCGACCATCACGGTGAGACGACCCTCCAGTGCCTCGGGGGCATAGGCGGCACGGATGCCCGAGAAGACCGTACGGCTCTCGCCGCCCAGATCCAGGCTCAGCTTGAGCAGCTTGTCGGCGCCCTCGACATACTCCGCCTTGGCGATGCGTGCGATGCGCAGGTCGACCTTGATGAAGTCGTCGAAGGAGATCTCCTCGGCGATCGGTTCCTCGGTCAGGGGCCCCCTTGGGGTCTCCTTGAGCTTCTGTTCTTCCACCAGGTCCTCCTTGGATGCCTCGATCATGGCGTCGATTTTATCCTTCTCCACGCGGGTCATTAGCGGTTTGAACTTGGCAATCTCGTGGTCGAGCAGCAGCTCGTGCCGGCTATGCCAGTCGAGGGAGTCGAGCTTGAGGAAGCCACGGGCCTGCTCGGCCATGGCCGGGACTACCGGCGCCAGATAGACCATCAGCTGACGGAACAGGTTGATACCGACCGAGCAGATATCCAGCACCTCCTGCTCGCGCCCCTCCTGCTTGGCCAGTACCCACGGCTCCGCCTCGGCGATATAGGTGTTGGCCTCATCGGCCAGCTCCATTACCAGGCGCATGGCGCGGCCGAATTCGCGGGTCTCGAACTGCTCGGCGATCTCGTCGCCGGCGCTGATGAAGCGGGCGACGCGCTCGGGCTCGGCACAGTGGACGGAGAGCTTGCCGCCACCCAGCTTCTTGACGAAGCCGGCGCAGCGGCTGGCGATATTGACGACCTTGCCTACCAGGTCGCTGTTGACCCTGGCGGCGAAGTCCTCGAGGTTGAGGTCGAGGTCGTCGACCCGCGAGGTGAGCTTGGCGGCGAAGTAGTAGCGCAGATATTCCGGGTTGAGGTGGTCTGCATAGGTGGCGGCCTTGATAAAGGTGCCACGGGACTTGGACATCTTGGCGCCGTTGACGGTCACGAAGCCGTGGCAGTTTACCGCCGTCGGGGTGCGGAAGTCGGCACCATGCAGCATGGCGGGCCAGAACAGGGCGTGGAAGTAGACGATATCCTTGCCGATGAAATGGTAGACCTCGGCATCGCTACCCCTCTTCCAGTAGCTGTCGAAGTCGATGCCCTCGCGGTCGCAGAGGTTCTTGAAGCTGGCCAGGTAGCCGATCGGGGCATCGAGCCAGACGTAGAAGTACTTGCCTGGGGCGTCGGGAATCTCGAAGCCGAAGTAGGGCGCGTCACGCGAGATATCCCACTCGTTGAATCCGGCCTCGAACCACTCCATCAGCTTGTTGCGGATCTGGGGCTGGACATGACCATCGTTGATCCAGCCATGCATGAAGTCGGCGAAGTCGGGCAGCTTGAAGAAGTAGTGGGTGGAGCTGCGCACCTCGGGCGTGGCGCCGGAGATGGCCGACACCGGGTCGATCAGCTCCGCCGGGGTGTAGGTGGCTCCGCACGCCTCGCAGTTGTCGCCGTACTGGTCGTCGCTCTTGCACGAAGGGCAGGTGCCCTTGATGAAGCGGTCGGCCAGGAAGAGCCCCTTCACCGGGTCGTACATCTGCTCGATGTCGCGGGTCGCGATATGGCCCTTGTCGCGCAGGCGAGTGTAGATCAGCTCGCTGAAGTAGCGGTTCTCTTCCGAGTGGGTCGAGTGGTAGTTGTCGAAGGCGACGCCGAAGGTCGCGAAGTCCGCCTGGTGTTCCCGGCTGACACGCTCGATCAACGCCTCGGGTGTGATGCCTTCCTGCTCGGCGCGCAGCATGATCGCGGTTCCATGTGCGTCATCGGCACACACGTAATGACACTGCTGGCCACGGCTCTTCTGGAAGCGCACCCAGATATCGGTCTGGATATATTCGAGCAGGTGGCCGAGGTGAATCGCGCCGTTGGCATAGGGCAGGGCGCTGGTGACCAGAATCTTGCGAGTGGCGTTCGTCGACATGTCGGCTCTTGAATCCCTGGAAAATCAGATGCTCGATTGTAGCCGGGATGGCGTCTCGCCGCACCCGGCATCCTCGTGGGCAACACCCCCGGCCTATCCACTCAGCGCCGGGCGGAGGCGTGATAGACACCAAAGTGGGTAAGGCCTCGGTCATGGAGGTGTAGCGCCTGCATACGGCTCATCACGCCCTGCTCGCAGTACAGGAAATAGTGCCGGTCGTCGGGCAGCTCCGGGGCACGCTGTTGCAGCTCGTAGAAGGGGATCTCGAGGCGTTGGCCCGACTTCAGGGCGAGCGGGGCCACCTCGCGCTCTACCGGGGGGCGAATGTCGATAACGTTGACATCCTGGCCCGCGTGGGCTTCGGGGACATCCTCGCCGGCCTGGTGGCCAGTTGAGTGGTGCTGGTCCTCGCCGAGGCGGTCGGTACGGGTGGTCTCGGCGGCCTCGATGACGGCGTCCAGTATGGCAAAGTCGAACTCGGCCTCGGCTTCGGCGATCTGGTCGCGACGGGCACGGGTGTTGGGGCGTCGCGAGATGACGCCGCAATACTCTGGCATCACTTCGGCGAAGCGGGCGGTATCGATCTGTCGCGCCTGGTTGATGATGGTCTGCTTGTCATCGGTCAGCAGCGGACGCAGTATCGGCAGGTCGCTGGCATCATCGATCAGCGCCAGGTTGGTCAGGGTCTGGCTGGAGACCTGGGCGATGGCGTCGCCGGTGACCAGCGCCGGTATGCGGGCATGCAGGGCGATGCGTGAAGCGGCCCGCGCCATCATGCGCTTGAGCACCACACCCATCATGCCATCCGGCACCTTGCGCAGGATCTCGCTGACCACCGGTTCGAAGGGGACCGAGATGAAGTTGACGCGATGCGACAGGCTGTAGCGTTGCCAGAGGTGCTGGGTGACCTCACGCACGCCCCGCTCATGCTCGGGGCCGCCCAGGTTGAAGAACAGGAAGTGGGTCTTGATGCCGCGGCGGATCATTCGCCAGGCGGCCACCGGTGAGTCGTAACCGCCGGAGATCAGCGCCAGCGCCTGGCCCTGCAGGCCGAGAGGGTAGCCACCGAGCCCTGTCAGGCGCCGATCGATCAGGCGCAGTCGTTGCTCGACCACCTCTACCGTCACTTTCACTTCGGGGTGCTTGAGGTCGACCCTGGCATCGGGTGCGGCGGCGAGCAGTGCCGCGCCGAGATGGCGTTCCAGGTCGGAGGAGGTGAAGTCGTGCTGGCCGCGGCGTTTGGCCGAGACACGAAAGCGCCGGCTGGCGATGCGCTGCTGCCAGCATGGCACGACATGAGCGGCGATATCGTCGAGGTCATCGAAATCGACCTCGCGAACCTCCTGAACCTCCTGAGCACCAGGAACCCGACAGAGGCGCGCCTCGATCTCATCGATCAGCGTCGCCTCAGCGCTATCGGGTACCGACACCATCAGCAGGTCCCATCCCGCGCGCACTCCGATGCCGGGCTCCAGAGGCTTCAGGGTATTGCGCACATTGGCGGCGAGACAGCGGGTCATGTGCTGACGAACGGAGCGCGACTTGATGGTGATCTCGGGGCTTAGCTTGAGGAGGTAGTACATGATGGTGAAGGCTGTATAGCTCTAGTCAAATCAATGGGTTGTTATTCTAACAGAGTCGTGGTGCACGAACACGCAAACGCCCGGCAGGTGCCGGGCGTCGCTGGGGGCTTGCCTGAAGGGGGAAGGCCATTACTCAGTAGAGTGCCTGCTCCTCGTTGACGACCTCACGAAGCAGCTCGAGGAAAAGCCTGTCGGCTTCACTGTGCTCCTCGGGATCCTCCGGGATATGAATGCTGGTAGTGTCCGATATCTCGTTGGCGATACGGGCCATGACCTCCTGAGAGTTGCCTTCAGGCACATGACGACGGGCGATTTCCAGCGCCTGGTCGAGAATTCGAGGATCCTGTAGCAGCTTCCTTATGAAACCCTGCAGTTCGTTGATGACGCGTGTCTTCTGAATTTCCGATGAGGACATGGCGTGCTCCTTGTGATAACCGGCCGTGTCGATGCCACGACGATAGCACGTTTACAGGGTGTTGGTGAGGTTCCTTGCTGGGTCTTGTTCTTCATTAAAAAAAACGTAACCCTATGCTTAGGCAGTAAGGTCATAATAGGCCCGCAGCGCTTAGGCGTTTAAGGTTCGGCCCATGAGCCACGATGCACAACAGCCCGAGAGCAAGGTGACACAGCTAACCAGGATCATGCTCTTGCAGTGCGCAGGAAAACGCCTCAGCTGTGCAGTGAAAACAGTGCACGCCTCGTGGCGAAGCGATATCAAACAACTTTGTTAGCCCGAGATTTCAGAGTGAAATCTCCTCAGGCAACCATCACACAGGCAGGCCATGAAATTTACCCTCATCTCGTCAACCTCACGCCGCGTCATCGGAGTAGCCACCCTGGGCGCTGCATTGGCTCTCATGCCGATCTCCGCTGCGGTGGCTCGTAGTTTGCCACCAGGCCTTGCTGCCCCGGGATCAACCACCCTCGCCGATGCGGTGCGGCAGGCACTCACTACCAATCCCGAGGTGCAGGCCGTCTGGAACGAGCTGCGTGCTGCCGATGACGATGTGGATGTTGCCTTTGGGGGCTACCTGCCCACTGTTGATGTCAGCGCCGGCACCGGCCGTGAGTATCGGGAAGGTGAGCCTGGTCCAGGCTTCTCCAAAAGCGGAAGCTACGAGACCCGCTTTGCCGAGATCACCCTGACCCAGATGATATACGATGGGTTTGCCACCGCCAGTGAGGTGGACAGCCTTAATCATGCCAAGCTGGTGCGCTATTACGAACTGATTGGAGCCAGCGAGAGTGTTGCGCTTGAGGCGGCTCGAGCCTATCTGGACGTCAGCCGCTACCGCGAACTGGTGAGCCTGGCTCGGGAAAACTATGCGGAACACTTGCGGGTATTCAGACAGATCGAGCAGCGCGTGCGCTCGGGTGCCGGCCGTGGGGTAGACCTCGAACAGATCAGCGGGCGACTAGCCTTGGCCGAGTCGAACCTGATGACGGAGGCGTCCAATCTGCATGACGTCACGGCGAGTTTCCAGCGCATTATCGGTGAGCTGCCTGCCTCTCGGCTGGTGCCGGCCCCGAAGTTCGATGATCGCCTCCCGGCCAGTGTGGCCGAGGCACTGGACATGGCCTTCCAGGGCAATCCGGAGTTCCATGCCGCCATTGAGAATATCGAAGCGGTCCGCGCCGAGCGCGAGGTCGTCAAGTCTGCCTTCCACCCCCGCCTTGACCTGCGCGGGAGCGCAGGTACCTACCGCAACGACAGCGGTTACGATATCTACGATGACCGCGAACGCCAGAGCATCGAGCTGGTCGCGAGCATGAACCTCTATCGTGGCGGCAGCGATCTGGCTTCTTTCCGCGCGGCCAGCCATCGTGTCGAGCAGGCGAGTGACCTGCGCGAGAAGGCCTGTATAGATGTTCGCCAGACCACCCAGATTGCTTACAGCGACACCCAGCGGTTGCGTGAGCAGCTGACTTACCTCAATCAGCACCGCCTCTCCATCGATCGCGTGCGCGGTGCCTATCAGCAGCAGTTCGAGATCGGCCAGCGGACCCTGCTGGATGTGCTGGACAGCGAGAACGAGTACTTCGAGGCCAGCCGTGCTTATGTTAATGCCCAGTATGATATAGCAATTGCCGATGTCCGGGTGCTGGCCTCCATGGGGCAGCTCATGAGAACCCTGGGAGTGGTCAACGACGAGATGCCGACTCTGGCCGAGATGGGAAGCGATGGTGTGGCGCTGGATCCTGACACCATCTGTCCGGCAGAAGGTCCGAGGGGCTTCACATTGGCGGATTTTATCGGTGATACCGATGCCCCCACCAGGGCACCAGACCTTGCCCTCTCCGCCGATGCCCTGTTCGCGACCAATAGCGCCGATCTCTATGGCGAGGTAGAGGCTCGCCTCGCCGAGCCGGTGGCACCGACTCGTCGTCAGGGGGCCTTCCTGCAGGTGGCCGCTTTGTCGAGCGAGGCGCGAGCTAGTGGCCTGGGTGAGCGCCTGGAAAGCGAGTTCGGCCTTCCCGTCCGGCTCGACTCCTCGGGATCTCTGCATCGCGTGCAGCTTGGCCCGATCGCCGATCGAGACGCGATGCGGTCGCTGCGTCAGCGCCTCGAGGCCATGGGCTTCGCCGGCAGCTATGCAGTGCGCGGCTGACCGAACGAAAACAGGACAGGCGTGACCTGTTGGAATGCCTCGCCCCACCGTGATCACGGTGGGGCGATTCGACGTCTGAGGTGGCTGTGTCACAGAAAGAAGAGCTGGATCTGGGCCCGGGGCCCGCTCGGTCGGCGGTGCATGACGAGTTGCTCGAATGTCTGCAGACCATCGCGCTGGTGCATGATCGTAAGGCCACGGCCGAGTCACTGATCTCCGGCCTGCCTCTCGAAGAAGGGCGGCTGACGCCCGGCGTATTCGCCCGCGCGGCCTCTCGTGCCGGGCTCTCGGCGAGGCTGGTCAAGAGCCGTCTGGTGCAGCTCAACCCGGCGCTCTTTCCGGTGGTACTGTTGCTCGAGCCGGGGCGTGCCTGTGTGCTGTTGGGGCTGGATACCAAGGCGCGCAAGGCCCGGGTAATCTTTCCCGAGCTTGGCGATGCCGAAGCCGAGGTGGAACTGGATGGGTTGCAGTCCAGTTACAGTGGCCAGGCAATCTATGTGCGCCCGCGCTTCCACTTCGATGAACGCGGGCCTGAAGTGACGCGCCAGCGCTCTCGTCACTGGTTCTGGAGCGTCATTCGCGAGAATCGCAAGCTCTACCGCGATGTCATCGCCGGCTCGGCGATGATCAACCTGTTTGCGGTGGCCATGCCGCTATTCGTGCTCAATGTCTATGACCGGGTGGTTCCCAACCATGCGACGGAGACACTATGGGTGATGGCGGCCGGCATCTTTGTGGTGCTGTGCTTCGACCTGGTACTGCGCCTGATGCGTAACGCCTTCGTCGATCTCGCGGCGAGTCGTGCCGATGTCAAGTTGTCATCCTCGATCATGGCGCGAGTCCTGGGAATGCGCATGGAGGCCAGACCCGTCTCCACCGGTTCCTTTGCCGCCACACTGCACTCTTTCGAATCGGTGCGTGCGTTCATTGGCTCGGCAACGGTGGTATCGCTGGTCGATCTACCCTTCGTGCTGATGTTCGCCGGAATCATCGCCCTGATCAGTCCGCCGCTGGTGATACCGGTGCTGGCGGGTATCACTCTCGTGCTCCTTTACGCCATGGCTGCCCAGGGCAAGCTCCATGAGCTCTCCGAGACCACCTGGAGGGCCAGCGCTCAGCGCAATGCCACCCTGGTGGAGTCGGTCTCGCAGCTGGAGACCGTCAAGACGCTGCGCGCCGAGAGCCGTATTCAGAGTACCTGGGAGAAGGCGACGGCCTACTTGTCCCGCACCGGGGCCCAGCTACGTCTGGTCAGCACCTCGGTCTCCAGTGTGGCGATGTGGACCCAGCACAGTGTGGCGGTGTGTGTCATCATTCTCGGTGTCTATCAGATCATCGAGGGCAATCTTACTCAGGGTGGGTTGATCGCCGCCTACATGCTCTCCTCTCGTGTCATGGCACCGATTAGCCAGGCTGCCGCGCTGCTGACCCAGTATCATCAATCCTCGACCGCGCTGCAGTCACTCAACGAGGTAATGGCACGACCCGTGGAGCGCCCAGAAGGCAAGACGTTTGTCAGCCGCCCGGTGATCCGCGGCGAAATTCGCTTCGACAAGGTGTCGCTGCGCTACCCGGAGCAGGAAAACGAAGCGCTGCGCGACGTGTCATTGACCATCCGGTCCGGCGAGAAGGTGGCGTTGTTGGGGCGCATCGGTTGTGGCAAGACTACCCTCAACAAGTTGATGCTGGGTCTCTACGAGCCAACCGCCGGGGCAGTGATGCTCGATGGTGTAGACCTGCGCCAGTTCGACCCCATCCAGCTGCGTCGTCAGATCGGTTATGTCTCCCAGGACATCAGTCTCTTCTTCGGTACCCTGCGGGAAAACATCATCGCTGGCGGTGGTAGCGAGGGGGTAGATGACGAGGCACTGCTGCGGGCGATCAGGCTGAGCGGCCTGGAGGGTCTGGTCAATGCTCATCCCCAGGGGGTCGATCTCCCGGTGGGTGAGCGTGGGCAGGCGCTCTCAGGGGGGCAGCGCCAATCCGTGGCGGTAGCTCGAGCGCTGGTCAACGATCCGCAGATCCTGTTGCTCGATGAGCCCACCAGCGCCATGGATCACACCAGCGAGGAGGCCTTCAAGGCGAATCTCAAGGCGTTCGCGCAAGCCAAGACCATGATCTTGGCGACTCATCGCACCTCACTACTGTCGCTGGTCGATCGCATCATCGTTATCGATTCAGGCCGGGTGATGGCGGATGGCCCCCGGGACAAGGTGCTCGAGGCGTTGCGTAAAGGGCAGATCGGGAGGGCAAGCTAATGGCCAGGAAGCAGGGGCCAATGGCCGAGCAGCGTGGCTTCGAAGCGATCGGCCGCTTCTCCGAGGTCGGCGGCAAGCCGTTTCGGCCCTTCATGGACCGACTCTTCGCCAAGCGGGTCACCGCTGCACATCTGAGTCGCGACTGGGCCAGTGATGCCGACTGGGCTCGCCTGCAGCAGGATCCGATTCGTGCCCGCTGGTTTCTCTATATGGTGTTGCTGGCCGTCATCGCCCTACTGGTATGGGCCTGTTTTGCACCGATCGATGAGGTGACGCGCGGAGCAGGGCGGGTGATACCCTCCAGCCAGCTGCAGCGCGTGCAGACCTATGATGGTGGTGTGGTCCAGGAAATCCTGGTGCGCGAGGGAGAGTCGGTGGTGCAGGGGCAGGTGTTGATGCGCATCGATCCTACTCGCTACCTGGCCAACTTTCGGGAGAACCGGTCTCAGGTGCTTGCACTTCAGGCACGTGCCGAACGCCTGCGTGCGCTGGTAAGTGGTACACCATTCTCGCCATCCGAAGAGCTGCGCAGTCAGGCGGCGGATATCGTGGCCCAGGAGCGCGAGGCCTACGAGAGTGCTCGGGAGGAGTTGCGGGAGCAGGAGAACGTGCTGCGCGAACGTACCCGCCAGCGTGAGGAGGAGCTCCGGGAGGCGCGTGCGCGTCGCGATACGGCACAGCGAGAGGCCAATATGGCGAGTCAGGAACTCAATCTGACCCGCCCACTGCTAAGCTCTGGCGCAGTTTCCGAGGTGGAGGTCCTGCGTCTGCGTCGTGAAGTGTCGCGGGCCACCGGCGAGCGTGACCAGGCGGCGGCTTCCGTAGCGCGGCTGCAGGCAGCGGTCGAGGAGGCGGAAACGCAGCTTCGTGAGCTGGGGGCCGAGCGGCGTAACGACTGGCGTAACGACCTGGCTAGAACCACCAGTGAGCTTAGTGCCCTGGAAGAGAGCGGTACCGGGCTTGAGGATCGTGTGCGCCTGGCCGAGATACGCTCACCAGTCGAGGGCGTGGTACAGAGGCTTAATATCAACACCCTGGGGGGCGTCGCCCAGCCTGGGCAGGAAGTGGTCGAGATCGTTCCCAGTGATGACCAGCTGTTGGTAGAGGCGAAGATCGCCCCTCAAGACATTGCCTTTTTACGCCCCGGCCAACCGGCCATGATCAAGTTGACCGCTTATGATTTCACTATCTATGGCGGGCTAGAGGCGGAGCTCGAACATATCAGTGCCGACACCATAACCGACGATAACGATAACACCTTCTATCGGGTGCGTGTTCGAGCGACGGAGAACCCCCAGGATCATCCGCAGATCGAGGTTATCCCGGGCATGACGGCCCAGGTAGACATCATGACGGGAAAGCGAACCGTCATGCAGTTCATGCTGAAACCCGTGCTTCGAGCGTGGAGCAACTCGATGGGTGAGCGATAAGGATGAGCGGTAAGTGTCGGAGTATTCCCGACCAGAGTGGAAATGGCGGCACTGGCCAGTGGTGATGCCGTGTAAATGAACTTTTATGAAGTCGAATTTCATCTCGGACCATTTTGCTGGCTTCAGTCACCTCAGGAGACCACCCATGTACGTAAAGCGGGATGCCAGCGGTCGTATCGCACAGGTCAGCCGGGATAAGACACCGGAGTGTAACGAGTATGTGATGGCTGGGGCGCCGGCACTGGTGGCGTTTCTTGTCGACGAGGAGGTGGGGCACGATGAGGCCTCCCTTCAGACGTCGGACCTGGCCTTTGTGCGCGTGCTGGAAGATGTGATCGGGCTGTTGATGGATAAGGGGGTGATAAATTTCACCGAGTTACCGGAAGCGGCCCAGGAAAAGATGATGGCGCGGCAGTCGCTGCGGCGGCGGCTGAATGGACTCGGCCTGGTGGGGGACGGCGATGAAGAGGACGGGGTGATCTGAGTGAGTTGAGGTGGGTCCTGCCGAGCAGGCCCACGGTTGAGCCGAGGTAGGAGTCCTCACTCTTATCATCGCTCGGTGCCCCGTCGGTTCCTCGCTTCACTCAATAGAACTCGCCTGGCTGCTGGGCCGGTTCAGCTGGCGGATGCCTGGACCGGTGACGCCCTTGATCCCGAGCTTGAAGATCATCTCGGCCTCTTTCTGGCTGGCGACACCCTCGGCAATGGCTATCATGCCAATGGAGTGGCAGAGAGTGGCGATTCCCCGCAGGAGTGTCTGTTGATCCAGGCTCTCGTGAAGACCCTCGACCAGAGTGGCGTCGATCTTGATGTAGCTCAGACCCAAGCCTTCGAGGTCGGTGATACGGCGAAACTCGCGACCCACATGTTCCACACCCAATCGACAGCCGAAGAGCTGAAGCTCGCGACCCAGGCTGTGCAATGTCTCCAGGTCGTGGGTCAGCATGGCTTCCGGCACTTCGATCCAAAGCTGGCGTGCGGCTTCCCGATTGCCCTGGAGCAGATTGCGGAAGTCCAACATGAAACGACCTTCGCGCAGCGACGCCGGGGAGAGGTTGATGCCCAGCGGCATGCCGTGGCGGTTGATCTCGCGCAGTGTCTCGCGGGCCACCGCCAGGTCCAACAGAGGTTCGAATCCGAGGCGAGAGATCCAGGGCATGAAGATATCGGCCGGGCGCCACTCGCCCTTAAGGCGCAGACGCGCCGGGCACTCGAGGTGCAACAGCTGACCCTGAGTGTCGAGCACCGGATAGCGGCCTAGATATACGCCGTCATCGAGTGCCTGAGACAAGGCCTGGCGCCACTCGGCGTGACTATTGAAAAGCGTCAGGCGCTGAGCTCCCTTGGCCACCAGCTGGACAAGATGGCCGCTATTCTCGGCATTGGCGAGTGCTCCGTCGAGGCTTGCCAGAAGGGCGCTCGGTTGGTCGCCCTGGGCGTAGGTGATCAACGCCGAAGGAAGCGTGAGGGTAGCCTCCTGCTGTGCCTGCTCGAGGGTTGTCAGTCGCTGGATGATCTCCTCACCGATCAGCTTGGTGTCACTCGAGGAGGGGATCAACAGGGCGAAATCACTGCCGTTCAGGCGTCCGGCAACCCCTTCGCCCACCAGCGTGCCAACCTGTACTAGGCTCTGGCCCAATTCGTGCAATAGCCGGTCGGTTTCGGCCTGCCCCAGGCTTGCGTTGATCTTTCCCAGTCGTGACAAGCGCACCAGGGCAAGCGTGCCTGTAGCCCGATGATCACTGCGCCTGAGGGTATTGTGAAGGTGGCTCATGAAGGCTTTTCGATTGAGCACGCCAGAGACCGAGTCATGCTGCAACCGCTTGCGAAGCAGGTCGATGCGTTCACTCTCACGGCCAAGCATCTCGGCCAGGGATTCGGAAAGGTGGTTCATGGCATTTACCACCTTTCTTACCTCGCGCAGGCGAGGTTCGGGCGTGGTGATAAACTGCCGGTTACCAATTTCGTGGGCTTGCTTTACCAGGCGTCGCAGCGGTCGACGAATACTTCGCGCGACCCACGCGGCGAGGAATAGACCGACTATGCAGAGCATGCCGAACCAGCCGGCAAGCTTGAACGTCGCGAGCCACAGCGGCTGATAGGCGATGCCGGGCTGGCTCTCGAGGGTGAGAGTACTGTAGCGGTTCAAGGGGTCATTAACGGTCGCATGGCCGGCCGGTGCTTCGATGTTGGCCAGGTTGACAAACCAACGCGGAACCTCGATAGACGGCTTGCTGCCCTCATGCAGGGCCACGACATTGCCTTGAGTGTCATGCAGTGCGATGCGGCGGTAGTGGCCGGAATCAAACTGGGTGGCCAGCAGTTGAGCGACGTTATCAGGGGTCATGTTTCCCTGGCTGATGGCCAGTGCCACAGCCTCGGCATTCAGACGGTTGCGTAGTTCGGCTTGCTGTTCCAACTGGAGTCGGAAACTGGTCAAGCCAATATACAGGGTGCCGCTAAAGGCCAATAAGAGTACCAGGGCGATAGTCAGCCAGAGCTGCTTGATAAGCGACACGTCGATGTACTCCCCATGGGGTTGGCGTCCAGCAGCCACGCGTCATGTCAAATACCCAGGCGTAACGGCTGCGTCGTCGCAGACGCGAGCCGACTGCCAGCTGAGCAGCTCGCGACGAATGGTTGGCACCAGCTTACAGTAGCTAACGTCAACTTACATCAGTTTACGGGAACGTCAGCAAGCGCCGACGTCAAGGACGGGGGCGTGGCGGCTCAGGTCTCGCACCCTCTCATCCTGCCGCACTTGGGCGTATCGGCAGGCATGAGGGGGGATTGCGGCTTGTTCGTAATCATGTGGCCAGGCGTGCTGAGGGCGCTGAGCTCAGCGTGCCTCGCTCCTGGGTTCGTTCTGCGCCGCGCCTGGCGTAAAGGGGGCGCGCCCCGCCTTGTTGAGAACCGGATTGGCGTACTGGGCCAGCCACCACTCCCGAAGCTCGGCAGGCACCTGAGCAAGCCGCGTCTCGAAGCGCTCGCGATCGGCCCCGGTGATCTCGCCGAGGTCGACAAGCTCCGCAGCGTGACCCAGGGTCTCCAGTGCCAGATAGTGGCTCGGGAAGAGCTGGTAGCCTTCCAGTACCTGCCGGTCGATCTCGGCGGCGACCTCATCGGGCGCCGTGAAATCGGCGCCGAGCGGGGTGCCGAAGGTGAGCTTGACGCGCCCCTTGTGGCCGGTGATGCCGGCAACAATGGAGCTGATGTCCTCGTACTGACCCTTTTCGTATTTGCCGAGTGTGTGCATCGCGTGCAGTTCGCGGGCCTTCTGTACATCGCACGGGTCATACTCGTAGCTGATCGCGACCGGTACCAGGCGCAGTTCGCGGATCGCCTCGCCGAGGCTTGCCTGGCGATCCTCGGCCCGCCGCGACATCGTCATCATCTTGATGATCGCCGGGTCGGTGCCATCGATGCCGTCCTTGGCACGTCCCTCACGCTGGGCCATCCAGATGGAGTGATTGTCGCCGGTAATGGAGTGACGCATATAGCCGGAAAGCTTCTGGTAGGCGGCCAGCATGGCGCGTTTGCCACGTGCGCTGCGCGGCACGATGAAGCTCTTGTTGAGGCGCATCAGGTCGGTGACATAGGGCTTCTTGAGCAGGTTGTCGCCGATGGCGATGCGCACCGTGTTGCGACCCGCCAGGTAGAGGGCGTAGTTGACGAAGGCGGGGTCCAGGGAAATGTCGCGGTGGTTACCGATAAACAGATACGCCGTTGCCGGGTCGAGCCTGTCGAGTCCGGCGGTGGTGAACTCATCGGTCGTGGTGCGAATCATCCGCTCCATGTAGCCGGCGATACGCTGCTGGAACTGCTTGATGCTTTGAACGCCACGCACCTGCCGGCGCAGCGCCAGGCTTGCCAGTCGACGCGAGAGGCCAGGCATCAGGCGCGAGAGTCGCGGCAGGCGATAGCGGGTCAGGGCATCGAGCAGCTCAGGCTCCTGGGTGAGGTTCGCTAGCACCCCCGCGACCTCGTCGTCGTTGAAGGGGCGGATGTCGGCCCAGGGGTCCTGAGCGCTGCTGTCGGGTCGGTTCTCGGTCATGGTGCTTGGGTGTCGCTTGCGGTGCCGGCCTCGCCGCCCAGCCAGGCAATGAGGCGTTCGGTGTTTTCGCCCAAAGCCTGGGCCATCAGTACGAAATCGGTATCCAGGCGCAGCAAGGCGTCATCGCCATCATCGCTGGCGTTGGCCTCGTCGATCAGTGCGTCGCCGAAGCGCAGCGACTTCAGCGCCAGGTCGTCATGCAGGACGAAGCTTAGCCGGCCCTCGATCTCCACCGCCAGCTTGCTGGCCTGCCGTCCGCTCTCCAGCAGCTGCTGGATCTCGTCGCTGTCGAGGTCGACCTGGCGGGCACGCAGTACGCCGTCATCGCCCTTGGCCTTAAGCTCCACCTGGTCACCCACCACCAGATCGGCGGGGCGTGAGGCGGGGTCGGTAAGCCACTGGGTCATGGCGCGCATTGGCATTACCTGGGTTGCCAGTGGCGTGACCTTGAGACTGCCCAGGGTTTCCCGCAGCAGGTCGAGTAGCTCCTCGGCTCGCGTTCGCGAACTTGCGTTGACCCCGATCAGCCGGCGCCGGGTGTCCCACCAGAGGTCGATCTTCTGGCTGCGGACGAACGCACGAGGCAGCAGCTCCTCGACTACCTGCTCCTTGAGGGTGATCTTCTCCTGGCGGCGCAGCTTGCGCCCCTCGCGAGCCTCTACCTCGGCGGCGCGCTCTTCGACCTCTTCCTTGACGACGCTGGCGGGCAGCAGCCGTTCCTGACGCAGGGCGCTGAGCAGGCGTTGCCCCTGCAGCTCGTGAAGGCGGCTGGTGTCGGCACGACCGCCCGGGAAGGTCCAGCCAAGGCGGCGGGGATCCTGTCCGCCCAGCGGTCGCGCCGCCTGTTCGGCCAGGGCTTCTTCGAGCGTGGCGGCATCCAGCTCAGGTGCGTCGTGTAGCCGATAAAGGTGTAAGTGCTTGAACCACATGCAGCATTTTTCCCGGAGAAAAGGGTCGCCATTATCACCGAAGGGGCGCGAGGGTGCCAGCATCGATCATGAGTCAGGCATAAAACGAATGTTTGAATTTGGGAGGGGTGGATGCCTAGAATCGAGTCCTTTCAGGCCAAGGAGTGATGACCCATGGATAGTCGAATTTCCTCTGTTTCAGTGCGCGTGCGTGGTTACCATCTCGATGGCTATGGTCACGTCAACAATGCCCGCTATCTGGAGTTCCTGGAAGAGGGGCGCTGGGCCTATTTCGATGATCGCCCCGAGCTTTTTCATCGTCTGCGGCGCGGTGATGTGGCCTTCGTGGCGGTAAATGTCAATATCGACTACTGCGCGGCAGCCGTGGCCGGCGACGATCTCAAGGTCAGCAGCAGGGTCTGCGAGCTTGGCACTCGTAGCGCGCGCATGGCCCAGGAGATTCATCGACGTGGCGATGATGCACTGATCAGTCGTGCCACCATCACCTTCGTGTTGCTCGACGTGGCCGCCAACCGTGCCATTCCCATCGAGGGGGAGCTGCATGAGCTGTTGGCTCCCCTCGTACTGGAGTAGCGGTGGCGGGGCGGAACCTGAATAGTCAGCTCCCTTTGCCCGCGTCGGAGTGATATGATGTGCGGCTGTAAATGGCGCCCCAGGCAACGCCACGGCGGGCGGCCAACCTCCTGCAGTGCAAAGGATTCGACGACCCATGGGTGAGCTCGCCAGAGAGATTCTGCCAGTCAACATCGAGGACGAACTCAAGCAGTCGTACCTCGATTACGCGATGAGCGTGATCATCGGCCGGGCGCTGCCGGATGTGCGCGACGGCCTCAAGCCCGTGCATCGGCGCGTGCTGTTTGCCATGCACGAGCTCGGCAATGACTGGAACAAACCCTACAAGAAGTCCGCCCGCGTGGTGGGCGATGTCATCGGTAAGTATCACCCCCACGGTGATAGTGCCGTCTACGACACCATCGTGCGCATGGCCCAGGAATTTTCCATGCGCCATGTGCTGGTCGACGGCCAGGGCAACTTCGGCTCCATTGACGGCGACAGTGCCGCCGCCATGCGTTACACCGAGGTTCGCATGGCGCGGCTCTCTCACGAGCTACTTGCCGATCTGGAGAAGGAGACCGTCGACTGGGTCGACAACTACGACGGCACCGAGCGTATCCCCGAGGTGCTGCCCACCAAGGTGCCCAACCTGCTGGTCAACGGCTCGTCGGGTATCGCCGTGGGCATGGCCACCAATATCCCGCCGCACAACATGGGGGAGATCATCAACGCCTGCCTGGCATTGATCGATGATTACACCCTCTCCGTCGACGATCTGATGGAGCATATTCCCGGCCCTGACTTCCCCACGGGTGGCATCATCAACGGCCGTGCCGGGATCCTCGAGGCCTATCGCACCGGCCGTGGGCGCATCTACGTGCGTGCCTGCCATACCATCGAGCATGATGAAAAGAGTGGCCGGGATCACATCATCATCGATGAGCTGCCCTACCAGGTGAACAAGGCGCGTCTGATCGAGAAGATCGCCGAGCTGGTCAAGGAGAAGCGAATCGAGGGAATCGCCGAGCTGCGCGACGAGTCTGACAAGGACGGTTTGCGGGTGGTGATCGAGGTCAAGCGTGGCGAGTCCGGGGAGGTGGTGGTCAACAACCTGTTCGCCCAGACCCAGCTGCAGACCGTTTTCGGCATCAATATGGTGGCGATCGAAAACGGTCAACCGAAGATCCTCAATCTAAAGGAGATTCTCGAGGCATTCATTCGTCATCGTCGCGAGGTGGTGACACGGCGCACCCTGTACGAGCTTCGCAAGGCTCGCGAACGTGGTCACATTCTCGAGGGCCTCACCGTTGCCATCTCGAACATCGACGAGGTCATCGAGCTGATCAAGGCTTCGCCCAATGCGGCCGAGGCAAAGGAGAAGCTGCTTGCACGAGACTGGTCGCCCGGGCAGGTCACCGGAATGCTCGAGCGGGCCGGCGCCACCTCCTGCAAGCCCGAGGATCTCGAAGAGGGCTTCGGGCTCAATACGGCGGGCAGCGAGTATCGCCTGTCGCCGGCCCAGGCCCAGGCTATCCTCGAGCTGCGTCTGCACCGCCTGACAGGTCTCGAAACCGAGAAGTTGCTCGACGAATATCTCGGTATCCTCGAAAGGATCGCCGAATTGATGGCCATACTGGCGTCCGCCGAGCGTCTTCTCGAGGTGATCCGCGAGGAGCTCGTCGCGGTACGTGACCAGTTCGGCAATCCGCGCAAGACCGAGATTCAGGCCAGCCACCTCGACCTCTCCATGGAGGACCTGATCGCCGAGGAGGATATGGTGGTCACCGTGTCTCGCTCCGGCTATGCCAAGACCCAGCCGCTCTCGGACTACCAGGCCCAGCGACGCGGTGGTCGCGGCAAGTCCGCCACCGCCATGAAGGATGAGGATGTCATCGAGCATCTGCTGGTGGCCTCGACCCATGACACCGTGCTGCTGTTCTCCAACCGCGGCAAGGTCTACTGGCTCAAGGTCTACGAGATGCCGGCGGCCAGCCGTGGGTCACGCGGCAAGCCGCTGGTCAACATGCTGCCGCTGGATGAGGGCGAGTCGATCAATGCCATCCTGCCGGTGCGCGACTATGACCCCGAAAGCTATATCTTCTTCGCCACCGCCAAGGGGACGGTGAAGCGTACCAGCCTCGAGCAGTTCTCGCGGCCGCGCAGCGTCGGTCTGATTGCCATCGATCTCGAGGAGGGCGACCGCCTGGTCGGTGCAGCCATCACCTCGGGTTCCGATCATGTCATGCTGCTCTCCTCCAATGGCAAGGCGATTCGTTTCGAGGAGGGAAATGTGCGGGCCATGGGGCGTACCGCGCGCGGCGTGCGCGGCATGCGCCTCCTCGACAGTGCCGAAGTGATCAGCCTGATTATCCCCCAGAGCCAGCTGATCGATGCCGAGGCCAGTTGTGATAGAAGGGCGGAGAGTGACGCCGAGATTGAAGGCGAGGAGGGAGCGTCCGTGGAAGCCGGTAATGGCGGCCAGATCTATATCCTGACCGCCTCCGAGAACGGCTACGGCAAGCGCAGTCGCCTCGAGGAGTTCCCGCTACGCGGTCGTGGCGGTCAGGGCGTCATCGCCATGCAGACCAGCGAGCGCAATGGCTCGCTGGTGGCGGCCATGCAGGTCTACTCCTCCGATGAGATGATGCTGATCACCGACCGTGGCACCCTGGTGCGCACCCGTGTTGATGAGGTCTCGATCACTTCGCGAAATACCCAGGGCGTGATGCTGATTCGACTGGGTAACGAGGAGAAGCTGGTCAAGACGGTGCGCGTCGATGAGCCCGAGGAGTCGGAAGAGCCTGAGGGCGCTGGAGAGGCTGAAGGCGCAGATGACGCCTCCGCCGAGGCAGGCAACGAGGGTGCGGGGTCAGACCCCGAAGAAGATTGAGGGAGCTGACCCCAATGGAGAACCAGGACGCATGACACGTCATTTCAACTTCTGCGCCGGTCCGGCGGCGCTGCCTACCGCGGTGCTGGAGCGGGCCCGCGACGAGATGCTCGACTACCGTGGTCACGGCCTGTCGGTGATGGAGATGAGCCACCGCTCGGCGGAGTATGTTGCCATCGCCGAAAAGGCCGAGGCCGATCTGCGCGAGCTGCTGGCGATCCCCGCCAACTATCGGGTGCTCTTTACCCAGGGCGGGGCGACGCAGCAGTTTGCCGCGGTGCCCTTCAATCTGCTGGGAAGCGGCGGCACCGCCAACTTCGTGGATACCGGCATCTGGAGCCGCAAGGCCATCGCCGAGTCGCGCCACCTGTTCGGTGATGCCCGGGTGGCGGCTTCGAGTGAGGCCAGCGGCAATACCCGGGTGCCGCAGCAGGGGGAGATCGAGCTCTCCCATGATGCGTCCTACCTGCATGTCACCGCCAACGAGACCATCGGCGGACTCGCCTTCGACTATACCCCGCGGGGGGTGCGTCCGGACGGGGTCGAGGTGCCACTGGTCTGCGACATGTCCTCGTCGATCCTCTCCGGGCCGCTGGATGTATCGCGATACGGCGTTATTTACGCCGGAGCGCAGAAGAATATCGGCCCCGCCGGGTTGGTCGTGGTGATCGTGCGTGACGATCTGCTCGAGCGCGCACGCCCCGACATGCCCACGCTGTTTGGCTACAAGACCCTCGCCGAGGGCGGCTCGATGGTCAATACGCCGGCGACCTACAGCTGGTATCTGGCAGGGCTGGTGTTCGAGTGGCTCAGGCACGATATTGGTGGCTTGCCGGCCATGGAGGCCATCAATGCGCGAAAGGCCGCCAAGTTGTATGCCGCCATCGATGGCAGCGAGCTCTACTCCAACCCCATCGCGCCGGCGAACCGTTCACGCATGAACGTCCCGTTCGTGCTTGCTGATGAGCGACTGGACAAGCCGTTCCTCGCCGAGGCCGAGCAGGCGGGGCTCCTCAACCTCAAGGGCCACCGCAGCGTAGGCGGCATGCGGGCCAGCCTTTACAACGCCGTTCCCGAAGCTGCCGTGGATGCACTGATCGATTTCATGGCCGACTTCGAAAATAGAAAGGGCTGAATATCATGAGCGACACCCCCATCGATCTCGATGCGCTGCGCAGCCGCATCGATGATCTGGACAGCCAGCTGCTGATGCTGATGAACGAGCGCGCCCAGTGCGCCCAGCAGGTGGCCCAGGTCAAGACCGCCGAGGATGCCGGGGCGGTGTTCTATCGCCCCGAGCGCGAGGCCCAGGTGCTGCGTCGTATCATGGCGCTCAACAAGGGACCGCTGGATAGCGAGGAGGTCGCACGGCTGTTCCGCGAGATCATGTCGGCCTGTCTGGCGCTGGAGCAGCCCATCAAGGTTGCCTATCTCGGCCCCGAGGGTACCTTTACCCAGCAGGCGACCCTCAAGCACTTCGGCGAGAGTGCCATCAGCCTGCCGATGGCCGCCATCGACGAAGTGTTTCGTGAGGTGGAGGCCGGGGCGGTCAACTACGGGGTGGTGCCGGTGGAAAACTCCACCGAGGGCGTGATCAATCACACCCTGGATTCCTTCATCGATTCCGGCCTGCGTATCTGCGGCGAGGTGGTGCTGCGAATCCATCATCACCTGCTGGTGGGCGAGACCACCCGACGGGACAAGGTGTCGCGGATCTACTCGCATCCGCAGTCCTTCGCCCAGTGCCGCAAGTGGCTGGATGCCCACTACCCTCAGGCCGAGCGGGTGCCGGTCTCCTCCAATGCCGAGGCGGCACGCCTGGTCAAGACCGAGTGGCACAGCGCGGCGATCGCCGGCGACATGTCGGCCAAGCTCTATGGTCTGACCCGCCTGGCCGAGAAGATCGAGGACCGCCCGGACAACTCCACGCGCTTCCTGATTATCGGCAATCAGGATGTGCCCATGTCCGGTGACGACAAGACCTCGATCGTGGTGGCCATGCGCAACCAGCCCGGGGCGCTGCATGATCTGCTCGAGCCCTTCCATCGCCATCAGATCGACATGACACGCCTGGAGACCCGTCCCTCGCGCAGCGGCGTGTGGAACTATGTCTTCTTTATCGACTTCAAGGGGCATCACGAGGAGCCCCGGGTGGCCGCGGTGCTGGAGGAGGTGCGCTTGCGCGCCGCCGAGGTCAAGGTGCTGGGGTCCTACCCCGTCGGCGTGCTCTAGGGCATGGCATCGATGGTGACGCGTAAGCACGAGGAGTCTTGCATCCTGATCGTCGGTCTTGGCCTGATCGGGGGCTCGCTGGCCGCCGCCCTGAGAGCCAGTGGCTACGGTCGTCGCGACAGCGACGATCTCGGCGGCTTCGGGCCGGCTGAGCAAATCGTCGCCTGTGATCCGGATCCGGACGAGATCCGGCGCGGCCTCGAGATGGGGTTGATTGATCGCGGTGATACTCGCCTCGAAAGGGTGGTCGACGGTGCTTCGCTGATCGTGCTGGCCGTGCCGGTGCTGGCCATGCGCAGCGTGATGGGTGAGCTGGCCCGCTATCTGGGTGACGCCGCCGGCGATGTGGTGATCACCGATGTGGGCAGTACCAAGGCGGCCATCCGCGACTGTGCGCTGGAGGTCTTCGGCCGGATGCCGGCCAACCTGGTGCTCGGCCACCCCATCGCCGGCTCTGAAAAGAGCGGTGTGGCGGCGGCCGACCCTGAGCTCTATATCGGCCACAAGGTGATCCTCACGCCCGAACCGGATACCGACCCCGCGGCGCTGGCCCGCGTACAGGCGATGTGGAGCGCCTGTGGTGCCGAGGTGCTGGAGATGGGGGTGGAGCGCCACGATCAGGTGCTGGCTCGCACCAGCCACCTGCCGCATCTACTGGCCTTCTCGCTGGTGGACACGCTGGCGCGCCAGGATGAGCGCCTGGAGATCTTTCGCTATGCCGCCGGTGGTTTTCGTGACTTCACGCGTATTGCCGGCAGCGACCCCGTTATGTGGCGTGACATCTTTACCGCCAATCGTGATGCCGTGCTCGCCTCCCTCGATGATTTCGAGGCCGGCGTGGCACGCCTGCGTGTTGCCGTGGAGCGTGGTGATGGTGACGCCATGTTGACGATCTTCGATCGCGCCAGCCATGCTCGGCACTACTTCGAATCCCTGCTCAACAAGACCAGCTATCAGGCGGAATATCAGATGCAACAGCAAGGTAATCTGCGCTACCGGATGAGCCCCGGTGGTGCCGTGGTCGGGCGCATTCGTGTTCCCGGTGACAAGTCGATCTCCCATCGCTCCATCATGCTCGGCGCCTTGGCCGAGGGAGTCACCGAGATCAAGGGGTTTCTGGAGGGAGAGGACAGTCTGGCGACCCTCCAGGCATTCCGCGAGATGGGGGTGGCCATCGAGGGGCCATATCAGGGGCGAGTCACCGTGCATGGGGTCGGCCTGCACGGCCTCAAAAAGCCCTCAGGTCCCCTGTATGTCGGCAATGCCGGTACCGCCATGCGCCTGTTCGCCGGGCTGCTGGCCGGTCAGGCCTTCGATACCGAGCTCACCGGCGACACCTCCTTGACCAAGCGCCCCATGAATCGGGTGGCCGACCCGCTGCGCCTGATGGGGGCCGAGATCGATACCGCCGAGGGGGGGCGACCGCCACTTCAACTCCATGGTGGTCGTGCGCTCAAGGGCATCAGCTACGACATGCCGATGGCCAGTGCCCAGGTGAAATCCTGCCTGCTGCTTGCCGGCCTGTATGCGGAGGGGGAGACCCGGGTCAGCGAGCCGGCCCCGACCCGTGATCACACCGAGCGCATGCTGGCCGGGTTCGGCTATCCGGTACACCGTGATGGGGATACCTGCTGGCTCTCCGGTGGTGGCCGTCTCACCGCGGCGCCCATCGATGTGCCCAGCGATATCTCCTCGGCGACCTTCTTCCTGGTAGCCGCGGCGATAACCCCGGGCTCGGACCTGGTGCTTGAGCATGTGGGCATCAACCCGACTCGTATCGGTGTGATCAATATCCTCAAGTTGATGGGGGCAGATCTGCGTCTGGAGAACGAGCGCGAGGTAGGGGGAGAACCGGTAGCCGATCTGCATATCCGCCATGCGCCGCTTAAGGGCATCGACATCCCACTGGAGCAGGTGCCGCTGGCCATCGACGAGTTTCCGGCGCTGTTTATTGCCGCTGCCAATGCCCGGGGAATCACGCGTCTACGCGGCGCGGAAGAGTTGCGTGTCAAGGAGTCCGACCGGCTGCAGGCGATGGCTGACGGGCTGGCCGCCATCGGCGTCGAGCACACTCTCTACCCCGATGGCATCGATATCGTTGGTGGAGGCAGTGCCGAGGGTTCCAACTATGGTGGCGGCCGTATCGACAGCCTCGAGGACCATCGCATCGCCATGTCGTTCGCCATCGCCGCGCTGCGGGCGAGCGAGGAGATCATCATCGATGACTGTGCCAACGTGGCGACCTCCTTCCCCGGGTTCGTCGACCTGGCGCGCAAGGTGGGACTGACACTCACGGAAGAGAGTGGCGAGGAGGGGGCATGAGTGATTCCCAAGCCAGTCTCCAGGCGCCAGTGTTGACGATCGATGGCCCCGGTGGTGCCGGCAAGGGCACCATCAGCCGTCTGGTGGCTGAGCGCCTGGGCTGGCATCTGCTCGACAGCGGCGCGCTCTATCGACTCACGGCACTGGCTGCCGGCAAACATGACGTGTCTCTGGATGATGAGGCGAGTCTCGCCGAGGTGGCGCGCCATCTCGAGGTGGTGTTTGTCGCCGAGGGCGGCACCACCCGGGTGATGCTCGAGGGCAGCGATGCCACCACCACCATCCGTACCGAGCAGGTGGGTGATGCGGCCTCCCGTGTGGCGGCGCTGCCGGGGGTCCGCGAGGCATTGCTGAGCCGCCAGCGCGACTTCCGCCAGTTCCCGGGGCTGGTGGCCGATGGCCGTGATATGGGCACCGTGGTATTCGCCGATGCGCCGCTGAAGATATTTCTCACCGCGAGTGCCGAGGAGCGAGCTCATCGTCGCCAGGCTCAGTTGCGGGAGGCCGGTGTGGATGCTAGTCTATCGAGTCTTTTGAAGGAGATTCAGGCGCGCGACGCCCGCGACATGCAGCGCAGCGTGGCGCCACTCAAGCCGGCAGAAGATGCCATCACGCTTGATACCACGCGCCTGACGATACCGGAAGTGGTGGATCGGCTGACGGAGCTGCTGACCCAGCGTGGTCTGCTCCCCGAAGCCTGAAACTCCCTTGCGGCGCCTCCGGCAGCATGTGATGACGTGGCTCGGCACCGTTTGCCGAGAGCCGAGCCAGGTCGAACCAGCGCCAACATCTCCGGGGGTTTGGTGAATAAGGCCCGCACTCGCTGGTGGTGCGGAGGAAGCGACTCCGTCGCACTTTAACGTTGATCACGTAGGAACATCATGAGCGAAAGCTTTGCTGAACTTTTTGAACAGTCTCTCCAGGACATCAACATGGAGCCGGGCGCCATCGTCGTGGCTACCGTTGTCGACATCGAGGGTGACTGGGTTACCGTCAATGCGGGCCTGAAGTCCGAAGGTCAGATCCCCTCGGCCCAGTTCCGTGACGAGAGCGGTGAACTGGCCATCGCCGTCGGTGACGAGGTCCACGTCGCCCTGGAAGCCGTTGAAGACGGTTTCGGCGAGACCCGTCTGTCCCGCGAGAAGGCCAAGCGTGCCGAAGCGTGGAAGGTGCTGGAAGCTGCCTTCGAGAAGGACGAGATCGTCAAGGGCGTGATCAACGGTAAGGTCAAGGGTGGCTTCACCGTCGATGTCGACTCCATCCGTGCCTTCCTGCCGGGCTCTCTGGTCGACGTGCGTCCGGTGCGCGACACCACGCACCTCGAGAACAAGGAACTCGACTTCAAGGTCATCAAGCTTGACCCGAAGCGCAACAACGTTGTCGTTTCCCGTCGTGCCGTCCTCGAGGCCGAGAACAGCGCCGAGCGTGAGGCCCTGCTTGCCACGCTGCAGGAAGGCCAGCAGATCCTGGGTATCGTCAAGAACCTCACCGATTACGGCGCCTTCGTCGATCTGGGTGGCGTCGACGGCCTGCTGCACATCACCGACATGGCCTGGAAGCGTATCAAGCATCCCAGCGAGATCGTGGCCGTGGGCGACGAGATCAGCGTCAAGGTCCTCAAGTTCGACCGCGAGCGCAACCGTGTGTCTCTGGGTCTGAAGCAGCTGGGCGAGGATCCGTGGGTCAACATCAAGGATCGTTACCCGGAAGGCACCAAGGTTCACGCCACCGTCACCAACCTCACCGACTACGGCTGCTTCGCCGAGCTGGAAGAGGGTGTCGAGGGTCTGGTTCACGTCTCCGAGATGGACTGGACCAACAAGAACATCCATCCGTCCAAGGTGGTGCAGGTCGGCGACGACGTGGACGTCATGGTCCTGGACATCGACGAGGAGCGTCGTCGTATCTCCCTGGGTATCAAGCAGTGCACCGCCAACCCGTGGGAGACCTTCAGCGCCACGTACAACAAGGGCGATCGCGTTGCCGGTACCATCAAGTCGATCACCGACTTCGGTATCTTCATCGGTCTGGAAGGCGGCATCGATGGCCTGGTGCATCTCTCCGACATCTCCTGGACCGATACCGGCGAAGAAGCGGTTCGCCAGTTCAAGAAGGGCGACGAGGCAGAGGCCGTGATCCTCTCCATCGATCCGGAGCGCGAGCGCATCTCTCTGGGCATCAAGCAGCTGGATACCGATCCGGTCGCCGAGTTCCTGGCCGTCAATGACAAGGGTGCCGTGGTTACCGGTCGTGTGATCGAAGTCGATGCCAAGGAAGCTCAGGTCGAGCTGGCCACCGATGTCATCGCCGTGCTCAAGGCCTCCGAAATCAGCGCCGACCGCGTCGAGGATGCTCGCAACGTCCTCAACGAGGGTGATAGCGTCGAGGCTCGTATCATCGGGGTGGATCGCAAGAACCGTCAGATCAACCTCTCCATCAAGGCCAAGGATCAGGACGACACTCGTCAGAACCTGAAGAAGCTGCGTGAAGAGACTCCCGAGAGTGGTGGCCCGACCACCATCGGTGACCTGATCAAGCAGCAGATGGGTCAGGACTGATCGGATAGCGCTTTCCAATCCGCCAGGACCGCCGCCCTCCGGGGCGGCGGTTTTTTTCTACGTGTAGGGTCCCGACATCGACGAGATATTTATCTCTCGATGCTCGAGATGGTGGATGAACTCCAGCCTTCCGGAGTCTCTGCTGAATAGTGGTGTCATGAACTCGTAAAGTTATTCGTCCAGGAGAGTTCATCATCCTGGCGAGTTGTTTGTTTGTCTCTACTGCTGAGTTTGAGTGTGGATGGAAGTGTTTAATTGCGACAACTTTCACTGGCTAATCAATTCAACTAGACTATTGCCAAGTATTGAGTTTGACGCGCATAATATACATCCCTTGCATCCCGTCGTAATTTCCAAGGAAACTTCCCATGTCTCTTCTTAACGAATATATGCAGATGGAGCAGCAGTTGAAGGAGCTCCAGGCCAATCTTGATAAGCTGCAGAATGATAAGCGCCTACAGAGTGAGCTCGAGTTCAAGGAAAAACTCGAGTCGCTGATGAAGGAGTATGGCAAGAGTGCAGCCGAAGTCATTGCACTGCTCGACCCCAAGCCGGCAACCTCCGGGCCCAAGACGCCTTCAACCGCTTCCACCGGCACGCGTCGCAAGCGTAAACTGAAGATCTACAAGAACCCCAACACTGGAGAGGTCGTCGAGACTCGCGGTGGTAACCAGAAGACGCTCAAGGCGTGGAAGGATGAGTTTGGTCCCGACACCGTCGAGTCCTGGCTGGTGCGTGTTGAAGACTAGTTCTCTGGCGTGAACGGAAGAGAACGGCTCTTGCGAACGGCGCCAGTGGGCGCCGTTCGTGTATCCCGCCGTCAGGCCGAAGTCTGCTCTTGAGCGGAAGGGCGAGCCGCTAGGCTGGCGTCATTCCTTGGGGATGGCCCTGACGTGTCGAGCAGGATGGCGTTAGCGATCGCGCTGAATACGAGTATAATCGACGCTTCTCCAATCGGGCGGTGTGCCATTCACACCTCATTTTGCCCGCTTAAAGATGACCACCAATGAAACAACAGACACCACGCAAAGCCATGGGTGAGCGCGATAAACTGCGCCAGTTCCGGGAGCTCGACGATGCCTTTGCCGAGGCCCTGCGCGCGCTGGATGCCACTCCGGCAGCTGAGTCCGCAGCCGAACTGGCGCTGGAGCCTTCCGAAGCAGAGGATATGGCTCGGGTGACAACTGTTCCCGAAGGGTTTGAAAAGCGGCTCGAGGCACTGATGGCGGAGTATGACTTCTCCTCACAGCGTGTCAGAGAGCTTCTGGAAACCCTGCAGCACTTCGAGTCGAATGCCTGAAGGCATCACGCCTCTCGGGTGGAAAGCTCCAGCGCCGTGATACGTTCCAGCGCCTGGTGGCGATGATTGCCGCATAGTTCGGCGTCATAGTCGAATAGCCGGCAGACGGCCGGCCGAGAGGGATCATCGAACAGCCGGCAAAGATTGTGTTCGTCGAGCTGTGTGCAGCGTGTGCCGGCGGGCTTGCCCTCCGGCATGCCAGGTATGGGCGAGGTGATCGACGGGGCGATACAGCACGCCCCGCAGCCGGGGCGACACCCCGGCGTCTCCTGTGCATATGGCATGATGTTCTCCTCGCGATGGGGCGGTTAGCGTGTTGCTAAAGGCTCTGACGCGCCTCAGTCAGGGTGTCGACCCTCGGCGGGTAGTCGGGGCCGTTGGGAGTAGCTCAGCGGATCGCGCACCCCGTTGGCGGCGAAGGCCGCCAGGCGCTCCCGGCAGCTGCCGCAACGCCCGCAGGCCAGGGTTTCGCCCCGGTAGCAGGTCCAGGTCTCGGCGTAGTCGAGCCCCATGGCCAGGCCATCGGCGAGGATGGCGGTCTTGTCGTGGTGCAGGTAGGGCGCATGAACGGCGATCGGGGTGAAGTGGGCGAGGCCGGCCACGGCCTGCATGGCCGCGACGAACTCGGGTCGGCAGTCCGGGTAGAGCACGTGGTCGCCACCATGGGCACCGTAATCGACCCGGTCGGCGCCGATGTTCACCGCCTTGGCGATGGCCAGCGAGAGCAGGATCATGTTGCGGTTAGGTACCACGGTGTCCTGAAGGCTGGTCTCTTCGTAGTCGGCCTCCGGTAGCGTACGACTGGCATCGGTCAGTGCCGAGGCGTCGATCAGGCCATGGATGGCAGTGATGTCGACCACCTGATGGGGCATGCCGAGCCGCTGGCAGACTCGGCGTGCGACCTCGAGCTCGCGGGCATGGCGCTGGCCGTAGTCGAAGGAGAGGGCGTGTACCCGGCGGCCCTCGCGTAGGGCACGGTGCAGCACGGTATAGGAGTCCATGCCACCGGAGTAGATCACCACGGTGGCCGGGGAGTCGGGTTGGGTCATGGGGATACCTGATGAGTCGGAGAATTTGTCCGTCCCGTCGCACCATCTATCGGGCGCGTCGGGACCTTGGCCGGGGTCCGGTCCGGAAGGCCGCCTAGTCTACGCAAGGCGGGGGATTCTGGCCAGAATCGGCGTGAGTTGCTACACTTTCGCGCCTTTCATCCCCTTGCATCCCTGCGGCCAGACGCCGTCGAGGATGCCATCGTCCTGACAACGGTGATCCCCATGCAAGCCCCTGAACTGCTGTCCCCCGCGGGCACCTTCAAGAACATGCGTTACGCCTTCGCCTATGGCGCGGATGCGGTCTATGCCGGCCAGCCGCGCTATTCGCTGCGCGTGCGCAACAACGATTTCAAGCTCGATAACCTGCACAAGGGCATCGCCTATGCGCATGAGCGGGGCAAGCAGTTCTACGTGGCCTCGAATATTGCGCCGCATAACAGCAAGTTGAAGACCTATCTGCGCGATATGGAGCCGGTGATCGAGGCCGGACCGGATGCGCTGATCATGTCCGACCCTGGGCTGATCATGATGATTCGCGAGCGCTGGCCCGATCAGGAGATTCACCTCTCGGTGCAATCCAATGTGGTCAACTGGGCGGCGGCGCGCTTCTGGCAGCAGCAGGGGGTCAGCCGAATCATTCTCTCTCGCGAGCTGTCGCTCGAGGAGATCGCCGAGATCCGTGCCGAGTGCCCCGATCTGGAGATCGAGACCTTCGTGCACGGTGCCTTGTGCATCGCCTACTCCGGACGCTGCCTGCTCTCGGGCTATTTCAATCACCGCGACCCCAACCAGGGTACCTGCACCAACGCCTGCCGTTGGCAGTACAACACCGTGGCGGCGGCCCACGACGAGACCGGCGACCTGGTGCCGGCCAACTCGGCCGCGGCTCATGCCGCCAGCGGTGTCTGGACACCGGGCCAGGGCGGCGGCCAGGGCGGGTTGATCGCATCGGGCGGTGGCAGCACGCGCCACAGCACGGCCACGGCCGGTGGGGTAGAGGGCCAGGATGAGCTCTCGGCACTGATCGAGGATTCCACACGCCCCGGTGAGCTGATGCCGATCTTCGAGGATGAGCACGGCACCTACATCATGAACTCCAAGGATCTGCGCGCCGTGCAGCACGTGCCGCGGCTCACCGAGATGGGTGTCTCCTCGTTGAAGATCGAGGGGCGCACCAAGTCCCATTACTATGTGGCGCGCACCGCCCAGGTCTATCGTCGGGCCATCGACGACGCCGTGGCTGGCCGTCCCTTCGACATGCGTCTGATGGATGAACTCGACAACCTCGCCAACCGCGGCTACACGGAGGGCTTCTATCGCCGCCATGTCCACGACGAATATCAGAACTATGAGCGTGGCAACTCCGTGGGGGTGCACCAGCAGTTTGTCGGCGAGGTGATCGGCTACGACCCCGACCGCGGCGTTCTCGAGATCGACGTCAAGAACCGCTTCGAGGTGGGGGATGGCATGGAGCTGATGTTGCCGGGTGGCAATCGTCGTTTCGTCCTCGAGCATATCGAGAACAGACGCGGTGAATCCGTCGGCGCAGCCCCCGGTTCGGGTCATGTGGTGCGGATCCCGGTGCCTGGCGAGGCGATCGCCCCGGAGCGAATCGAGTTTGCGCTGCTGATGCGCGATCTCGGCTGACGGGAGATTGCTGCGGTAAGAGTCTGTCAGCGTCATACCGGTGAGAGACGATGCGAGCCCACCCCTTTCCAGGGGTGGGCTCGCGGCGTATATGGCGATCACCCGGGTGGGATGTCACTCCTTGCGTAGTGAGGCGTTGAGGTGATCGACCACCTCGGCCCAGTCGGCATCCTCCTCGATCGCTTCGCGCAGGAATTCCGCCTGTCCTTCGTTCCAGCAGGCGGCATCGGGCAGGGCCGTCTCCTCGGGGATAGGGGCGTGGCGGTCGATAAAGCGCTTGATCGAATCGGGATCCGAAGCGAGCCCGAGCTGTTCGAAGAGTTCGCTGAAAGGGTGGTCGGGATGTTCCATGGTGGCGTCCCCGGCTGGGTCGGTGGGGCGGTCAGCCGATGGTGACCGCGAAGCATGCACCCCCACCATAGCCATTTGTCGCGGCCTCTGCCTGAAGCGCGTCAACGCTCCTGAGTCGGTGGCGCTAACGCTCCCCCACCAGTGGCGCAAGGAAGCGACGTCGCCGCTCGGTATCCTCCAGCGGCTGGGCGAGCAGGTGAACCAGCTTGGTCAGGGCCGCCTCCGGAGTCATGGCGCCACCCGCCAGCACCCCGGCATCGGTGAGCCCCTGGCCGGCGGCATAGTCCCCCGGACGGACGGTGCCATGGGGGCACTGGCTGATGGCGGCGATCAGCTTGCCGTCAGCGCTGGCTCGGGTCAGCTGTTCCAGCAGGGCAGAATCGTCGGGCAGGTTGCCGGCTCCCCACACCTCTAACAGGGCCCCCTTGAGGCGTGGGTCGTTGAGCCAGGCCGCCAGCTGCCGGGGGCTGATGCCGGGCCACAACGCGATACGCGCCACGCCGCCGTCGCCAAGCGGCGCATAGTCGGGTAGCTCAAAGCGCGGCGCGATCTCCTCCTCTCGGGCAAGGCCATGTTCGGGATAATGCCTGGCGGTGTCTGCGATCTGCTCGCCGAGCAGTGGAGCGTTGGGGCTTTCGAAGGCGATGGCATCGCAGGTATGCGACTTGCGGGCACGTACACCGCGCAGCAGCCTTCCCCCGAAAGCGATGGCGACCTCCTGGAGTGCCGGGTTGGCGGCGAAGCGCAGTGCCAGGGCGACGTTTCCGGCGGCGTCGCTGTTCGGCGCCTCCAGGGGCTGCATGGCGCCGGTGAACACCACGGGGCGGTCGATGCCCTGCAGCTGGTAGGCGAGACTCGCGGCGCTCCAGGCCAGGGTATCGGTGCCGTGAAGCACCACGATGCCGGCGTGGTCACGGTAGCGCGCGGCGATGACCGCGGCCAGTCGCGACCAGTCGGCGGGGGTGGCCGCGCTGGAGTCGATGGGGTTCGATAGGGAGAGCAGCTCGTAGGCGGGCAGTTCGGCGACGGTGCCCCCCGGCAGGCACTTCAGGGCGCGTGCCAGGCGGGCTTCGATATTGCCGCCCGGGGCCAGTCCTCTGGGCGTCTCCTGCATCCCCAGGGTACCGCCGGTGTAGATCACCAGCAAGGGGCGAGGCCGTCGGGAGTCAGGCATGCACATGGGCGGCTCCTAAGTGGCGTATGGCCGTTATCATCTAAGTGGCCTATGCCCGAAATCATCTAAGTGGCGTGTGGCCGATATCATGGCGGCACAGGGGCATGATCAGAGCGCCTGGTCGCTATCGAGTGACCACCTGGCCATCATTGTCGATCTCCAGGCGGCGGTTGCGGCCGGCAAAGAGGGCAAAGGTGGCGGCTAACGCACAGATCGCCAGCAGCACGCCGGTGATGATGCCGAGCCCCAGGTCGAGCTGAAGCATCACGCCCACCCCCAGCGGTCCCATGGCGGCCAGCGTGTAGCCACCGCCCTGGGCCAGGCCGGAGAGCTTGCCGGCCAGGCGCGAGTTGCCGGTGCGCAGCACGATCAGTGTCAGGGCGAGACTGAAGCTGCCGCCCTGGCCCAGGCCGAGCAGGATCACGCCGATCCAGCGCAGTGAGGGAGCGCCCTGCAGCAGCAGCCAGAACCCCGAGGCGACCAGTGCCAGCACCAGCAGCAGGGCGGGGCGCTGATCCCGGCCCAGGCGTGCCAGCCAGGGGGCGGCCAGGGCGGCGGGCAATTGCACCATCACCGAGGCGCCCATCATCCAGCCGGCCTCGGCTTCACCGTAGCCACGTGCTACCAGCAGGGTGGGAAGCCAGCCAAAGACGATATAGGCAAGTGATGACTGTAGTCCCATCATCAACATCACCTGCCAGGCCAGGGGTTGGGTCAGCACCGCGCGCATCGAACCGCCACCGCCGGGCAGCGCCGCTTCATCGCGGCGGGGAGCCAGGGTCTGCCAGGCCACCAGGGCGATGAGCGCCAGCGCCGACCAGCTGGCAAGCCCCAGATGCCACGCGCCCAACCAGTCGGCCAGAGGGATGCTCAAGCCTGCCCCCAGGGCCCCGCCCAGACACAGTGCCATGGTATAGACGCCCGTCATCAGGTCGGCCCCCGCGGGTAGCTCGCGCTTGACCAGCGCCGGCAGCAGGGTGCCAGCCACGCCGATGGCGGCGCCCGCCATCAGGGTGCCGATAAAAAGCGCGGTGATCACGGGAATGCCACGCAGCGCCAGCCCCACGGCCAGCAGTATCAACCCGGCGGCCAGGGCCCGCTCGGGTCCCAGGCGCTTGGCCAGCCAGGGGGCCAAGGGAGCAAACAGCCCCAGGCAGAGAACGGGTAGCGTGGTGAGGGTACCGATGGCCAATGCCGACAACCCCGTATCCTGTTGGACACGAGTCAGCACCGGGGCCAGGGAGGAGAGGGCGGGGCGCAGGTTGAGGCCCACCAGCACCATCAGAGTGATAAACAGTCCCAGGCTGACGCGGGACTCCCGCTTAGTCGCGGTCATGTCGCCACTCCCTGGCCTGCTTGGGGCGCAGTCTCAGGCGCTGCTCTTCTCTGCGGGGTGCCAGGAGAGGATGCTCCTCGCTTTGGTTCTCGGGCCGAAAGACCACCCTGCCAAGATGGTGGGGCATCTCTTGTTTCACCTGGCGCAGGATATCGGTGACATCCTCCGCACTGACCAGTGCGCCGCCTCCGTTCAGCGGGTCGGGCTGGGCCACCAGGCGACCCTCGAAGAGCCAGCAGCGCTGGGGAACCTGGGCGATCTGCCAGTCGCGGCCCTGCCAGCGGGCCCGGTTATCGGGGAGCAGCTGCAGCTCATCCAGCGGCACCAGCGCCTCAAAGAGTCGGGCGTTCAGCACGGCTCGACCGCCCGTGGCCATGCGCACGGGCCCCGTATAGCGAGAGTCGCTCAGCGCTGTCATTACCGCCTTGCGATTCGGCTTGGCGGGCAGGGTCGCACGGCCACAGAGATGCAGCAGGTCGTGGTCGACCTGCTTGATAACCCAGATATCAATAGGTTGCTTGCCAAACAGTTGTTTGAGCATGGTTGAGTGACATTGTTGGGGGAGTGGGGGGTATATTCACATATTGTGATGCTATCCGCTACCGCCGGGTCAGGCCTGCTGGCGACCGCCACCACTACTGTTTCTGCCCCCGCGCCGGCGTCGACGCGTGGCGGTTGTCTGATCATCGTCGCGCCGCTGGCCTTGTCCACGTGGTTGGCCACCACCACCGCGCTTCTGGGGGTTGCCTCCGCGTCCACCACCGCCACGACGGTTGCGGCCGTTTTCGATGGGCTCCGGCTTGGCATTGGGGTCGGGCTCGAAGCCGGGCTCGATGCGCTTCTCGAGGTCGCGCTTGATCAACCGCTCGATGCCCTTGAGCAACCCATGCTCGTCGACGCAGACCAGTGACACCGCCTGGCCCTCGCTTCCGGCGCGGCCGGTGCGGCCGATACGGTGGACATAGTCCTCGGCGACATTGGGCAGCTCGAAGTTGACCACGTGGGGCAGCTCCTCGATATCGAGGCCACGGGCCGCGATGTCGGTGGCCACCAGCACCTGCAGGTCACCGGTCTTGAAGGCGGCCAGCGCCTTGGTGCGCGCCGACTGGCTCTTGTTGCCATGAATCGCCATGGCCGGGATCTCCTGCTTGGAGAGCTGTTCGGCCAGACGGTTGGCACCGTGCTTGGTGCGGGTGAAGACCAGTACCTGGTGCCAGTCGTGCTCGGTAATCAGGTGGGCCAGCAGCTCGCGCTTCTTCTCGCGGTCGACACGGTAGATCGCCTGATCGACGAGCTCGGCGGTGGTGTTGCGGCGAGCGACCTCGATCATCTTGGGATCGTCGAGCAGCTTGTTGGCCAGTGCCTGGATCTCGTTGGAGAAGGTCGCCGAGAACAGCAGGTTCTGGCGCTTCTCGGGCAGGACCCGCAGGATCTTCTTGATATCGTGGATGAAGCCCATGTCGAGCATGCGGTCGGCTTCGTCGAGCACCAGGATCTCTACCTTCGACAGATCGACGTGTTTCTGCTGCTGCAGGTCGAGTAGACGCCCGGGAGTGGCGACGAGCACATCGAGGCCAGGGCGGATGGCATCGACCTGGGGCTGCTGGCCGACGCCGCCGAAGATCACGTGGCTCTTCAGGGTCAGCAGGCGACCATAGTTGGCCACGCTCTCGCCTACCTGGGCGGCCAGCTCACGGGTCGGTGTCAGCACCAGGGCACGCACCTGACGCTTGCCGGGGCGTGGGCCGTCGGCCAGGCGTTGCAGCATCGGCAGGGTAAAGCCGGCGGTCTTGCCGGTGCCTGTCTGGGCGCTGGCCAGCAGGTCCCCGCCCTTGAGCACGGCGGGGATCGCCTGCTGCTGGATGGGAGTCGGGATGGTGTAGCCTTGTGCCTCTACGGCGCTCAGCAGTTCGGCACGCAGGCCGAGTTCGGAAAAGGTCATGCGGTCTCCGCAGAACACCTCGGCCGTGCCGCGCGATCGTGCGCAGCCAGTCCCGGGCCGGGGTGTGAAAGATTCGGGGTCAGGGCGCGGCAGGAGGGACTCGCTGATGTGCCGCGACGCGCATTATGCCAGATTCCGGGCTTGGGCGCAGCTACTCTTGCCGGCGTGTGCCGCGAACGGCCTCGGCGAGCTCGTCGGCCGCGCTGTCCCACCCTCGGCCCAGGGCGCGGACCAGTGCAGGATAGCCATCGGCCTCGAGGACGTTTTCGAGCTCCAGGGGCTGCATCGCCAGCAGGCTCCCGTCGGCGGCATGCAGGCGCCAGCGGCCGCCGATGACGGCCCGGCCATCGTGACGCCCCTGGAAACGGTCGATCTCCAGCGCCAGGCGCAGGGCATTTGCCTCGCGGGGGGCCGTGCCGTCGAGAAGGACCCGGGTATCGGGAAGCCGCTGCGCCAGGCGGTCACGCAGGCCGCGTTGCAGCTGCTTGCCGAGGGCTTCGGCCCATTGATGGCCGCGGGCTTCCACCAGGGTGATATCGTCGATCTGCATGACGATGCCCTCGACATCCAGGTAGTCGGCGAGTCGTGGCGTGGCAACCTGCAGCTGATAGCGCGTTTCGGCTCCCGCCGCACCCTGCCGAGTGGCCTCTGGCATGGTGGCTTCGGGCATGGTGGCTGCTGGCAAGGTGTAGCGCTCGGGCGCGGGCTTGCTGCTGGCGCACCCCCCCAGCGTGCCAGCCAGCAGCAGGGTGGCCAGGGCGGCACCAATCCATCTTCTTGCCATCATGACAAGCTCTCCATACAAGCTCTCCAGGCGGTAGGTAGTCACTCTCGTGGTGCGCGCGGCACGGGGTCCTCGGCATCCAGGCTGTCGAACAGCAGGGCACGTGGGTTGTCGGACAGCGTTCTGGCCACCGGCTGGAGGTCACGCAGCAGCCGCTCCAGGCGCTGGGTGGCGCCCACCAGCTCCTGGTAGGCTGACGACTCGGGCGAGAGTCCCTCCAGGGTGGTGCGCAGTCCCTCCAGGGTGGCATTGAGGTTGACAGGGACTTCGCGGGTCCCGGGGGCTTCCACCAGCTCCCTCAGGGAGGCGGAGAGCGTGCGTACTTCCTCGAGCATTGCCTCGGACGCAGCGAGGTTGCGGTCGAGGCCCTCGAGCAGGGGCTCCACCTCCAGGTCGTTGAGCTTGGCCAGCAGGCTGGTGATCTGTGACTCGATGAGCGCGAACCCCCCGGATGTGGTGGGGAAGACGCGCTGCTCGGCGAAGGTGAGCGGCGCATACTTCTCCTCCAGCTCGCTGTGAAAGTTGAGGTCCACGAACAGTGCTCCGGTCAGCAGGTTGCCGCTCTTGAGGGTGGCGCGCAGACCCAGTTCGAAGAAGCGCTCGTATCGGTCTCGCCACTGCTCGAGGTCGATCTTCTGATTCTCGATACCCAGACGCTGGGGCTCGATGCGGATCAGCACCGGTATGGCGAAGCCGTTGCGACCGCCCGGCTGCTCGGCGGTAAAGTTCCAGGGCACGGCGGCCACGGTGCCTAGACGCACGCCGCGAAACTCGACTGGCGCACCTTTGGTCAGTCCGCGAACCGAATCGTCGACCAGCAACACGTACTCCAGATAGCGATTGAAGGTTCCCTGGCGTGCGGTGTCCTCGTCGGGGTAGAGGGTGAAGGTCGTATCGGCGGCCACCTTGCTACCCAGTGGCAGGTCCTCGGGAACGCCGAAGGTGACGCCACCACCGAGCAGGGCCTCGAAGGATTCGACATTGACCCGAAAGCCTTCGGAGTCCAGTCGCAGATCGATGCCGCTGGCCGACCAGAAGCGTGTGCTATCGGTCACCAGGCTGGCGTAGGGGGCCTCGATAAAGACCCGATGCTGCATGCGCCGGGTGGTGGCGTCGAAATCGGCCTCTTCCACGCGGCCCACGGTGTAGCCCTGGTAGGTGACCGGGTCGCCCACACGCAGCGAGTTGCCCAGCTGACTGATCAGGTTGATGCGCAGACCGGCGGCCCCGGCGGGCGCCACGGGGGGCTGGTCGCTCACCTCGAACTCGCGCGCCTCGATCTCGCTCTCGCCCGGTTGCAGCTGAATATAGGCGCCGGACAGCACGGTGTTCAGGCCGCTGATGCCTTCGCGCCCCACTCGCGGCTTGACCACCCAAAACTGGCTGTCCTCGACCAGCATCGCCTCGTTGTCCGGACCCATACGAGCGGTAATCACGGCGGTGGAGAGATCCTCGGAGAGGTGTACCTGCTCGACCCGGCCGACTTCCACATTGCGCGTCTTGATCAGGGTGCTGCCTGCCTCGATGCCCTCGGCATTGCTGATGGTCAGGGTGATCTGTGGGCCACGGCTACGGTAGTTGTCGTAGACCAGCCAGGCACCGATCAACAGGGCCACGATCGGCACGATCCAGATCGGCGAGACGCGTGCCTGAGGCGTAGCCCGAGCATGGTGCTGTGGGGGGGAGGCGTCGTCATGACGCGGATTCTCTTCACTCATCCAGAGCTTCCTTCAGGATGTCGTCCATGGAGGGGCGGTCGAGATGTGGTTGTCTCAGCGGGCATCGGCGTGTCCCAGATCAGTCGGGGATCGAAGGTCATGGCGGCCAACATGGTGATCACGACCACGGCGCCGAAGGCGAGGGCGGCGGGCCCGGGCTCGATGGACATCAGCGTACCGGCGCGAATCAGCGCCACCAGGATGGCCACCACGAAGACATCGATCATCGACCAACGGCCGATGAATTCGGTGACACGATAGAGCCGTGTGCGGGTCACCGCATTGAGCTCGCTGCTGCGCCTGACCATCAGGCATAGCCAGGCCAGGGCCACCAGCTTGCCGACCGGCACGATAATACTGGCGATGAAGATGACGGCGGCGACCGGCCAGGAGCCCATGCCGATCAGTTCGACGACTCCGCCGACAATGGTCGAGGGTGAGCTATGTCCCAGGCTGGTGGTGGTCATGATCGGATAGACATTGGCCGGGATATACATGATCGACGCGCCTGTCAACAGCGCCCAGGTGCGCTGCAGGCTGTACGAGCGACGGGCATGCAGTGTTTCGCCGCAGCGCTCACACCGGCCATGGCCGTCGGCATCGAGCCGGCCGACCAGCCCGCAGGTATGACAGCCGGCGAGGCCCTGAGGGGCCGCGGTCTCGCCGGTGCGAGCCCCCTTCGGCGCACGCGGTTCACCGGCCAACGAGAACCACATCCAGTCGGCATCCAGCGACTGGGTGGTCAGCAGCAACAGCAGGGCGAAGGCACAGAATGACCAGAACGACACGCCGAGGTCGATGTCGGCCATGCCGGCTATCTTGATCAGGCTCACCAGGGCGCCAATGATAAAGACATCGGCCATCATCCAGGGGGTGAGATGTGCCAGGGAGCGCGCGATCGTTCGGCTGGCCGGTAGCGGGGTGTCGCGTAGCAGCCCCAGCTGCAGCCAGATCACCCCGGCCAGATAGATCGCAGGCAGTACCACGATGGTCAGGATCACGGCACCGCCCACTACCGGCTGGTGGAAGCCGATCATCGTCGTGGCGGTCTGGGTCAGTTCGATGCGATTACCGATGCCACCCACGCTAAAGCTGAGGAAGGGAAAGGCCAGGGCCAGGCCCAGCGCCACCAGGGCCGCCAGCGCCAGGGCCAGACTGCGCTGGACGGGGCGAAAATGGCGGGTCACCAGGGTGTGACGGCAGCGTGGGCAGTCGGCCTTCTCGCCGGGGCGCAGCGGTGGCAGGGCGACCAACCAGTCGCACTCCTGACAAGCACGCAGGCGGCGCCGCGCGCGGCTCTCCGGCGGCGTGCGCTCGACGCGCGCTGCCTCACCCTGCAGCAACGGCGGGGTGGTCAGGCGTTGGCGAAGAGGAACAGAGGGCGTGGCCAAGGGGGTAGGGTGTCTCCTGGTGCGAGGCTTCACTCATCACCCGGCTCAAGCGTACACTGCGCCGGACCGTGGTCTGATGGAAAGTGTGACACGTCACCCGGGCACTGTCATTTTTCAACATGCACATATGAATGTAACGGGAACGAGACGATGATCCTACCCGCGGTGGCGGTAGTCGCAGGATTGATCCTGCTGGTATGGAGCGCCGAGCGCTTCGTCGATGGCGCGGCGGCGACCTCGGGCCGCCTGGGGCTGTCGCCGCTGCTGATCGGTATGCTGGTGATCGGCTTCGGCACCTCGGCCCCGGAGCTGGTGGTCTCGGCGCTGGCGGCGGGGCAGGGTAACCCCGGCCTGGCGCTGGGTAACGCCTACGGCTCCAATATCGCCAATATCGGCTTGATCCTGGGGCTGGTGGCGCTGGTCGCGCCGCTGACGGTGCACTCCTCGGTAGTGCGTCGTGAACTGCCGGTGCTCGGCGTCGCAACACTGCTGTCGGCGCTGTTGATGTGGGGAGGCGTCATCGGTCGTCTCGAAGGCACGTTGCTGCTGATTCTGTTGGCTGCCTTCATGGGGGTGAGTATCTGGCGCGCCCGTTACGCGGGCTCGGATTCCCTGGCCGCCGATACCGAGGAGAGCCTGACGGTTCATCCCATGAGCCTGAAGGCCGGGCTGGTCTGGACCGGTGTCGGCCTTGTGCTGCTGGTGATCAGCTCGCGAATTCTGGTCTGGGGCGCCGTGGCCATCGCACAGAGCCTCGGAGTCAGCGACCTGATCATCGGGCTTACCGTGGTGGCGGTGGGCACGTCGCTGCCCGAACTCGCCTCATCGATAAGCGCGCTGCGTCGCAACGAGCATGACCTGGTGCTCGGCAATGTGGTGGGGTCCAACCTCTTCAACACTCTCGGCGTGGTGGGCCTGGCAGCGGTAATTCACCCCATCGAGGTGGGCGACGAAGTGCTGCTGCGGGACTGGAGTGTGATGACGGTCATGACACTGTTAATGACAGCATTCGCCATCGGCTGGCGGGGGAGGAAAGGACGCATCAACCGGTTTGAAGGCGCTGCGCTGCTTGCGATGTTCGTTGCTTATACCGCCTGGATGGTGCGCCTGGTACTGAGCGGCGGCTGACACCGGTGCGACAACGCGACGCGCAACTTATGGCGGCCAGAGGGGGGCAGCAAGGGTAGGATAGATTAAGATCAGCTCATAAGCTTATTTCCGCGATTGTTTTCGAGGTCGTCAACGCCTTGACGTGCGGCTGCTAGGCTATGGTTGTCCCAGGTGTCCAGGTGGAATGCGCCACGGCATCGGCAATGCCGGTTCCCGAAGCATAATGCGCCGTTGAGCGTGCAGACGCATCCCTTGCGACGGACTCGTGTCATCTGCGTAACGAGGCAAGCGCCATGGAACTGGATCCTCTTCTGTTGTCGCGACTGCAGTTCGCCTTTGTGGTCTCCTTTCATGCCATCTTCCCGGTGTTCACCATCGGCCTGGCATCCTATATTGCCGTGCTCAACGGCCTCTTCTACAAGACGGAAAACCCCGCCTGGGACCGCCTCGCCCAGTTCTGGACCCGGGTGTTCGCCGTGGTGTTCGGCATGGGGGTGGTATCGGGCATCGTCATGTCGTTTCAGTTCGGCACCAACTGGAGCAACTTCTCCTATGCCACCGCCAACTTTATCGGGCCGATGCTCAGCTATGAAGTGGTTACGGCCTTCTTCCTGGAGGCGGCCTTCCTCGGCGTGCTGCTGTTCGGGCGCGGCAAGGTACCCCAGGGGGTGCACCTGTTCGCCTCGATCATGGTGGCATTGGGCACGTTTATTTCCTCGTTTTGGATTCTTTCCGCCAATAGCTGGATGCAGACCCCGGCCGGTGCGGAGCTGATCGATGGCCGCTTCCATATCACCGACTGGTCGGCGGCGATCTTCAACCCGTCGTTCCCCTGGCGCTTCTCTCACAAGGTGATGGCGTCGTTCGTTACCGGTGGCTTCGTGGTAGCGGGCGTCAGCGCCTGGTACTTGCTGATCGGCCGCGATGTCGAGGCGAACCGCCGTGCGCTCTCCATGTGCCTGTGGCTGCTGCTCGTGCTGACTCCCGCCCAGGCGGTGATCGGCGATTTCCACGGCCTCAACACCCTGGAGCATCAGCCGACCAAGGTGGCCGCCATGGAGGGCCACTGGGAGACCAGCACCGATGTACCGCTGCTGCTGGCCGCCTGGCCCGATCAGGCGGCTCAGGACAACCGCTTCGAAATCGGCATCCCCAATCTGGCCAGCCTGATTCTGACTCACGATATTCATGGCGAGATACCGGGTATCAGCGAGGTGCCCCAGGATGAGCAACCAACGGTATGGCTGGTGTTCTGGTCGTTCCGGGTCATGGTCGGTCTGGGCGTGCTGATGATCGGTGTCTCCCTGGTGGGGCTGTGGCTGCGTCGCGGCGGCCGCCTCTATCGGCAGCGAGGCTACCTGCAGCTGCTGAGGCTGATGAGCGTGACGCCCTTTGTCGCGGTGCTGGCCGGATGGTTCGTGACCGAAACGGGCCGCGCCCCCTGGCTGGTCTACGGACTCATGACCCACGCCGAAGGGCTCACTCCGTCACTGACCGGAGGCATGGCGCTGTTTACCCTGATCGGCTACATGACGGTCTATGCCGTGGTGTTTGCCTGCGGCCTCTACTATCTCACCCGCGTGGTGCGCCAGGGCATGCTGCCTGCATCGGGTGGCGATGCCGATCCTTCGCCCCACGCCAAGCGGCCCTTCTCGGCAGCCAATGCCCGCTTCGATGACGATGCGGCCCCAACCTGGAGGCAGTGATATGGAATCCTTCGACCTCTCCATGATCTGGGCGGTGATCATCGGCTTCGGCGTGATCATGTACGTACTGATGGACGGTTTCGACCTGGGGCTCGGCATCCTCTACCCCTTCGCGCCGAGCGAGGAGGCCCGGGACGTGATGATGAACTCCGTCGCCCCGGTATGGGACGGCAACGAGACCTGGCTGGTGCTGGGCGGGGCCGGGCTGCTGGGGGCCTTTCCGCTGGTCTACTCGGTCTACCTGCCGGCCCTCTATATCGGGGTCTTTCTGATGCTTGCCGGCCTGATCTTCCGTGGCATCGCCTTCGAGTTTCGTTTCAAGTCGCGGCGCAACCGGGCGTGGTGGAACCGCGCTTTCTGCTGGGGATCGGCGGTCGCCGCCTTCGCCCAGGGCGCCGTGGTGGGGGCCTATATCGAGGGCTTCCCGGTCGAGGACTTCGTCTTCGTCGGAGGGGCCATGGACTGGTTGACGCCCTTCGCGGTCTTGACGGGCATCAGCCTGATGGTCGGCTATGCCCTGCTGGGGGCCACCTGGCTGATCCTCAAGTCTGAGGGCGAGATCCAGCGCTGGGCCTATCGCATCACCCCGGTCCTGCTGCTGGCGGTGCTCTCCGCCTTCGCCATGATCAGCGTCTGGACCCCGCTGGTGGATCCCGCGGTGTTCCAGCGCTGGTTCGATCATATTCATCTGATCTGGGTGCTGCCGGCCCTGGCCCTGGCCTGTGCCGCCTGGCTGTTGCTGGCGGTCCATCGGCGCCAGGAGGGGCAGCCCTTCATCGCCACGCTGGGGCTCTTCCTCTTCACCTACCTGGGCCTGGTGGCCAGCAAGTGGCCGGTGATCGTGCCTCCCGACTACACGATCTGGGACGCCGCCTCGGCACCCGAGTCGCAGCTCTTCCTGCTGATCGGTGTGCTCTTCGTGATTCCCATCGTGCTGGCCTATACCGCCTGGTCCTACTGGGTGTTCCGCGGCAAGGTCCGTCCCGGCGACGGCTACCACTAGTCGGTGGGCCGTCGTAATAGTGCCACCGGGCAAGCCTCCCGGTGGCTGGCCGCTTATGCCGCCGAGGAGCGCTGGCGCCTGAACCTGGCGGTCGCCGCCGGTGTGGTGGCCGCCCTGGCCACCCTGGGCCAGCTGGTGCTGCTCGCTCATTTTATCAGCGAGCTGCTGGTGGCCCAGGCGCCGCTGGTGAGACTGACTCCCCTGGCGCTGGGCATGCTGGGGCTGCTGCTGGTGCGCAGCCTGGCGTTGTTCCTTCAGGAGCGGCTGGGGCTCGTTGCCAGCCTGGCC
Organism: Halomonas marinisediminis; assembly: GCF_004347715.1. Taxonomy (NCBI): domain Bacteria; kingdom Pseudomonadati; phylum Pseudomonadota; class Gammaproteobacteria; order Oceanospirillales; family Halomonadaceae; genus Halomonas; species Halomonas marinisediminis. The sequence continues at coordinate 279,958 of NZ_SLTR01000001.1, read as the reverse complement.
CTGCGTCGGCGGATACGCGGCGAGCTACTCGATCATCTGGCCAGGCTGGGGCCGGCGGGGCTCTCAAACAGACACTCGGCGTCACTGGCCAGGCAGCTGGTCGAGCAGGTGGAGGCTCTGGATGGCTATATGGCGCGTTATCGCCCCCAGCTCGCCCTGGCCATACTCCAGCCGTTGATGGTGCTCGTGGCGGTGGCCTGGCTCGACTGGCTGGCGGCGCTCTTCCTGCTGCTATCGGCGCCACTGATACCCCTGTTCATGGCCCTGGTAGGCATGGGGGCCGAGCGCCTCAATCGAGAGCAGTTCGAGGCGGTCTCACGCCTGTCGGGCCACTTCATCGATCGGGTCCGGGCGGTCACTACCCTGCAGCTCTTCGGTCGCACCCAGGAGGCGACGGCCGAGGTGCACGCTGCCGCCGACGACTATCGCCGGCGCAGCCTGCGCACCCTGCGCGTGGCCTTTCTCTCCTCGGCGGTGCTGGAATTCTTCGCCTCGGTGGCGATCGCCATGGTGGCGATCTATGTCGGGTTCGGCCTGCTCGGCTATATCACATTCGGCCCCTCGCCGGAGCTGACCCTGTTCAGCGGCCTATTGGTGTTGCTGCTCGCTCCGGAGTTCTTCCAGCCGCTGCGTGTGCTCTCCCAGCACTATCATGACCGGGCCGCGGCCCTGGGCGCCGCCGACGGGCTGATGGCGCTGCTCGCCGAGAGCGTCGAGGAGCTGCGCGGTAGCGGCGGTGAAGAAGCGCCCGCCGCTTGCGTATCCGAGGGGTTGATTCGCCTCGAGGCGGCCACGGTGAGCTATCCTCAACGCGGCCGCGTGCTCGGCCCCCTCGACCTGACCCTGGTGCCTGGCGAGGTGCTGGTGGTAAGCGCCCCCTCAGGGGGAGGAAAGTCGACGCTGCTTCACCTGCTGGCGGGCTTTGTTGGCCCAGAGGGGGGAAGGCGGCGGATGGCGCCCGGGCTGCGCTACGCCTGGATGGATCAGCGGCCGCTGCTGGTCAAGGGCAGCCTGGCCGATAACCTGCGCCTGGCGGCACCGCAGGCGGACGTATCGGCCATGTACCGATCCCTGGAGCGTGCCGGCCTGGGCGAGTTGCTGGCACGCCTGCCCGAGGGGCTCGATACACCGCTGGGCGAGCGCGGTGCGGGACTCTCCGGTGGTCAAGCCCAGCGGCTGGCGCTCGCCAGAGTCTTCCTGTGCGATGCTTCGTTGGTGCTGCTCGATGAGCCCACGGCGAGTCTGGATGCCGCGACCGAGGCGGATGTCATCGCGGCGCTGAGAGAGCTGGCCCGGGAGGGGCGTTGTCTGGTGATTGCTACCCACCATCCGGCGTTGATGGCGCTGGCCGACCGGGGCCTGATGCTCGATCAACAGGGAGAGCGCATTCGATGAGAGAGCCTGTGGAGGAGCGTGGTGACCTGTGGGGCGAACTGGCTCCCTGGCTGCAACTGCTGGCATGCCGTCGCGGGCGGCTGGCCGCTGGCGTCGGGTTGATGGCACTGACGCTGCTGTCGGCGATCGGCCTGCTGGCACTGTCCGGCTGGTTTATCACCGCCACCGGTCTCACCGGCATGCTGCTGGCGGCAGGGGCGGCGGCACGCCTGGACGTCTATCTACCGGGAGGCGGCATCCGCGCCTTTGCGGTGACGCGAACCGTGGCTCGCTATCTGGAACGCCTCTACAATCACGACACGGTGCTGCGACTGCTCGCCGATCTGCGCGGACGACTGTTCGGTGTGATCGCCGGCCTCGATGCGCACGCCCTGAGAGAGCGGCGCGCCAGCGACTGGCTCAATCGGTTGACCGCCGATATCGATACCCTGGACAGCCTCTACCTGCGGCTACTGGCGCCGGCCGCGGTGTCGCTGGTCGCCACCCTGGGGCTTGGAGGCTTCCTGGCCCTCTGGACGCCCATGGCAGGGCTCGTGGTCGGAGGCGTGTTGCTGTTCGGCTGGGGCTGGTTGGTGGTCGGTCAGGCGCGCCAGGGAATGGCCGCCAGTCGGCGCCAGGTCACCACTCGCGAGTTACTGCGAGGGCGCCTGGTGGAACAGATGCAGGGCATGGCTGAGCTGGAGGCCTATGGTGCCCTTGCACCTCATCGTCAGCGGATCGAAGCCCTGGAGGCGGAGCTCTATCGGGATCAGCGCCGGCTCGGGACCCTGGTGGCGCTGGGCAATGCCCTTGTCACGCTGCTGGTGGGAGGAGCGGCACTCACGGCGCTGTGGCTCGCCGCCACGGCCTGGCAGGCCGACATGCTTACCGGACCGCTGGCGGTGATGATGCCCCTTGCCGTGCTGGCCATGAACGAGGCCCTGACCGGCCTTCCCGCTGCCTTTACCTGGCTGGGCGCCACCCGGGGCGCGGCGGCGCGGCTCAACGGGCTGCGCCGGGCGGCGCCTCAGTCGCCGGCGGTGAAGAGTGGCCGGGCTACACCTCCTGGCCCTCTTGCGGTATGCCTCGACAGGGTATCGCTGCACTACCCTGGGGCGCCGCTGGCGGCTCTGGAGGGGCTTTCGTTGCGGCTCGCTGCCGGTGAGCGGCTGGTGCTGTGCGGTGTCTCGGGGGCGGGCAAGTCGAGTGTTGCGGGGCTGCTGCTGCGTCAGCTCACGCCCAGCGCCGGCGAGATCCTGCTGGGAGGCGTGGCCCTGGACGCCTGGCCAGAGGCATCGCTTCGCCGGCGAGTGGCCGCGCTGACCCAGCATGTCGATCTGCTCGATGACAGCCTGGCCGCCAACCTGTGCCTGGCCCGACCGGAGGCGGAGGAGGGAGCATTATGGGCGGCGCTAGCCTGGGTCGAGCTGGCCGACTGGGCGATGACGTTGCCCGCAGGCCTCGCCACTCGAGTCGGCGAGGGGGGGCGGCGCCTCTCCGGTGGCCAGGCGCGACGCCTGGCCCTGGCGCGCCTGTACCTGCTGGATCCCGATCTGGTGATTCTTGACGAGCCCTTCGCCAGCCTCGATGCCGCCACCGTGGCGCGGCTGAGCCCTCGACTGAATGCCTGGCTCGAGGGGCGTACCACGCTCTACCTCGTGCATCAGCTGGATGGCGGAGATTTCGATCCACCCGGGATCGATCACCGCCTGACACTGGTCCAAGGCCGAGTGAGCTCTACCTGAGCCATTCTTTCACGCTTCACAAGGAGACGATATGACGGTCAGGGATGCAGTATCCGAGCGGGGGCGTCGCCACTCCTCCCTTCGCCTCGTCATCCTGCTGGCAGGGGCATGGCCAGTAGGCTCGGCCACGGCCGCCGAGTTGCCCATCGAGGCGGTGACGCTCTCCTCCGGCGGCCTGGCCGAGGTGCAGCGCAGGGCCAGCCTCGAGGGAGATGGCACCCTCTATCTGGAGGTGCCCCTGGAGCAGGTCAACGATGTGCTCAAGAGCCTGATGGTGCGTGACCCGGCGGGGCGCCTTCAGGGGCTCAGCCTCGATGGCCTGGCGACGCTGGAGGAGACCTACCGTCGACTGCCCTTTGGCCCGGAGGACCTTGGCTCGATAGCCCGGCTGGCCGATAGCCTGCAGGGGGTCAAGGTAAGGGTGAGCTCCGGTGGGCAGCGTCTCGAGGGACTGCTGCTGGGTGTCGCGGAGCATGGCGTCGAGGAAAGTGGACGCGCCGTGCAGACTCTGTCGCTGCTCGATGAAGAGGGGGGCGTGGCCACATTGCGCCTGGGCGACGATGCCCGCCTCGAGGTGCTGGATCCTGCCCTGCGTGAGCGCCTGGCCGAGGCCGCCGAGGTCAGTGGCCGCGCCCGCACCGATGAGATGCGTCGCATCGCCATCGACCTCGATGGCGAGGGCGAACGCGATGTGTCGCTGACCTATGTGGTGGCGGCACCGGTCTGGAAGAGTACCTATCGACTGCTGCTCGAGGCCGATAACGAGGCTCACCTGCAGGCCTGGTCGGTGATCGAGAATGCCAGCGGCAGCGACTGGAGTGATGTGGCGCTGACGCTCTCCAGCGGTGCCCCCGTCACCCTGACCCAGCGTCTGCTGGAGCGCTACTGGCCAGCGCGCACGGAGGTGCCGGTCACTGCCGACAGCATCGCACCGGTGCGGCCCGACGAGGGTGCCATGGAGGCGCTTTACGGTGCCAAGGCCGAATCCATGATGGCCTATGGCGACGCTGCAGTGAGCCGCAGCGCAGCGGCACCGTCTGCCCCGGCATCGCGCCCCGAGGTGGTCGAGAGCGCCACGGCGGCCACCTGGCGCCTGCCCACTTCGGTGGATCTCGCGGCGGGGCGAACCCTCTCGCTGCCCTATATCGATGCCGTCGTGCCGGCCCGTCGTGTTTCGCTCTACCAGCCTGAACGCGGCGAGCGTCACCCGGTGGCGGCGGTGCGTCTGGAGAACACCACGGACGCCTGGCTGCCTCCGGGGCTGGTGACCGTCTATGACGCAGGAGTGGGGCACGTGGGTGATGTTAACCTGCCCGGGATTCCCGCCGGAGAGTCGCGTCTGGCCAGCTTCGCCGCCGACCGCAAGGTGCGTATCGCCGCGAGCTCCCACCCCGAGGAGCGGCTCGAACGCATGGTCATCGTCGATGGTGCCTTGCGGATCACTCATCAGTCGCGGCGAGTGACGCGCTATGCGGTAGAGAACGATGCCCGTGAGGCGCGAGAAGTGTTGATCGAGCACCCCCGCCGCAGCGGCTGGGAGTTCGCCTCCGAGGCCCTGATGGAGAGCACCCCCCGCCATCATCGCCTGGCGCTTGCGCTCGCGCCTGGCGAGAGCGGTGAGGTCATGGCGCGTGAGACTCGGGTGCGGCGTCAGAGCATGGCGTTGGCGAATGCCGGCGTGGCTCAGCTGATCGAGTGGCGAGATGCCGCCGACGGCGAGACCTCGGTGCAACTCGAGCGGGTTCTGGAGCGTCGCCGGGCGCTGGACGCGGTGGAACAGGAGCTGGAAGATGTCGAGGAGCGGCTGGCGCGAGCCGTCGAACGCCAGGCGCGAATTCGTGACAATCTGGCTGCGGTGGGCTCTGACAACGCTCTCGGCCAGCGCTATCTAGGGGATCTCGAGGCCGCAGAGGAGAAGATCGCCTCGCTGGAGGCGCAGCGTGAGACCCTCGAGGCCGAGCGGGAAACGCGTCGCGAGACCCTGGCCGAGACGCTGCGTGAGTTATCGTAGTTGCGTTGACAGCCGCGTCTTTCGTGTTGGCGCGCTTTCTTTCAGCATGGCTCCATATCGTTCCAGGAGAGTGAGATAAGCGATGCGAGACTTCCTGACCCGACTGCCCAAGGTTGAGCTGCACCTGCATATCGAAGGCACCCTGGAGCCCGAGCTGATGTTTGCCCTGGCCGAGCGCAACGGCGTCACGCTGCCCTACGCCTCGGTGGAGGAGGTGCATGCCGCCTATGACTTCAGCGACCTGCAATCCTTTCTCGACCTCTACTATCAGGGGATGAGCGTATTGCAGACCGCCCGGGACTTTCATGATCTGGCCATGGCCTACTTTCGCCGTGCCCATGCCGAGGGCGTGGTGCATGTGGAGATGCACTTCGACCCCCAGGCACACCTCGTGCGGGGCGTCGGTCTGGCGGTCGTCATGGAGGGGCTCTCCCTGGCATGCCGCGAGGCCGAGAGGGAGCTGGGTCTCTCCACGGCACTGATCATGGCGTTTCTGCGCGACCGTGATGCCGATGAGGCGATGTGGGTGCTGGAGCAGGCGTCGCCCTATTGGGAGATGCTCGATGCCGTGGGGCTGGATAGCGCCGAACTGGGCAATCCGCCGGAGGCGTTCAGTGAGGTCTTCGAACGGGCTCGCCGTCTGGGGATTCCACGGGTAGCGCATGCCGGCGAGGAGGGCCCCCCCGAGTACATTCGCAACGCTCTCGACCGGCTCGACGTGTGTCGTATCGATCACGGGGTGCGTTGCCTGGAGGACCCGGCCCTGGTGGCCCGGCTGCGCGACGAGCAGGTGGTGCTGACGGTATGTCCGCTCTCCAATCTGCGCCTCAGGGTGGTTGAACGGCTCGAGGAGCACCCGCTGCCACGGATGCTGGCCGAAGGGCTCAATGTGACCCTCAATTCCGACGACCCCGCCTACTTCGGCGGCGGCATGCTCGCCAACTTCCTGGCCTGCAAGCGCGCCTTCGGCTGGGGCAAGGAGACCTTCAGGCGCCTGGCCGGCAACGCCATCGAGGCCGCCTTCGTCGATGAGGCACGCCGCCAGGAGTGGCGTCGGCAGCTGGAAGAGGCCTGACCGGCCAGACGTATCGTCATGACCGAAGACGGCAGCCCAGAGGCTGCCGTCTTGCTATCCAGGCCCGGCGCATGGTCAGGCCTGCATCATCGCCATCGGGCTCATGTAGTGGCGAGCAGCACCACGCAGAGGGCGGCGGAGACCCACATGGCGAGTCGAATCTCGCCACCCTTGCCGGTGGCCAGCTTGATCAGCACGTAACTCAGGAAGCCGAAGGCGATGCCCAGCGTGATGGAGTAGGTGAGCGGCATCAGGATGATCGCCAGGAAGGCGGGAAAGGCCTCTTCGTAACGACCCCAGTCGATGCGGCCGATCGGCGACAGCATGAACAGCCCAACCAGCACCAGGGCCGGGGCGGTGGCGATGGCTGGCACCAGGGACAGCAGCGGCGACAGGAACAGGAAGGGCAGGAACAGCAGGGCGATGGTCACCGCAACCAGCCCGGTGCGTCCCCCCTGGGCCACGCCCGCCCCGGACTCGATAAAGGTCTGGGCGGCACTGGTGCCCAGTGGTGCTGCGATCATCGAGGCGAAGGCGTCCACGGTCATGGAGCGCTTGAGGTTGCGCGGGTTGCCATCTTCGTCCTTGAGGTCGGCGGACTCCGACAGCGCCATGAAGCAGGAGAGGGCGTCGAAGAAGTTGGTGAACAGCATCACGAAGATGAAGGGCAGGTAGGCCACCTTGAGGGCACCGAGGATATCGACCCTCAAGACGGCACCGAAGTCTGGCCAGGCGGCGAGACCGCTCCACTCCACCATCAGCTCCTCGCCCCACAGCCGACCCATGGGGGCCGCCAGCAGCGTGGTCAGCGCGATGCCCAGGATCAGGGCGCCGTTCATGCGCAGGATCACCATCACGGCGGTGGCCATCAGGCCGATGAAGAAGGTCACCAGACCGGGATCAAAGCTGCCCAGGGTCACCAGGGTAGCCTCGCTGCCCACGATAAAGCCGGCGTTCTTCAGCCCGATAAAGGTGATAAAGAGGCCGATGCCGCAGGTGATGGCATAGCGTAGCGAGGCGGGAATCGCCTCGATGATCGCCTTGCGCACATTGAACACCGCGAGCACGGCAAACAGCACACCCGACCAGAATACGCAGCCCAGGGCGACCTCCCAGGAGAGGCCGGCCCCCAGCACCAGCGTATAGGTGAACAGGGCGTTCATGCCCATGCCCGGTGCGACCAGGATGGGGTTGCGCGCATACAGGCCCATGGCCAGGCTGCTCATGAAACTGATCAGCACGGTGGCGGAGAGTGCCGCCGAGAAGGGGATGCCGGCCTCGGCCAGGATCGCCGGGTTGACCACGATGATATACATCGAAGCCAGGAAGGTGGCGACGCCGGCAAGGATCTCGGTCCTTATGCTGGAGCCTCGTCGGCTGACACCGAAGTAACGATCGAGTGGGTGCACGTCGGCCGGCGTCGGCACGCTCGTCGATTTATCGGCCAGTGGCGAAGTGTTGGCGCTCATGGATACCCCTTGTTGTTGTTGAGTAGCAGTACTGAATCAGTTGTTGTCGATCGGCGATTCTTGATGGGCCATGATGACGGAACGCTCCCTGGTGCCCACCATGGCCGGGACGTGTCGGCGCCTCGCTGGTACGCCGACACGAGGAGCCCTTCACTCGTGTTCAGGACCTGTGCCTTTCTTCCAGGTCATCACGTCGATGTTGTAAACGACCATCGGCCCAGGTTTCGGCGACACAGCGGTCGTCGCCCATCATCATCACCGCGAAGAGCGTTTCGGAAAGCGAGGTGCTTCGCGCCGTACGCCGCGCCATCAGCGGTGTGGCGGCAGGGTCGAGCACCACGAAGTCGGCGGCCATGCCCGGCGCCAGACGGCCGATATGGGCCTCGAGAGAGAGTGCCCGGGCATTGCCCAGCGTCAGTCCATAGAGTCCCTGCCAGGCGGTGAGAGGCTGACCGCGCAGCTGTCCCACCTGATAGGCGGCCTTGAGCGTGGCAAGACCGGAGAGGTCGGTTCCGGCGCCTACGTCACTGGCGAAGGTGACGTTCAACGCCATCTCCCGGGCGGCCTGACGGTCGAACAATCCGCTGCCCAGGAAGAGATTGGAGCTAGGGCAGAAGGCCAGGTTGGCTCCGCGTTCGGCCAGCCGTGTGCGCATCTCGTTGTCGAGGTGGATGCCATGGGCGAAGGTACTGCGCGGGCCGACCAGCCCCGACTGTTCATAGACCTCCAGGTAGTCCCGACTGCCCGGGAAGAGCTCGGCGACCCAGTCGAGCTCGCCGGTGTTCTCGGCCAGGTGGGTCTGCACCCACAAGCTGTCGTCGCTGCGCAGCACCCCACCGGCGGCGTCGAGCTGCGCGCGAGTGGAGGTCGGGGCGAAGCGCGGCGTCAGGCTGTAGCCGAGCCGCCCCTTGCCGTGCCAGTCGCCGATCAGTCGCTCACTGTCACGGATGCCCCCCTCGAGGTCGTCGGTCAACCCAGCCGGGGCATGGCGGTCCATCAGCACCTTTCCCGCCAGCATGCACAGGCCGCGGCGGTGACTGGCGGCGAAGAAGGCATCCACCGAGGCGGGATGGCTGGAGCAGAACACCTGGGCGGTGGTGGTGCCGACCCGCAACAGCTCGTCGAGGAAGGCATCGGAGAGCGCCGCGGCGTGGTCGGGGTCGGCGAAGCGCTGCTCTTCGGGGAAGGTGTAGTCATTGAGCCAGTCGAGCAGCTGGCGACCGTAGGAGGCAATGATCTCGAGCTGCACATAGTGCACGTGGCTATCGATAAAGCCCGGTGTAATCAGCTTGCCGCGATGATCGATCACCTCGGTGTCGGGGGGCAGGGTCGGTGCCAGGCTGGCGTACTCCTCCACCGCCCGGATCCGACCATGCTCGATCCACAGGGCGCCATCGGCGATATGGCGCACACTGCCCGGGGCGGGCGTGTCGCTGTCGCCGGGGTCGGCATCGAAGCTCAGCAGTTCGGCGCGCAGCACGCGCGAGTCAGACTTTGTCATCACGTTGTCGAGGCTCAGTGGGTCTTTTGGGTCGCTGGCTAGAAAAGAGCGCGCAGCTCGGCCGAGTCAAGGCCCCGTTGGTCGGGGCGTTCGTTATCCGCCACCAGTGGCAGCAGCTCGGCCACGGTGGCCAGGGCGATGGCGTAGGGGCGCTTGTCGCTGCCTCTCTGCCTATTTCCCTCTGCTCCTGTCGTCATCATGCCCATGGGACAGCGCACCCGAGCCAGGGCGGCCTCATCGTGGCCGGCGTCGCGCAGACGCGAGCGGAAGCTGGCCCACTTGCTCCGGGAACCGATCAGACCGATGGAGGCGCAGTCACCGCGACGCAGCAGGGCGTCTATCAGGGCGCGGTCTTCGGCATGGTCATGGGTCATCACCAGACAGTGGGTGTCCGGCGGCAGGGCGGCCACGGCGGCCTCGGGATCCGGTGCCGGGCGGCATGCCAGTCGCGCCTGGTGGGATGCCCAGTCGGGAAAGACGCCCTCGCGGCTGTCATGCCATAGCAGCTGCCAGCCGAGCGGCTCGACCAGGCGGGCGATCTCGCTGCCCACATGGCCGGCGCCGAATAGCGCAAGGGTGGTGGTGCTGCCGGGGAAGACCTCGATCAGCACATTGACGAAGCCACCACAGCACTGGCCACTGCGACCGCCCAGGCTGAAGGCTTCCAGGCTGATGCCGGGCTGCGGTTGCCCGTCATCACCGGCCAGGCGCTGCCTAGCGGCGGCGATGGTCTGCCACTCGAAGGTGCCACCTCCCAGGGTGTCGTAGACGGCGTCTGTGGTGATCACCATGCGTGCCCCGGGCTCGCGTGGCGTCGAGCCGGCGCTGGTGACCTGAGTAGCCAGGGCATGGGGCACGCCCTCCTGCTGCAAGCGATGAAGGGCGGCGTGCCAGCTTTCCGGGCGCGCACTCATGGCACTACCTCCTCGCTGGCCCTTGCCTCCTGATGGCCATGGCGGCGCAACGCCTCGGCGGCCATCAATACCCGCTCCGGCGTTGCCGGCGTATCCAGGCGTGGCGAGGCATGGTAGCCAGCAAGGCTAGCCAGGGCATCACGAAGCGCCGACCATACCGAGATGGCCAGCATGAAGGGGGGTTCGCCCACCGCCTTGGAGCGGTAGAGGCTGGCCATGGAGTTGGGGTGGCCCTCCATCAGCTCGATATTGAACACCGGCGGCAGGTCCCCGTAGGTGGGGATCTTGTAGGTGGCTGGCCCCTCGTTGAGCAGGCGCCCGTCGTCGTTCCACCTGAGCTCCTCGCTGGTCAGCCAGCCCATGCCCTGGATGAAACCACCTTCGACCTGGCCCAGGTCGATGGCCGGGTTGAGCGAATCGCCGACGTCGTGAAGGATGTCGACGCGTGTCACCTGATACTCCCCCGTCAGGGTGTCGACCTGGACCTCACTGACGGCGGCGCCGAAGGCGTAGTAGTAGAAGGGGCGCCCCTTGCCGGTTTCGCGGTCATAGTGGATCAGCGGGGTGGCATAGAAGCCCTTCTCGGAGAGCGATATCCGCCCGAAGTAGGCCGCCTGCACCAGCTCACCCCAGGGGATGCGCCGCTGGCTCTCGCCGCTGCCGGCCACCAGGTGGCCCGCTTCCAGGTGCATGCCGTCGCGCTCCAGCCCCTGGTCGGCATACAGGTTCGCGGCGGCGAAGTCGAAGAGCCGCTCCTTGAGCCTGAGGCAGGCGTCCCGGGCGGCCATGCCGTTGAGGTCGGCGCCGCTGGAGGCGGCCGTCGGTGAGGTGTTGGGAACCTTGTCGGTGCGGGTAGCGGTGATGCGTACCGCCTCGAGATCCAGCCCCAGCTCGCGTGCCACCACCTGACAGATCTTGGTATGCAGGCCCTGGCCCATCTCGGTACCGCCGTGATTGATCTGCACGCTACCGTCGGTATAGACGTGGAGCAGGGCACCGGCCTGGTTGAGGTGCTGGGCGGTGAAGGAGATGCCGAACTTCACCGGCGTCAGCGCCAGCCCTCGCTTGATCACGGAGCCTTGGGCATTGAACTCGGTGATCTCACGGCGGCGCTGCCAGTACTCGCTGGAGGCTTCCAGACGCTCGATCAGTTCGTGGAGCAGGCCGAGCTGCTCCACCGTCTGACCATAGTGGGTGGTACGACGCAGGGGCGCCTCGCCACCGCGGTAGAGGTTGCGCTTGCGAATGGTCAGCGGGTCCTCGCCGACACGCCGCGCAATATCGTCCATGGCCGCTTCGATTACCATCATGCCCTGGGGCCCCCCGAAGCCGCGGAAGGCGGTGTTGGAGGCGAAGTGGGTGCGTGCTCGGTGGCCGGTGACCCGGGCCTGGCCCAGCGAGTAGGCATTATCGGCGTGGAACATGGCGCGGTCGACGATCGCCTCGGAGAGGTCCGGCGAGTATCCGCAGTCACCGATCAGGGTAAGTTCGCCGCCCTGGATCACGCCCGCCTCGTCGATGCCTAGCCGGTAGCGATTGTGGAAGGGGTGGCGCTTGCCGGTGGCGCGCATGTCCTCGGCGCGGGGCAGGCGTAGCTTGGCGGCACGCCCGGTGCGACGGCTGATCAGGGCGGCGATGCACGCCCACGGCGAGGCCTGGGTCTCCTTGCCTCCGAAGCCGCCCCCCATGCGGCGCACCTCCACCGTCACCGCATGCAGGGGAATGCCCAACACCTCGGCGACCAGCTTCTGGGTCTCGCTGGGGTGCTGGTTGGAGGTGTGAACCACGACGCCCTCGTCCTCGGTGGGCGTCACCAGGCAGGCTTGGCCCTCGAGATAGAAGTGCTCCTGACCGCCGACGAACTGCTCGCCCTCCACGACCGAGGAGGCCATGGCGAGGGTGGCCTGCCAGTCGCCGCTCTCCTGAACGTGGGTCGGGCGCACGAGCTCGCCCCGCTCGGCGGCGGCCACCGGGTCGAGGCTGGCCGGCTGCTCGTCGATCTTCACGACGCCTGCGTCCATGGCGGCCTTGACCGCCTCTCGGGCGGCGCGCTGGCTCTGTGCGGCGATGGCGAACAGGACCTGGCCCGCGTAGCTGATCTCTTCTTCCACAAAGATCGGATCGCCAGGAAATACCGGACCGATATCGGTATGCCCCGGCACGTCGTGAAAGCCGACCGCGTCGACCACGCCTGGCAGGGCGCGGACGCGCTCCATGTCGATCGGCGCCAGGCGGCCGTGGGCCACCGGAGAGAGCGCCAGTGCCAGGTGCAGGCATCCCGCCGGCGCCTGAATATCATCGATATAGGTGGCTCGCCCGGTCACGTGTTTGATCGCGCTCTCGTGGGCGTGAGCGTGGGTGCTGCTGGCGGTGGCGCTTCCCTGGCGCTGGCGGGGCTTAGTGAGCGTACGCATGGAGCATGACCTCCCGGGAGCCGTGGGAATTGTTGTCGAGTTGATCTCTTTGACTCACAACCAGACGCAGCCGTTCGAGCAGGTTGGCGGCGCTGAGGCGGCGGTAGTCGGCGCTGCCGCGCACATCACTCATGGGCTGGAAGTCCGTCTCGAGGGCGGGACGCGCCGCAGCGAAGGCCGCAGGTGTAGGGGCGTGTCCCTCCAGGGCCGCCTCGGCCGCGAGGGCGCGTTTAGGGGTCGCCGCCATGCCGCCGAAGGCCAGACGCACGTCGCGCATCACGCCGTCGTCGAGGCGCCAGGTAAAGGCGCCGAGTACCGCAGAGATATCATCCTCACGACGCTTCGAGAGCTTCCAGATCCTGAGTTCCCGTTCGGGCTGGGGGTGGGGCAGGAAAATGGCGCGAATCACCTCGCCCGGGCGCAGTTCGGTGCGCTTGTAATCGAGGAAGAATTCATCGAGGGGGAGCTCGCGTTCGACGACTTCTTCACCGCTTCCTCCTTCACCGTCTCCGGGACCCGCCAGCCAGAGGCGACTGCCCAGGGCGAGCAGCACCGGCGGGGTGTCGCCGATGGGCGAGGCGTTGGCGATATTGCCACCCAGGGTGCCGCGGTTGCGTACCTGGGCCGAGCCCAGACGATGGAGCAGATGCTCGAAGGCGGGGTAGTGCTCGGCCAGCAGCGGCTCGAGCCGTGCATAGGTCACCGCCCCGCCGATCCACCAGCCTTGCCGTCCGTCATCCAGCGTGGTCGGCTCGATGTGCTGGAGCGCGGGCACCCGGGTCAGGTCCACGACGCGCGGGAAACGGGCCAGGCGTTGGGTCACCTCGAGCCAGAGATCGGTGCCCCCGGCGACCAGTGGCGCCTCGGGATGCGCCCGGCGCTCGGCGATCAGTGCCTCCAGCGAGGCGGGCTGAATAAAGCCGGACTCCTTCGACGGGAACGCCGGCCTGGCGCTCTCCGGTTTCTCACCCTCCTTGACGCTGTTGCCTTCCGGGGCCGACGGCTCCCAGACCCTGACGGCGGGGTCGGGGTAGTCACCCATGGTCATGGCGGCATCGCGAATCGGGCGATAGCCAGTGCAGCGGCAGAGGTTGCCGCCAAGCGTTGCCTCCAGACGCGCCGCCGTCAGCGGGGCAGGTGCGCGCTGTTGTTCTTCGTGAAGGGTAAACAGCGACATCACGATCCCCGGGGTACAGAAGCCACACTGGCTGGCGTGGCACGCGACCATGGCCGCCTGTGCCGGGTGCAGGGCATCGCCCCGGGCCAGCCCCTCGACGGTTACCAGGGCGCGACCGTTGAGCTGATGAGCGGGCGTGATGCAGGCGTTGGCGGCCTGGTAGCGAAGGGTACCCTGGTCGTCGCGCTCGCCGATGGCCACGGTGCAGGCGCCGCAGTCACCGGTGGCGCAGCCCTCCTTGGTACCGGTCTGGCCCAGGGTGTCGCGCAGCAGCTCGAGCACGCTGGTGTCGGGCGTCGCCTCGCACCGGCGCGGTTGGCCGTTGAGCAGGAATTCAATCATCACCGTTCTCTTGTGGTTGGAATTCGGCCGGTGGCGGAATCCGAGGCTTTGCTGTCAGGGGGAGCCTCGAACCCGTCTGACCGATCGGTCAGGAAGACTTTTAGCTTGGTTCAGGAAAGGGAGGAATGCAAGCTCTGGCCCGACTAGTCCAGGGCAATCGCAAGATAGCTTGGCAGCCTGGTGGCTCGGGGCTGATCTGGCGACAAGCCTACGAGGAGGCGCTGTGAATACTTCCCTGTACGCTACCGACGCCTTCCCTGGCGTAGGACCTCCTCTTCGGCTTGTCCCCAGCGCCCCTTGTTTCCGATAACGGCGATATCCCTGCCGACCATCGCCACTATGGTTTGCACGCCTTGGGGGCGTGCGGCAAACTTCTGCCATTCCGACCGGCCAGGAGAGCCCCCATGAACCAGCGTGATGCTGTCGTTTCCGTTCGCACCGACAACGGCAGCGGGGCCACCCGGGAGCGCAACGAGCGCGAGATACTGGCCGCCGCCGAGCGGGTGTTCGCGGATCATGGCTACCGTGGCGCCAGTCTGGCCGAGATCGCGGCCCGGGCGGGGCTGCCCAAGTCGAACCTCCTCTACTACATGGGCAGCAAGCGTGGCCTCTATGTGCGTCTGCTGGAGCGGATGATGGCGCGCTGGAATGCGCTGCTCGACGAGATCTCCGTGGATGACGACCCGGCCGAGGTACTGGAGGCCTTTATCCGCAGCAAGATGCAGCTCTCCCGGCGACACCCCGAGGGGTCGCGACTGTTTGCCGCCGAGATTCTGGCCGGCGCCCCCTTCCTCCAGGAGTATCTGCGTGGTGACCTGCGGGACTGGGTAGAGGCCCGCGCGGCGATCTTTCGCCAATGGGCCGAGCGCGGGCTGATGGACCCGGTCGACCCGGTCTGGCTGATCTTCCTGATCTGGTCGGCGACACAGCACTACGCCGACTTCGAGGCCCAGGTGGTCGGCATCACCGACCGGGAGTCGCTCAGCGACAGCGATGTCGAGAGCATCACCACCTTCCTGACCCGGGTGATCCTCAAGGGCTGTGGCGTCAAGGCACGTGCCGAGGCGGAGCGCTGACACGTCATGACCCTGCCCATCGACACGCGTCTCGACGCCATTCAGGCGGCGCTCATCGATCACTCCCGTGCGCTGCTGGTGGCCGAACCCGGTGCCGGCAAGACCACCCGGGTGCCGCTCTCCCTGCTCGATGCCCCCTGGGCCCGGGAAGGCCGCCTGCTGCTGCTCGAGCCGCGACGAGTGGCGGCACGACTGGCCGCTGGCTTCATGGCCGATCAACTCGGTGAACGGCTCGGGGAGACGGTGGGCTACCGGATGCGCGGCGAGAGCCGGGTGGGCCCCGCCACGCGTCTGGAGGTGGTGACCCAGGGGGTGCTCACCCGGATGCTGCAGGAGGACCCCCTGCTCGAGGGCGTGGCCGGCATCCTCTTCGATGAATTTCATGAACGTAGCCTGGAGGCGGATCTGGGCCTCGCCCTGGCCCTGGACGCCCAGACGGTGCGTGATGACCTGCGCCTGCTGGTGATGTCGGCCACCCTGGATGTCGAAGCCCTGCTCGGCGTGCTGGGTCAGGAGACGCCGGTGATCGAGTGTCCCGGTCGAACCTTTCCGGTCGAGACCCGCTATCGAACGCTCAATGCCCGCCAGGAGCTGCCTGCTCAACAGGCCAGGGCACTGCTCGACGCCATGGCCGAGCAACAGGGGGACGCCCTGGTGATCCTGCCCGGGGTGGCGGAGATTCGTCGCCTGGCGGCGGAACTGGCCAGCCGTGCCCCCGAGCTGCTTGCCCTGGAGCTCCACGGACGCCTGCCTCTCGACGCCCAGCGCCGCGCCCTGCGTCCCGACCCCGAGGGGCGCCGCCGGGTGGTGCTGGCCACCGCCATCGCCGAATCCAGCGTCACCGTGGATGGCGTGCGCCTGGTGATGGATGCCGGTCGCGAACGGGTACCGGTGTTCCAGCCGCGCAGCGGCCTGACCCGGCTGGAGACCCGGCGAGTCAACCGTGCCAGCGCCGACCAGCGACGCGGGCGTGCCGGCAGGCAGGGGCCGGGGCTCTGCGTCCGGCTGTGGGCCGAGGAGCAGCCGCTGATTCCTCATGGTGAGCCGGAGATTCGTCAAGCCGACCTGGCGCCGCTGGCCTACGAGCTGGCGCGCTGGGGTATCACCGACGCCCACCAGCTGGCCTGGGCGACGCCGCCACCGGCCGGGCCCCTGGCCGCCGCTCGCGACCTGCTTCGCCGTCTCGGGCTGGTGGATGATGCCGACCACCTCACCGAGCTTGGGCGAGGCGCATCGCGCTGGCCCACGCATCCTCGCCTGGCGGCGATGCTGGAGCGTGCCGTCGAGCGCCGGGCTTCCGCACTGGCCTGTGCCCTGGTGGCACTGCTCGAGGAGCGCGTGGTCGACCAGGAGCGTGACCTGGAGCGCATGCTGCAGGCCCGGCTGGGCGCGCCTCGGTCGCACCGCCAGTGGCATCGCGACGCCGAGCGTCTGGCCCGCATCGCCGGGGTGGCACTCGAGGTCTCCGACCCGAGCCCACTCGGGGAGCTGCTGGCCATCGCCTACCCGGAGCGTATCGCCCAGCGTCTCGAGTCGCCGGGGCGTTTCCGCCTCGCCGGCGGTGGGCACGCCACCCTGCCCGAGGGCCATCCCCTGGCACACACCGAGCTGCTGGTGGCCGCTGAGCTCTCCGGTGAGGCCAGCGGCGCGCGTATCTTTCGCGCCGTGGCGCTGTCTCGCGAGCGCCTGGAGGCGCTCTATCCCGAGTGTGCCGAGTGGCGCACGCGTCTCGAGTGGTCCGACGAGCAGGGTGGGCTGACGGGGGAGGCGGTGCGCGGCCTGGGGGCCGTGGTGCTCGAGCGACGTGCCCTTCAGGCGTTGCCGCCGGGGGCGGTGCGCCAGGCTCTGCTCGATGCCCTGCGCCGCCGCGGGCTCCCGGATAACGAGGCGCTGACTCAACTGCGGGGCCGGCTGGCGTTGCTGCACCGCACCTTGGGCGACGCGTGGCCGGAGGTGTCCGATGAGGCGCTGCTCGAGGGACTCGACGACTGGCTGGGGCCCCACCTCGACGGCATTCGCCGGCTGGACGCCGTGGAGCGCCTGCCGCTGGGGCGTCTGCTGCTGGATAGCCTCGACTGGCCCCTTCGAGGACGCCTCGATGAGCTCGTCCCGGAGCGCCTGACGGTGCCCAGCGGTGCTACCCACCGGGTCGACTACGCGCCCTGCCTGACGGGCAAGCCACCGGTGCTGGCGGTAAAGCTGCAGGAGTGCTTCGGTTGGCGCGCCTCGCCGCGGGTTGCCGAGGGGCGCGAGGCGGTACTGTTGCATCTGCTCTCGCCGGCGCGTCGGCCGCTGCAGGTCACCGCCGACCTGGCCAGCTTCTGGGCCGGGGGCTATGCGCAGGTGCGTCGCGAGATGCGCGGTCGGTACCCCAAACACCCCTGGCCCGAGGATCCCATGGCCGCCGAGGCCACCGCCCGTACCAAGAGGCCTCGGGTCTAGTCGTTGCGACGCAACAGATGCAGCGCGAAGCCTCCAACCAGTAGCGTGCCGGCGACCAGTACGCCCCACAGCAGCCAACGGGGCCAGTCTCGAGGCGGTATCAGGGCGGCCTCGCCGCCAAGGGAGTACCGCTTGCCCAGGCTGACGGTGGCCGGCTGCCACCCATCTCCATGACGCGCCCGCAGCGAATCCAGCACTGGTGCCAGCATCCCCTCCACGCGATATTCTCGTGCGCTGCCGGCGACGAGCCGCCAGGGGGCCTCACCCTCAGCCAGGAACACCACCTGCTCAGGGGTGTATCCAAGCCGTAGCTGTGGTGGCGAACCGGGGTGAGGGGCATCGGTCAGCAGCCGCCAGTGGCGGTCGCGGATCTTGAGGTGCAGTGTCCGGGGCGGGGAACGCAGTTCGCCCGTTGGCGGCTCGAGGTGATACCCGGTCCAGTGGGGGGTGGTCGCCCTCCAGGGCGCCTTGGGTGATTCGCGACTCTCCAGCCGCCAGCGGGCGTTATAGGGCGTATCGTTCTCCACATCTGCGAGGCTTATCGGCGGCCGTCCGGGCAGTCGGTAATGGAACTCATCGGCGGCGACCCGCTCTCCGTCGAGGTTCACCCACTCCAAGGCCACGGCCTCCCGAGGCGCGGGCACCACCGCCTGAATGTCGACGATAGAGATCGCTGGTTGGCCCGGCAGCGGACGCAGGCGCAGGAATGGCGCCGAGGTGTCGGCCAGGTCGAGACGTCGGCGTACCAGGCGATCGCCGTCATGCGAGATATCCAGTAGCCGCCCCCTGGCCAGTACGGGGCGCCAAGTTTCAAGGTCATCACTCGCCTCTACGCGATAGAGGCTGTCCACAGGGACGCCAGAGGCCCAGCTCAGTGACAGGGCGGAAACGTTATCCTCCAGGCCGCTCAGGTCGACCAGGGCGGCGTTTCGGGGACTCGTCTCTTCTCCCTTTTCTTCCTTGTTCGCCGTGCCGCGGCTCTCGATCCGGCGCAACCGCCCCAAGGCGTCGGTCTCGCCGATCAATTCCCAATAGGCGGTATCGCTTGGGGGTGCCGGTAGCGGAAACCAGGGAACCCCTTGGGCGCGCTCACTTGATATCGGGGTGGGGAGCTTCTGCAGCAGGGTGGGAACGGCTTGCCCGCGGGCGTCGACCACCTGAAGGTCAACCAGCGTCGGGGTATGCAGACTACGGTAGACCTCCGGGGGCAGGGTCAGGCGATAGGCTGCCGCGGGCGACTCGACCTGGAGGGGCCAGGCGTGCTGCCAGTTTACTTCCAGCGCTTCCGCCACGGCCAGGCCTGGCCATAGCAGCAGTGCCCGTATGCCGATGCACCTCATGGTGTTTTCTCCTGCCGTCGCGGCGGTGCCGGGGCGAAGTA
The DNA here is from genome assembly GCF_004347715.1 of Halomonas marinisediminis. Taxonomy (NCBI): domain Bacteria; kingdom Pseudomonadati; phylum Pseudomonadota; class Gammaproteobacteria; order Oceanospirillales; family Halomonadaceae; genus Halomonas; species Halomonas marinisediminis. The sequence goes on along the minus strand of NZ_SLTR01000001.1, from coordinate 261,037 downwards.
ACCCACGCCGATACAGAGAAGCCCATAGCCGATAAAGGAAGCGATACCCAGCAGGTTGCCCAGGTGTTGGCGATCCACTGCTACCAGCTTGACCAGTACCACCGCCATCAACAGCGCGGAGAGTCGCCATAGGGTGCGCTGCCGGCGCCGCGAGCCCAGCACCCAGCCGACCACTCCCAGCAGGCTCCAGAGCAGTGTCAGGCCAGTCTGCACCAGACCAAGCTCCAGCATCGCCGGCGACCAGGGGGCGCCGCCTGCCAGGTGAGCGCCGCGCAGCAGCTCAACGGTGAGCAGGACGAAGGCCATGGTCCCCAGAAGAACCGGTGCCAGGCGTGCCGGTGCCGCCGGCCAGAATCCACCACGCCATAGCTGCCAGGCGAGCAGCAGGGCAGCCCACTGCACCAGAGCGAGTGGGTTGGCGAATGGCAACCAGGGCAGCGGGGAGGGGGTGCCGGGGCGCAGCAGCAACACCACCCAGGCGAGCACCAGCATCAGCAGTACCCCGGCCGACAGGGAGCCACGCCACGCCATTGCCGGTTCGCTCAGAGGGCGTAGCAACCAGCCGGGGTGGTGGCGTAGCAGCGCGGCAAGCACCAGCCAGGGCAGCATGGCGGCAGCAAGCTGCCAGGCGGGTGCGAGGGGGAGGGGCAGCGGTTGGAGCAACAGGGTGCTGAGGAAGAGCGGGGCGCACCACAGCCAGGCGCCCTGGGCCCAGGCCACGGGCGGGAGAGGCTCTCCGTTGAGTGCTGTGGTATGGCGTGCGAGTCCTTGAAGCTGTCGATAACCGAATGCCATCACCAGGGCCCAGCCCCAGGGGGCGAGAGGACCGGTGACATGAGGAGCCAGCAGGATCCGCTCGAGCGCCCCGGCGAGTGACAGGGCCGACAGCAACAGTCCGCCGGCGATACACCAGGCCAGCGGTGCGGCCGGTCGACGGCGATAGCGCTCCGCCAGGGCCAGTCCGGTGAGCGCCAGCAGCGCCAGGCGCCAGTCGTCCGTCAGGTTCGGTGGAGCGAAGTGCTCGATCTCACGGTTGACGATGCCGAGCCACCAGGCCAGTCCCCAGGCCAGGGCACCCAATGCCCAGCGGGGCAGGCCGGTGCGCCACAGCAGCTCGGCGCTGACCAGGCCCGCGGCGGCAATTAGTCCGCCTGCCATGAAGGCAGCATTGGCCAATGGCGTGCTCGTGGTCCCGACCAGGAGTAGGCTGCCGAGCAGCGTAATGCCGGCGATCAACTGCAGTGCCAGGCCCGCGAGGCGAGGAAGTAGGCGGCCCTGGCGGAGTGCTAGCCATATCAGGGCGACCCCCTCCATGGCGAGGAGCCCGGCGCTGACCCTGGCCGAGAGCGCCAGCGGGATGGCCAGGGTGGCGAAGCCCAGCGCCAGGGCGGCGTGGGACTCGCCGAGCAGCCGAGTGGGGGTGCGGCGGGTGAGTCCTGCGGCGAAGAGGGCGTAGAGCAGGGCCACTCCCAGGGCACACAGGGCCAGTGGGAACCGGCTCCCCTCGAGAAGTGCCGCCTGCAGGCCGAATGCCAGCAGTGGGGTGCCGAAGACCAGACTTCCATCGACTCTCCTTGCCCCCCGGCCCGGCGATGCCGCTTCCTCCTCACCGCAGCCATGAAGATCACGGCGAGCATGGAGGATCGGAATCATCAGGTAGAGCAGAAAGAATATCCCCAGAAAAGGCTGAGCCACGGCAAAGTGGCGGGGCGTGTACTCCAGCACTCCCCAGGCAGTGGCGATAGCAAAGGTGGCAACGAAGCCCAGCATATCGAGCAGCCGCCAGTGGCGCACCCAGGCGATGGCAAAGATGCCGAGGTTGAGCAGGGCGTAGTAGCCGAACAGCACCAGTGGGTCACCGGGGCCTCGGGTAAGCCATAGCGGGGCCAGGAAACCCGCCAGGCTGCCGAGCACCGCCAGCGCCTGGGTATTTTGCACTGCACCCAGCACGCCTAGCCCCGCCACCAGCGCCACGCTGAGGGCGAAGGCCAGCGGCAGAGGCAGTAGCTCAAAGCGCTGGGCGGCGGCGAAGATGACCATCAATAGCACGCCGATGGCACCGCCCTGAAGGCTCAGCGCGAACACCCGTCTTGCTCGGCGTTGCCGCCAGCCGACACCCAGGGCGGCTACCGCCAGGAGGGCGATGCCGGCCAGGCGCAACTCGACGGAGAGGGTCAGCCACCCCTGAGTCGAGGCGTGTCGGATCAGCGCTGCAAGCCCTGCAAACAGCACCAGGATGCCAATCTTGACCGGCAGGTTGCCCTCGTTGAGCCAGCGCCCGAGCTTGCCACGCACCTCGGCGAGGCGATGTATGACCCTGTCAGGCCAGCTAGCCTGCTGACTTGCACCACGGCCGGGGTCGAGTGCGTTGCTCTCTTGCCAGGCGTCCGCCGGGGGTGGAGTCTTCGCGGCCGGCCCCATCGTGCCTGGGTGGGACGGCGTGGCGAGAGGCTCTGCCCTGGCGCTCTCGACGAGGGTGTCGTCGGCGGTGAGGCGCGCCAGCGCCGTCTCCAGGTCGGTCACCCTTCGCGTCAACCGGGTGAGGCGCACCATGGCGACGATGGCCATCAGGCTCGGCAGCACCAGCAGGATCAACAGTAGGGTCATCAGTAGCGGCATGGATTCTCCCCGGAGACTTCACAGCATGGGCGAGACGCGCCCGGTTGTCGTTTGTTGCTCTGGGCTCAGCGGCGCCGCCTCAGCACCCACTTCTCGGCTTCGATCACCAGATAGAGGCCGATGTTGACCGCAAGGATCGCCATCCAGTGGGACGGGGCGAGTCCCTCGGCACCGAACACCAGCTGCATGACAGGCAGGTAGGTCCAAACCAGCTGCAACGCTACCACGGCCACGATGGAGCCCCACACCGGTCGGCTGCCGAAGATACCACCGAGGCTGAGGGTGCTGTCGATCAGGAAGCGGCTATTGATCAGGTAGGCGGCGCTGCCCATCACCAGCATGTTGACGGCTCCCGCCCGTGCCAGCTCGATGCTGCCGCCCTGGGCGTTGAGAATCCACGAGAAGACCCCGAACACGCCGAGCAGCAGCAACAGGGAGACAAAGCCCACCCGCCACAGCAGGAAGAGGTCGAGCAGGGCGGCGTCCGGTTTTCGTGGGCGCCGCCTCATCAGGTTGTGCTCACCCTTCTCGAAGGCCAGCGCCAGGCCCAGGGTCACGGCCACCACCATATTGACCCACAGCGCCTGAACCGGCGTGACCGGTAGCTGGGTGCCGGCTACCACGGCCAGCAGGATGGCCAGCCCCTGGGCGCCATTGGCGGGCAGCAGATAGGTGATGGTCTTGCGGATATTGTCGTAGACCTTGCGGCCCTCGCGGATGGCCCCGACGATGGTGGCGAAGTTGTCGTCGGCCAGCACCATCTCCGCGGCCTCCTTGGCGGCTTCGGTGCCCTGGATGCCCATGGCGACGCCGACATCGGCACGCTTTAGCGCCGGACCATCATTGACCCCGTCACCGGTCATGGCACAGATGCCGCCATGCGCCTGCATCGCCTGAACCAGGCGCAGCTTGTGCTCGGGCGCCGCTCGGGCGAACACATCCACCTCGAGGACCACCTCGCGAAGCTCGGCATCGGACATCGCTTCGATCTCGCGGCCGCGTATCGCGCGTTCGGTATGGGCAAAGCCCAGCTGGCGGGCGATGGCCAGGGCGGTAACCGCGTGGTCGCCGGTGATCATCACCGGGCGGATGCCGGCGGCCAGGCACTCCCGCACCGCCGTGATGGCCTCGTCGCGAGGTGGGTCGAGCAGTCCCACCAGCCCCAGCAGTATCAGGTCGTTCTCGGCGTGGTGATCCTCCAGCGCCTGAACCTCCCGCAGTGGTTTCTCGGCCAGGGCCAGGACCCGCAGGCCCTGGGCCGACAGCGCGTGGATACGTGCTTCCCACTGCTGGCGCTCGATCGCCATCTCTCCGCCATCCTCGCGACGCACCCGAGTGCATCGCTCCAGCAGGCGGTCGGGTGCCCCCTTGACCAGCAGAACCTGCTGCCCCTCCCGTTCATGCAGGGTGGCCATGGACTTGCGCCTGGAGTCGAAGGGGATGCTGTCCAGGCGGGGTTGCTCACCTCGCAGGGAGCGTGTCGCGATTCCTGCCTTGGCCGCCGCCACCACCAGGGCACCCTCCGTGGGGTCGCCGTGGATCACCCACTGGTCTTCCTCATGGGCCAGCTCGGCATCGTTGCAGAGCACACCGACCTCGAGGAAGTGGTGCAGGGCGCGATGCGCCTCGGTTACCAGAGGGGGCGAATGCGAGTTGTCGGCGGCATCCAGCGCGTGGAAGTCGCCGTCGGGGGCGAAGCCGGTGCCGGTGATGTGGATCTCACCCTCCGGCAGCCAGATCGCCCGGGCGGTCATCTCGTTGCGGGTCAGGGTGCCGGTCTTGTCGGTGAAGATGGTGGAGATCGAGCCGAGGGTCTCCACCGCCGGCAGGCGCCGAATAATGGCATTCTGTCGAGCCATGGCCTGCACCCCCAGGGCCAGGCCGATGGTGACGATGGCCGGCATGCCTTCCGGGATGGCCGCCACGGCGAGCCCCACCGCCGCCATGAACATGTCGCCGACGGGCTTGTCGTGAACGAGCACCCCGAAGACGGCGGTGAGCACGGCGATGGCCACGATGACCAGGGCCAGGATGCGACCGGCCCGGTCGATCTGGCGCAGGAGCGGCGTCTTGAGCTGTTCCACGCCGCGCAACATCTCGGAGATGCGGCCGATCTCGGTGCGGATGCCGGTCTCCACGACCAGCCCGCGAGCGGTACCCTGGACCACCAGGGTGCCGGCATAGGCCATGCCGGTGCGGTCGCCAAGGTCTGTGTCATCCGCCACCGGTGCGGTAGCCTTCTCCACCGCGGTGGACTCCCCGGTCAGGGAGGCCTCGTCGGTACGCAGGCGCTTGGCCTCCAGCAGGCGCAGGTCCGCCGGCACGCGATCACCGCCCTCCAGCATGACCACATCGCCCGGCACCAGCGCCTCGGCATCGATCGTCTGGCGCTTGCCGTTACGCAGCACCCTGGCCTGGGGCGAGAGCATATCGCGAATGCTCTCCAGGGCCTGCTCGGCCTTGCCCTCCTGAAGGAAACCGATTAGGGCGATGATCACCACCACGCCGAAGATGGCGATGGCATCCAGAGTATGGCCAAGCCCCAGGCTCGCCACGCCGGCGCCGATCAGCACCAGCATCAGGGTATTGTTGAGCTGCTCCAGGAGTCGCTTCCACCAGGGACGGCCCTCGGCCCGCTGAAGCAGGTTGGGGCCGAAGCGCGCCAGACGAGCTCGGGCCTCGGCCTCGCTCAGCCCGTGACGATCGGCCTCGAGGTGCTCGAGGGCCTGCTGTTCGGACTGGGCGTGCCAGGCGACTCTCTTCCAGGGGCGGGGCTCGGACATCCATTAACCTCCAGCGGCGGCGCAATCTATTCCAGATGTAACACACTCGATGTTGCAGTGCCGTAATGCAGGACAAGTTATCGGTTCAAGTGGTTGGTCTCGAGACGAGAAGGGTGCCGGCACTGCCGGTCGAGCCGTCTGCCGACCCTTGGTAAGATGGTGGACTGCCAAGCTCACAGGAGCCTCCATGCCGAGCCCCTCAACTACTAGTCCTCGTGTCTGTCCTAGTGCCTGTCCTTGTGCCTGCCCTTGTGATAGTGGCAAGCCGCTGGACGCGTGCTGTGGCCGCTACCATGCCGGGGAGCCTGCCCCCACGCCCGAGGCGCTGATGCGTTCGCGCTACAGCGCCTTTGCGTTGAATCTCACGGACTATCTGCTCACGAGCTGGCATCCCGACACCCGCCCCGTGTCGTTGACGGCGGATGAGACCACCCACTGGCTTCGGCTGCAGGTGGTGAGCAGCGGCGAGCAGGGGGATGAAGGCTGGGTGACGTTTCGTGCCACCTTCCGGGAGGGCCACCAATACGGGGTGCTCGAAGAGGCGTCACGGTTCCGCCGGGAGGCGGGCCACTGGCGCTATCTGGATGGACAGCCGACGGTGTCGCGCCTGAAGCCCGGGCGCAACGAGGCCTGCCTCTGCGGCAGCAGGCGCAAGTTCAAGCGCTGCTGTGCCCTGGGCTAGCCCCTCCTATGGCTGGCCGTCCTCCGGATGAGCCCTTAGACTGGCCGGCCGCCGCCTCAACACTCTTCACTCCTGCGATCGGATATCTCCCATGGCCCAGACCCTCTCGAAACGAATCAACAAGTACATCAGCGAAAGCGGCATGTGCTCGCGGCGAGAGGCCGACAGGTACATCGAGCAGGGCAATGTGCGCATCGATGGCAGGCGAGCCACCCCCGGCGACCGTGTCGCCCCCGGCAGCGTGGTCAAGGTGAATGGCCAGGTCGTCGAGCCCCTGGCGCTGGAGGAGGAGGATCTGGTCTTCATCGCCCTCAACAAGCCGGTAGGCATCGTCAGCACCACCGACCCGGACGAGAAGGCCAATATCGTCGACTTCGTCAAGCACGGCACCCGAATCTTTCCCATCGGCCGTCTCGACAAGGACTCCCAGGGGCTGATCTTCCTGACCAACAACGGCGACCTGGTCAACCGCATCCTGCGCGCCAGCAACAATCACGAAAAGGAGTACCTGGTCACCGTCAACAAGCCGGTGACCGACGAGTTTCTCGCCGGCATGGCCGGTGGTGTGCCGATCCTCGGTGAGGTCACCAAGAAGTGTCGGGTGGTCAGGGAGTCGCGCTTCGTCTTCAATATCACCCTGGTGCAGGGGCTCAACCGCCAGATTCGCCGGATGTGCGAGGTATTCGGCTACGAGGTGGTAAAGCTGGAGCGCATCCGCATCATGAATGTGTCGCTCAAGGGGCTGGCCATCGGTGACTGGCGTGATCTGACCCCGGACGAGGTGTCGACGATCCTCGCCATGACCGAAGACTCCGCCTCGGAAGCCGGCGAGCCCGCGCGTCGCAAGACCCGGCGCAAGGGGGCGAGCGGTAGCAAGGCCCGTGGCGGCAGCTCAGCGGGCAAGTTGGCGGGAAAGCCGGCAGGCAAGGCGGGAGCACGCCAGAAACGCACGCCGCGTGGCGCTGACGGGGCCAGCTCTCGAACTGGAAAACCCGACGCAGGAAAACCGAGTTCCGGCAAGCCCGGCAAACGCAAGGTGACGGGCAAGAGCGCGGAGGCTGGCAAGGGCGCGGCAGCCGGCAAGGGGTTTGCCGGGAAGCCAGCCGGCCCCAAGAAGCCGGGAGCCAAGCCGAAGGGCGGCCGCCCCTCCGGCTCCCGTGCCAAGGCAATGGCCCCGGGCGGCAAGCCCCGTGGCAGGAACAAGTAGCGCTTCGCTCCAGATAAAGAGAGACCGTCATGACCGACTCCCGTCGATACAGCCCCGCCGCGGCGCGCAATCGTCAGCCGATTCTCGAGGTGCTTCAGGCCGCGTTGCCCGAGCGTGCACGGGTGCTGGAGCTGGCCAGTGGCAGCGGTGAGCATGCCGTGCACTGCGCCACCGCCATGCCCCAGTGGGTATGGCAACCGAGTGACCCGACCCCCGAGGCGCTGGCCTCCATCGCCGCCTGGCGTGAGCAGACGGGCCAGGCCAATCTGCTTGCGCCGATGCGTCTCGACGCCACCGATAAGCAAAGCTGGCCGATGGGGCCCTTCGAGGCGATCGTTGCGATCAACCTGATCCATATCTCGCCCTGGGCGGTGAGCGAGGCGCTGATGGCGCGCGCCGGTGAGCGACTCGTCTCCGGCGGCGTGCTCTATCTCTATGGCCCCTATCGACGCGCTGGCGAACACACGGCACCCAGCAACGCCGCCTTCGATGCCGACCTTCGACGGCGCGACCCACGCTGGGGGGTGCGGGATCTCGAGGAGGTGGTCGCCGAGGCCGAGCGTCATGGCCTCAGGCTCGAGCGCACGCTGCAGATGCCCGCCAATAATCTTAGCGTGGTACTCGTTCGCGACTAGCGAGCCTCGGGGATTTCCCCGGGCTCACGGTAGCGGGGAGGTGCATTCTCGCGCTCCTCCCGGCTGAGGGTCTCATCCTCGGCGGGCACCCCCCATACCGTCTCCCTGTGCCCATCGTCGAAGGTGTAGGTGGTGCAGCCTGCAAGCAGCAGAGTGCCCAGCAGGGTGGCAGCCAGAAGTAAGCGTGTCGTCAGCATGGGGATAGATTCCGGTGTTATCGAGAAGCGCCAAGGGCGAGCGCCAGACAGAAGCCTCAACGCTACCTCGTCTGTCGACATCAGGGAAGTGGCCGGTCGCCGCTCGGCGCGCTGACACTCTCGCCAGTGGCATGGCGTCTTATCCTGCGCAGCGGTGGCGGGTGGGTGGCGTCGAATGGCGGGGCTTGAGTCGGGCAGTGGCGGCGAGTAATCTCGCCGGACTCTTCACCGACCTCACGTCAACACAGGATCGCAATACATGGACCAACTGCTCGAAAGCCTGACGGAAATTCTGGGACCGGACAATGTGCTGACAGGTGAGGCCGTGCTGGAACGCTCCGCCGACTGGTTCAGCTCGATGCCCTGCGAGGCAGCCGCCATCGTACGCCCGGCCACCACCGAGCAGTTGAGTCAGATCATGGCGCTCTGTCACAAGGCACGCCAGCCAGTAGTGACTCATGGTGGCGTGACCGGCGTGGTCCATGGGGCCGTCGCCAGTGCCAACGAGCTGGTGATCTCGCTGGAGCGCATGACGGCCATCGAAGAGGTGGATGCGGTGGGCGGCACCATGACGGTACAGGCCGGCATCCCCTTGCAGAGCGTGCAGGAGGCCGCCGCCGAGATCGACATGCAGTTTCCGCTGGATCTCGGGGCCCGTGGCTCCTGCACCATCGGCGGCAATATCGCGACCAACGCCGGCGGTGTGCAGGTGATTCGCTACGGCATGATGCGCCAGCAGGTGCTCGGCCTCGAGGCGGTGCTGGCGGACGGCCGGGTGGTCAGCTCCATGAACAGGATGCTGAAGAACAATGCCGGCTATGACCTGAAGCAGCTGTTTATCGGCAGTGAGGGCACCCTGGGCATCGTTACCCGTGCCGTGCTCAGGCTGCAGCCACGGTTGCCCAGCGAGCAGTGCGCCATGGTCGCGGTCCCCACCTTCGACGCCCTGACCACACTACTCGACCTGACGTCGAGGCGCCTCGACCTGAGCGCCTTCGAGGCGCTGTGGAACAGTCACTATCGGTTGATGACCGAGGAGAGCGGTGCTCATAGGGCGCCCCTGCCGGTCGATTCGCCCTTCTATGCCATCATCGAGACCCAGGGGGTGGATCGGGAGCACGATGCCGAACGCTTTCAGGCGCTTCTCGAGCAGGCGTTCGAAGAGGGGCTGATCAGCGATGCCGTGCTGGCCAGTTCCGAGGCCCAGCGTCAGGAGCTATGGGCGATACGGGAGAATATCGAGGTGCTGATCCGTGCCCTGGATCCGATGTTCTCCTTCGATGTCAGCCTGCCGATTCCCGCCATGGCGTCCTATGTGGCCGACCTGGAGCGGCAGCTGGCACAGGCGTTCCCCGAAGCGGGCCGACTGGTCACCTTCGGCCATCTGGGGGACGGTAACCTGCATATCATGGTGACCGTGGGCGATGCCGGCAGGGAGAGCCGTTATGCGGTCGAGAAGCTGGTGTATCAGCCCCTGGCCGAGATCGGCGGCTCCATCTCGGCCGAACATGGCATCGGGATGGAGAAGCGTGACTATCTATATCTGAGCCGCAATGAGGATGAGATCGAGGTGATGAAGATGCTCAAGAAGGCGCTCGACCCCAAGGGACTGCTCAATCCGGGCAAGGTGCTGCCCTGATCACTGCCGGAAGGGGTGGTCGGGCCCGGAGATAGCGAGAAGGGCCTGAGACGACTCTAGAACGATGAACGATGCCGCCTGACCCGGCGGCATCGCGGTTTCAGGCCTTCACGAATCTGCCTAGCTGCCCGACCAGCCGGCCAGGATCGGCACGTAGACCACCAGCAGCAGCACCGCGATCAGCCCCAGCAGATAGGGGAGGATCGCTCGGGTGATGCGCTCCAGCGGCAGCTGGGTCACCGACGAGGCCACATAGAGATTGATCGCCACCGGAGGGGTGATCATGCCGATCGCCAGGCCCACCACGATGATCAACCCGAAGTGGATGGGATCGATGCCCAGCTGGGTGACCAGCGGCAGCAATACCGGCGTCAGAATGATCAGCGCGCTGGCGGTCTCGATAAAGACACCGGTGAGCAGGATCACCGCCACCACCAGCAGCATGATCACCAGCGGGTTGGTGGAGAGCGAGAGCACCGCCTGGGCGATGGCGCCGGGCACCTGCCAGCTCGACAGGGTCCAGCTAAGTACCGCCGAGGTGGCGATCACCAGCATGATCACCGAGGTGGTGATGGCCGAGCGGATCAGGATGCGGTAGACATCCTTGAGCCCCAGGTCGCGATAGACGAACAGCGACACCAGCAGCGCGTAGTTGACCGCGATCACCGCCGCCTCGCTGGGGGTAAAGACCCCCGAGAAGATCCCGCCGAGGATGATCACCGGGGTCATCAATCCCCAGCTGGCGCTCTTGAAGGTACGCCAGATGGTGGCCGCCGACAGGGCGGTGCCACGCGGGTAGTTGCGACGATAGGCCTGCACGATGGCGATGGCGGAGAGCCCGAGGCCCATGGCGATGCCCGGCAGGATGCCGCTCAGGAAGAGGGCCGACACCGACTGCTGGGCGATCACCGCATAGATGATCATCGGCACCGAGGGCGGGATCACCACCCCGATGGTGCCGCTGGCGGCGATCAGGCTGGCGGCCGAGGCGGGCTCATAGCCCTTCTTGCGCAGCTCCGGCACCAGACTCGAGCCCACCGCGGCGGTGGTGGCGGCGCCGGAACCCGAGATGGCGGCGAAGAACATCCCGGCGCCTACCGAGACGATCGACAGGCCACCCTTCAGAAAGCCGAACAGCGAATCGGCGAAGTCGACCAGCTTCTCGCTGACCTTGCCCTGGGCCATCAGGTCGCCTGCCAGGATAAACATCGGTACCGCGACCAGGGCGAAGGAGTTGATGCCCTGGAACATCTGCTGGGTGACCACCATCAGCGGCACGCCCTGGGCGTTGAGCGCCACCAGGGTGCTGGCACCGATGGCCAGGGCGATGGGCACCCCCAGCAGCATGAAGAGCAGAAACAGCAGGAGGAGCAGGGCGGTCATGGTGCCTCCTCATCGTCGCTGGAGGGGGCGGCGTCACCGTTCAGGGCCAGGGTGGCGATATCCACCAGGGCATACCAGGCCATGATCGCCGCCGAGAGAGGAATCACGGCGTAGATCCAGGTCATGGAGACCCGCAGCGAGGCCGACTTCTGGAAGCTCTGGACCTGCATGTACTCCCAGCCGATCACGACCAGGGCGAGCAGAAAGCCCAGTGCCACGAGCAGGGCGGCGATGCGTGCCAGGCGTCGGGGCAGGCCGGGGAGGGCATCGACCACGAAGGTCACCGCGATATGACGTCCGCGGCGGAACGCCAGGGTGCCCGCCAGGAAGGTGATCCAGACCAGCAGGAAGCGGGCCACCTCCTCGGTCCAGCCCACCGCGGTGAAGAGCACGCGCGACAGGATCTGCAGGGTGATCACACCGATCAACGCCGCCATCGCCGTGAAGACCACGGGTGCGATGACGGCGTCGAGGGCGCGCTCACTCCACTGCAGCGGTCGCAGCAGGGAATGGGCGAGGGAAGGCACTTACTTCAGGGCCTCCTGGATACGCGGCAGGTAGTCACCGAACTGCTCGCCATACTGCTCATAGACCGGGGTCACGGCCTGCTGGAAGGCGGCGATATCGGGCTCCTCGACGATCTGCATGCCCGCCTCACGCAATGCCGCCAGCTGTTCGGCCTCCATCTCGGCGTTGACCCGGCGCTCATGCTCGGCGGCTTCCTGAGCGGCCTGCTCGATCACCGACTGGGCGGCCTCCGGCAGCTTGTTCCAGGCCGGCATGCCCATCACGAAGAGCGCCGGGGCATAGGTATGGCGCGACAGCGTCATATGATCCTGGGTCTCATGGAGCTTGAAGGAGTGGATCACGTTGACCGGGTTCTCCTGGCCGTCGATGGTGCCCTGCTGCATGGCGGTCAGGGCCTCGGTCCAGGCCATGGGCACGGCGTTGGCGCCCAGCTCGCGGAAGGTGTCGACGTAGACGGGGTTCTCCATCACGCGGATGCGCAGGCCGTCGATATCCTCGGGGCTCTCCACGGCGCGCTCGCTGTTGGTCAGGTTGCGAAAGCCGCGCTCGGCATAGGCCAGGCCCTTGAGGTTGACCTCGGAGAGTCGGTCCAGCAGCTCCTGGCCGATCTCGCCGTCGAGCACCTCATAGGCCGCCTCAGGGCTGGGGAACAGGAAGGGCAGCTCGAAGACCGCCATCTCCTCCAGGAAGTTGGCCACCGGCCCGTTGGTGATCACGCCCATGTCGACGGTGCCGATCTGCATGCCCTCGAGCAGGGTGCGCTCGTCGCCCAGGGTGGCGTTGGGGTAGAGCTCGATATCCAGCTTGCCGCCGGTGCGCTCCTCCACCAGCTCCTCAAACTTCATGGCGGCGAGGTGGAAGCCATCCTGCTCATTGACCACATGGGCCAGGCGCAGGGTCATCGGGTCCATGTCGGCGAACTCGTCGGCCTGGGCGCCGGCGGCCATGGCCAGGGAGACGGAGAGTGCCAGCGTGCTGCGGATAAAGCCGTTCATTATCGGTTTCCTTATTGGGGTCAGCGTGTTGCGAAATCCAGCGGCAAGAGCATGCACTGCCCTTGGGAGGCTGGTCAATTTCATTCGGGCGGGGTTGCCTGGCATCGGCTACGACAGGGGAGCGGCCTGGGCACGCAGCCAGGCGATCTCCTCGGCCCAGATGGCGGGCTCAATGGTCTCCAGCACCAGCGGGATAGTGTCGGTGCGCGGATCCTGCATCAGGGCGGTGAAGCAGTCGCTGCCGATATTGCCCTGGCCGAGGCTGTGGTGACGGTCGACACGGCTGCCGAACTCGCTCTTGGCATCGTTGAGATGCATGCCCTTGAGGTACTCGATGCCCACCACGGCATCGAACTCGTCGAGCATCGCCACGCTGGCCGCCCGAGTGCGCAGCTCGTACCCGGCGGCGAAGGCGTGGCAGGTATCGATGCAGACCCCGACCCGTGTCTTGTCCTCCACCTGCTCGATGATCTCGGCGAGATGCTCGAAACGCCACCCCAGGTTACTGCCCTGTCCGGCGGTATTCTCGAGCACCGCGGTGACGCCAAGGGTCTGGGCGAGCGTCTCGTTGAGCGATTCGGCGATGCGCGCCAGGCAGTCGCTTTCGCTGATCTTGCGCAGATGGCTGCCCGGATGGAAGTTGAGGCGGTCGATGCCAAGCTGCTCGCAGCGTTGCAGTTCATCGAGAAACGCCGCCCGTGACTTGGCCAGTCCCTCGGCCTCCGGGTGACCCAGATTGATCAGATAGCTGTCATGGGGAAGGATCTGGCCGGGTCCGAAGCCATGGCGCCGGCAGGCGCTGCGAAAGGCCTCGATCACCTCGTCGGTGAGGGGCTTGGCTCGCCACTGGCGCTGGTTCTTGGTGAAAAGCGCGAAGGCGTTGGCGCCGATCTCCACGGCGCGTTCGACCGCCTTGTCGACACCCCCGGCGGCGCTGACATGGGCTCCGATATATTTCACTGCTCTCTCCCTGTAACGGTTTGATATCGCGGCATTGTAGGCGTCCAGGGCGGGACGGCAACCTTCAACGGCGCCGTCCCAGCCAGTAACGATGGCCACGACGTTCGGGACGCACCTCCACCAGCGGTTCACGAGGGTGGTAGGGGCGTCCGGAGGGTGGCCTGGGACCCTGACGTTCGGCCAGCGCCATCAGGCGTTGGATCCGCTCGCCGGTGGGTGGATGGGTCTGCAGGTAGCGCAGCCAGCCCGGCAGCTGCCGGCGACCGAACAGGGTCGTCAGCCAGATGCCGTTACGCCGCTCCAGTGTCGCGAGTGCCTCGGCCAGCGCCTGGGGGTCGCGGGTCAGTGCCGCCGCCTCCAGATCCGCGGTGAACTCGCGGTTGCGCGACAGGGCCAGCTGCAGCAGGGAGCTGGCCAGAGGCGCCAGGCCGACCGCGAGCAGCTCGAGCCAGGGCATGCGGATCTCGCCGGCCATGACCATCGGCAGCAGGGCAATCAGCGCCAGCTGCACCAGCATGGCCCCCCACACGGTGAGTCGCGTCATGGTGGCGGCCATGGACATCACCCGGGTATCACCGTGGCGCAGATGGCTGACCTCATGGGCCAGCACGCCGGCCAGCTGGCGCAGGGGCAGGCTGTGCAGCAGGCCTTCGGTGATCGCGATGCCACCGTCCCGGGCATCGCCCACGGCGAAGGCGTTGAGGTCCGCGGAGGGAACATAGAAGAGCCAGGGTGGCTGGGAGATCCCCGCGCGCCGGTAGAGCAGCTCCATCACCCGGTAGAGCTGCGGCGCCTGATGTCGGTGCAGCGCCCCGGCGCCACTGCGTGCCAGCACCAGCCTGGCCGGAATTCGCCCCCCGAGGTAGAGGGTCAGCATCACCAGGCCGAAGACCCACAGCACGCCCACGGGGCCCGCCAGCAGCCAGGCCGGCATGGCGAGCAGTATCGACATGCCGGCCAGGATCAGCAGGTGCTGGCAGGTGTTATGCAGCCGCTGGGCGGTGAGGCGAGAGCGCATGGCGAATCTCCTGTTGGGGCCATAGGCAAGGCCTGGCGGACCCGTGGTAACCCTGGCCGCTGACGCGTGCGGCACCCCCTCTCTGTAACAGTGTATGTCAGCGTGTAAAAAGTTTATGGAAATACTTCCCAAGGATTGAAAACAGTGCGTTGATGCGTTTTATTAAACGGACAAACAACTAGGAGAGTAACGATGTCACTGCCCATTCACACCCCGGAAGTCCTGGAGCATCTGCTGCGTCAGGCGGAAGCCATCAAGGCGTCTGAAGAGGCACTCAGCACCTACATCGACTGAGCGCTCCAGGGCCAGGGATGGCCAATATTCGCGACTCTTTCCCCACCTTCTTACCCCGCCTCCCTTTCAGTATCCCGCTGCTCCCGGCTCGGCAAGGAGTGCTGACGACAGCGTCCAATTGAGATGAGGTTGCGCCTCCGGCACTATGTGGCCTCACCGGCGACGGGTCGGTGATCGGTTTGCCAACGACCAGGGACGCGACATGGGCCAGCTGCTACGCATCGTGATGATCCACGGCCACCTCGAGGGAGTGGTCGAGCTCAGTGTGGATGGCCACACCAATATCTGCGGTACCAATGCCTCGGGCAAGACCACCCTTCAGCGGCTGGTGCCGGTGTTCTACGGTGAGTTGCCCAATCGGGTGGTGCCGCGCACACGCCTCAAGTTCGACGCCTTCTATCTCCCCCATCGCAACAGCTACCTCGTGTATGAGTACCGTCGCGAGGAGGGGGATCTCTGCCAGGCGGTGTTGACCCGCCGTGCCGAGGGCGGGGTCGAGTACCGCTTCGTGGGCGATGCCTACCGGCCCGAGGATTATCTGGTGCAGAGCGACGGCGGCGTGGTGGCGCTGGACTATGCCCAGTGGAGCAATGGCTTGCGCCGCCGAGGGGTATCGGTCTCGCCCAAGCTGGGGGCCACCTCCGAGTATCGTGCGGTGATCCAGAATGACTTCACCCAGACCGGCAGCCAGCCCCGGGGCAACAGCAAGGAGGGGCTACGCCTGCGTCAGACCGCCGCTCGCTTCAGCCTGGTGAGGCCCGGCCAGCGCATCCGCCATATCGAGAAGCTGGTCTCGGCGGTGCACGCCAAGGAGGGCAAGATGGACACCCTCAAGACCATGCTGGCGGCGATCTTCGAGGAGGATGGCGTCGAGCTGCCGGTGACCCGTATCCGCAACACCAAGGCCCGTGAGTGGATCTCGCGCATGCGCCAGTCCATGCGCCTGGAGCCCCTGCAGCGCTCACTGGGTGAGCTGGAGCGCCTGGATCGCGAGATCGCCGATCTGGAGGCCTCGCTCTGGCAGCTCAAGCCCCAGCTGGAGGCCGATCGTCACCGCGCCGAGCGCGAGCAGGCCGAGCGTGAGGCCGAGATTCAGCAGCGACAGCGTGATTTCCAGGCCCGCGAGACGGCCTACCGCGAGCAGCGCGATGCCGACAACGACCGCGCCAGCGAGCTGCACAGCGAACTGGAGCAGACCCGCGGCGTGCTCGATGACCTGCAGCGCCAGTATGAGGCCTTCGAGGCGGCCGATATGCCGAGCCTGGAGCAGGCTCTCAAGGCGCTGCCCCAGTGGCGTGAGCAGCAGCAACAGCTACGCGATCATCTGGAGGTGATGCAGCAAGCGGTCAAGGAGAGCAAGGCCAAGCTGGAGGCACGCCTGGTGGAGCTGGGCGACCTCCTCGAGGCGCGACGCGATGAGCTTCAGGGCCTGATCGATGCCCTGGGGGAGGAGAAGGAGGCCTGTCGCGACCAGCAGAGCGAGGCCGAAGGACGCCTGGATGCCGACCATCAGGCCCGCCGCCAGGCGCTGGACGACGACTACCGCGCCCGTCTGGCGCAGATCACCGAGCGTCTTGCCGAGCTCAAGGCGGGCCTTGCGCACACCGCCCAGAGCCCCGAGGAGGCCCGCGAGGCGGAGCAGGCCCAGGCCCGGGTCGACCAGGCCCAGAGCGAGCAGGCATCTGCCGCGGCGGCCATGGAGCAGCTGCGTGGCGAGCTCGATGGGCGCAAGCAGGAGCGCGACGCGGCCGAGCACGCGCTGGAGAGGGCCCGGGCCCGGCGCACCCGCGCCGAGGCGCACCTCGCGGCGCTGCAGCTGCAACGCGACCCCGCCCAGGGCAGCCTGCGCCACTTCCTGCGCCACCACCGGCCGGGCTGGGAGCAGACCCTGGGCAAGGTGGTGGCGCCCGAGCTGCTGGAGCGGCGCGACCTCGCCCCGCAGTTCAACGACAGGGCGAGCGACGACCTCTTCGGCCTGACACTGGATCTGGCCGCCATCGAACCGCCCGACTATGCCCAGGACGAGGCCGAGCTTCAGGCCGCCATCGCCGCCGCCGAGGCGGCGCTGGGCGAAGCCCAGGAGGATGAGAAGGCGGCCGAGAAGTCACTGCGGGCCAGCCATCAACGGGTGCAGGAGGTCGATGCCCGCCTGGAGCGCGCCCGTACCACGCGGCGCCGCGCCGCCGAAGAGGTGGATTACGCCCTGCAGGCGCGCAGCCAGTGCCAGCAGCGCCATGCCGCCGCCCAGCAGGCGCGCCAGGCCGCCAGCCGTGAATCGCTGGCCGAGCAGGAGGCCGCCCATCAGGCCCTGCGTGAGGAGCAGCGCCAGGCCCTGGAATCGCTGGCCGACGGCCACCGTGCCCAGCGCCTCGAGCTTACCGCCGATTTTCAGGCGCGGCTGGCCGGCTTCGACCAGCAGATCCAGCAGCACCGCCGTCAGCTCACCGAGCATAAGGAGGAGCACCGCCGTCAGCGGGAGGAGCTCGAAGCGGCCTATGACCGCGAACTGGCGGAGCAGGGGGTCGATCCGGTCAGCGTGCGCGAGACTCGTGCGCGCATGGAGGCCCTGGCCAGTCGCATTCGTGATACCGAGGGACGCCGCGAGGAGCTCGATGCCTATGCCCGCTTCATGCGCGTGGAGTGGGGCGAGCGCAAGCCGCGGTTGGTGGAGAAGGAGGCCGAGCTCTCTCGCGAGCGCGATGCCCTCGAGCGTCGACGTCAACAGCACCGTGCCGACTTCCACGCCGCCCGCGACGAGTACCGCGCGACGGTTAATGAGCTCACGGCCCGCCGTGATGCGGCCAGCAGGCTGGTGGAGACCCTCGCTCCGCTGCTCGACAAGCTCGAGTCCCTGGCCCTGGTGGCGGCCCCCGAGCCCCTCGGCGAGGTGCCCGGGGATACCGAGGAGCGCATCGAGCGGCTGCGTCAGGGGCTTACCGATCATGCCCGCGAGCTCGAGGCCCTGCGCCGCGGCTGCGAGAAGCTGGAGTCCGAGCTGATCAAGGGGGCCAGCGCCGACTTCCAGGATACCCTGGAGGCCGAGCGGGCCCGGCTCGATGGCGAGAGTCCGCGCCGCCTGCTGCCGGTGATCGCCGGCATGCTGCAGCTTCTCGAGGGCCAACAGCAGCAGCTGCTGCAGGAGGGGCGCAACCTCTCCGATGATCTCGACAAGTTCTTTACCGTGTTCAGCGACCTCAACCGGCGTATCAGTGCCCAGAGCCGGCGCCTGTCGGATGAGGTGGCCGACGATCTCAAGCTCGAGGGCATCGGCCGCGCCGAGGTGAAGATCCAGTCCACCATCGACGAGCTGGGCTTTTGGGAACCGCTCAAGCGATTCTCCCAGCACTACCGCGAGTGGCGCGACTCCGGCCAGCCGCTTCCCGGCGACGACTATCTCGACAGCCTGGCCGATGTGGTCGAACTGTTGCGCAGTGACCAGCAGTACAGCTTCGAGAGCCTGCTGCGCCTGGAGCTGCATCTCAACGAGGGCGGTACCGACCTGGTGATCCGCAATGATCGTCAGCTGCTGGAGTCCTCCAGCCACGGCATGGCCTATCTGATCCTGTGCAAGTTCCTGCTCGCCTTTACCCGGCTGCTGCGCGGGCCGGCAGAGATCGCCATCCACTGGCCGATCGACGAGATCGGTACCCTCGCCTACCACAACGTCGAGAAGCTGTTCGACGCCTGCGACAACAACCATATTCATATCGTCGGCGCCTTCCCCAACCCGGAGTCGGACGTGCTGCTGCTGTTCCATAATCGTTATCTGATCGACCGTGACGAGGCCGAGCCCGCCAAGCGGCGGCTCAAGCGTATCGAGCCCCGCCTGAGCCGCCTGGCACAGCGCCTGCAGGCACGCGCCGAGGAGGTGGCATCATGAGCCAGGACATGAACCCTCAAGCGGAAAGCGACGAGGCGATGATCTCGGCACATGCCAGCCCCGAGCGCTCCCTGGTGGCGCTGGGGCCACTGGTCGAGCGGCTGCTGGCCGGCGAGTTCCTGTGTGCGGTCAGCGACGAAAGCGCCTTTCGTCACCTGCAGGACGAGCGGACCCGCGAGCGGATCGATGCCTATCTGCGCCCGCTCAACCGGCGGCTGGCCACCAATGATGAGGGTAGCGTCTACTTCCTGGCCTGGCGGACCCTCGATGAAGGGGCCCGGGAGCAGCTCTCCCGACAGCTGGCGGATACCGTCAACAGCCTGCTCCCGCTGCTGGAGTGGCTGCAACTGGTGCAGGAGGCGTTGGGGCGCGATGGCCCGGCCGCCCCGGGTGACGTGCTCAAGCCCGCCGACTTCAGCTCCCGCTGTGAGGATCATCAGGGGCTGCGCGAGCGCCTCGAGCGCCTGGCGGGCGATCCCTTCTTCGGCTCCCAGAGCGACCAGCTCGATGCCCAGCTCAAGCAGGTGTTCAAGCGGCTCAGGGAGCACGGCTATCTGCTGCAACCCCATCCCGATCGCCAGTACTACCTGGTCACCGCCAAGATCGACTACCTCATCGATCTGGTGCGCTTCATTCGCGACGAGGAGAACCTGCCGGTGGATGACCAGGCGCCCAGTGGCCAGGAGAGCCTGCTGTGAGTGATGCCCCTTCCCATGATCTGGAGAGCCGCCTGATCACCACCGGGGTCGAGCGGCTGGCGCTGCTCGGCAAGCATGCCGAGGCGCTGATGGCGGGCTACGCCCGGGACGAGGTGCCGCTGGAGGGGCTCAGCACCACCGCGCTCAATCGGCTGCTGGCGGCGCGCATCCTGTGGCGACCGGACGAGCAGGGGGGCGTCAAGCTCGCTCCCAAGGTGCGGGAGCTGATTGCCGAGATGCTGGCCGACGAGAGTCGCCGCCACGTCAACGCCGATGTCGCCGAGACCCTGGAGCTTATGCGCAGCCTGGTGCAGAGCTACCGCGAGGCCCGCGATGGCGGTGAATACTGGCGCCAGGAGCAGCAGCTGTTGCGCCTTCGCCAGGAGGTGGATGACCTCAACGGCCGCTTCGCCGATGCCATCGACAGCCTGTGGCGACGCCTCAACGGCGACTTCGGCTTCGTCAGCCGGCTGGGCGACAAGATCCGCGAGAACGAGCGTGCCCAGAAGCAGATCGTGCGGCTGCTCGATGGGCTGGCGCTGATCGACTTCGACGAGCTGATCGCGCTGGTGGGCAGCGACGGCGCCCTGCGCAAGCTGCTGGTCAGCGGCCTGCAGCAGCAGCTGACCCAGCACTACACCAGCCTGCGCGAGGTACAGCGGCGCATGGTCGAGCTGATGGCACGCTTTCGCCAGCAGCAGTCACGCAGCCGCCTGGTGGCCGGCATGGCCGGTTTCCTGCGCGAGCACCCGGGGTTCGTGCCCGGCAACTATGCCCGGCGCGGCGAGGTGCCGGCGCTGGTCAATCGCGCCACGCCGCTGGTCGCCGCCGGCGCCGCGGCCCTGGACCACCATCCCGATAGCCGGGCGCTGACCGAGCTGCTGCACCGGCTGCCGCGCCCGGCCCAGCGTCCGGAGCCGGTGACCGCCGCCGGTGCCGCCGCGCCCCAGGAGGACGCCCTGGTCGCCGCTCGTCACCAGGCGCTCAAGGAGGAGGTGGAGCGCTTCTACCTCTCGGTGGTGGATCGCGGTGGTGAAGGCGTCAGCGCCCTGGCCTATCGGCAGGAAGGCGCGCTTGAGTGGGGTGAGGAGATCTGGCTGTTCCAGGTGATCGCCGAGTTCCAGGGCCTGCCCCGCAACGAACAGCGCGCCTTTCGCCTGAGCCAGCAGGAGAGCCAGGCCAGCCCCTACAATCATCTGCGACTGATCCACGACGTCGTCGTGCAACTGGCGTAAGTGCCATGCTGCTATCCAATCGAGCCCGTAAGCTGCTGCGCGACGCCCTGCAGGAGTTGGTCACCCGACCCGTCGTGGACAGGAAGCGCCGGCCCGTCATCAACGATATCGTCGATTGGTGCCGGGATCACGATATCGAGCTCGGGGCGCGTCTCTCCCATGACCGGCTGCGACTCGACGCCGAGCTGCTTGGCGTGATCGATGAGACCCTGGTCGGCCTGGGCGAGCCTGC
This sequence comes from Halomonas marinisediminis, assembly GCF_004347715.1. Classification (NCBI taxonomy): domain Bacteria; kingdom Pseudomonadati; phylum Pseudomonadota; class Gammaproteobacteria; order Oceanospirillales; family Halomonadaceae; genus Halomonas; species Halomonas marinisediminis. The sequence continues at coordinate 240,052 of NZ_SLTR01000001.1, read as the reverse complement.
CCTGGGGGCCGACCTCGCTGGCCTGAGCACCACGCAGCAGGCGGCGCTTGGCAATCGCGAGGACAAGGCTATGCGCGAAAAGCCCCGGGAGCAGCGAGTACTGGCCAGCCTGCCGGCGATGGGTGAGCGAGTCGGGCTGATCAAGCGCCAGCGCGAGGTGGTGGATATCGACTGGCGAGATATCGACCTCGACGCCTTCGAGGTGCTGGTGCAGATAGAGAACCTGGATGGCTTCTATGACTTCTCGCCGGCGATTCCGGCCCTGGAGGGCTGGTCATCGCTGCTGGTTCTCTACCGTGGCGACCGCCACTATGGCGGTGGCTTCTCACGGCTGGCCGAGGCCTGGCAAGCGGGCGGCAAGCCGCATCTCTATCTGGGGGATTTCGACGCCAAGGGGGTCGGCATCGCGCTCTCCAGTGGTGCCACGCATCTGCTGTTGCCGCCGCTGGTGGTCCTTGCCGAGCGGGCCAACCCCCAGCACTTGCCGCCAGAGCAGCAGGGCGATCAGCAACGACTGCGAGCCCATGTCGCCGGATTGCCCGACGGGCACCCGCTGGCCGACTCCCTGGCGATTCTGCTGGACGACCAGCGCGGCCTGCGCCAGCAGTGGTTTGGCGATGCCGAGCAGTGGCGGCGGGTGGCGCTGCACGATGGATTGCCATCCTCACCGTGATGTGGCACCGATGCCCTCGAACTTTTCCTTCGAACTTCTCCTTCGAACTTCTCCTTCGAACTTCACCTTATCAGGATGACGTGCCCGTGGAACTTCTTCAGCAGCTCGATATGCGCCATGCCCTGACCGGCCTGGTAGCGCTGGTGGTCGGTATCCTGATCACCTTCTTTCTCCAGCAGCGCCGGCTAGGCGCCGTGCGCCATCAGCGGGATGTGGCCCGCGATGCGCTTCACGCCCAGCAGCTGGAGGCCCGCGAACAGACGGTGGCGCTGCAGGTGGCCGAAGGCGAGGTGGAGACCCAGCGTGAGGCCGTCGAGGCCCGGGGGCGTGAGCTCGAGCGCTTCCGCGACGCCTACTATGCGCTCAAGCAGACCCATGGCGAACTGACCACCCGGCTGGAGGAGAAGGAGGCTCACTTCGCCCGTCAGCTGGCCTGGATGGAGGAGAGCAAACAGCAGCTCAAGGTGGAGTTCGAGAACCTCGCCAACGAGTTGCTGGAGCAGAAGGGCAGGGCCTTCACCTCGCTCTCCGAGCGCAGCCTTGAGGGGCTGCTCAAGCCGTTTCAGGAGGAGATCAAGGGCTTTCGCGACAAGGTCGAGACCCTGCACACCCAGGAGACCGCCCAGCGTGCCAGCCTCACCACCGAGCTCAAGCATCTGCAGCAGCTCAATCGTGATATCACCGACCAGGCCGCTCAGCTGACCGAAGCCCTCAAGGGGCAGAAGAAGGTGCAGGGCAACTGGGGCGAGCTGATGCTGGAAAACGTGCTGGACAGTGCGGGCCTGCGCGCAGGGGTGGACTATCAACGCGAGAAGAGTTTCACCACCGAGCAGGGCAAGCGCCGCCCGGATGCGCTGGTCTATCTACCCGAGGGGCGCCATCTGGTGATCGATGCCAAGACGTCCCTGGCCGCCTATCTGGAGTATGTCAATGCCGAGGATGAGCTGACCCGCCGGCGGGCGCTGGCCGACCACGCCAGCGCCGTGGGCGACCGCATCGAGGAGCTGGCGGACAAGCACTACTATGATCTGCCGGGACTCAACTCCCCGGAGGTGGTGATCATGTTTATCCCGGTGGAGTCGGCCTATATCGAGGCCCTGCGCCACGATGCGACCCTCTATCAGCGGGCCATCGAGCGCAACGTGCTAGTGGCTACCCCCACCACGCTGCTGACCAGCCTGAATATCGTCGGCCAGCTATGGCGCTTCGAGAATCAGAGCCGCCACAGCGCCGAGCTGGCGAGAAAGGCCGAGCGCTTTCATACCAAGCTCTCCTCCTTCCTGGAGAGCATGCAGGACGTAGGCAGGAAGCTCGACGGCGCCCGCGAGAGCTACGACAAGGCGTTGGGTCAGCTGGTCAACGGGCGTGGCAACCTGGTCAAGCAGGCCAACGAGTTCCGCGAGCTGGGCGTGGCGGTGAAGAAGGAGCTGCCCGCCGAGGTGCTGGAGCGGGCCCGGCTGGAGGTCGGCTCCTCGGGAGCAGCCAGTCAGGTCGAACCGACAGCGGGAGAAGAGCGTTAAATGCCTCGGCCGCGCGGGACGGCTAGACTGGCGGTGAGAGCCACTGACCGACAGGGATGGTAGAGAACCGACATGGCCTTTCGTTTTCAGCGCCGTATTCGCCTGGCGCCGGGTGTTCGCCTCAACCTCGGCAAGGGGGGGCTCGGCCTTTCGGTGGGGCCACGGGGGGCCAGCCTGAGCGTGGGCCCCGCTGGTGTGCAGGGCCATGTGGGGTTGCCAGGCACCGGCCTGGCCTATCGCCAGCGCCTGGATGGTCGCGATAGCGGTGGATCAAGCGGCGGCCGCCAGCAGGCGGGGCAAGGCACCAGCCGTGGCGATGCCGCGGCGCTCGAGGCGCGATTGGCCGAGGGCGATAGTGTGCCGCTGCGGCTGGAGGTCGACGAGAGCGGTCAGCTCCACTACTTCCATGGCGATGGCACGCCCATGAGTGATGCCGAGGCACGCAGCATTCGCCGCCATGCCGAGGCGAGCCTGCGCGAGCAGCTTCAGGCCCACTGTGACCGTCTGAATGCCGAGATCGAGAGACTGGGGCGGCTGCACGAGGAGACCCCATCGCCCGAGTCCAACGGCTATGAGGTCAGCGAGTTCGACGAGGCCCCGCCACCGCCATTTCAACCGCTGTCGCCGGTATGGTGGCATGCCCTGTGCCCGCCGGCGAGGCGTCGCCGTGAGGCGCGCAATGCCCGCCTCAAGAGCGAGTTCGATGAGCGTTATCGCGCCTGGGAGTGGCGCAAGGCCGAGCATGATGCCACGGAGTTTTCCCGCTATCAGCGGGAGAGCGATGGGGTGTGGGATGACCCGCAGGCGATGGAGGCGACGCTGCGCGAGCGTCTCGAGGAGATCGACTGGCCCCGCGAGACGCTGGTTGACTTCGAGCTGGGCAGCGATACCGCGACCATTGCGGTGGATATCGACCTGCCCCGGGAAGAGGAGATGCCGGACCACTACTGGGCCATGCCACCCAAGCAGCTCAAGCTTTCGCCCCGCCGACTGAGCGCCACACGTCAGCGTGAGCTCTATCGTGATCACGTACATGGTATCGCCTTTCGCGTGTTGGGGGCGGTGTTTGCCCGCCTGCCCGGGGTCAAGGAGGCGCGTGTGTCGGGCTACCGCCAGACTACCGACCCGGCGACCGGCAGTGAATCTGACCAGTATCTCTATAGCGTCAAGGTGACCCGGGAGCAGTGGGAGCGTATCGCGTTCGACAACCTAGAGCAGGTCGATCCGGTGGCGGCGCTCGAGGCCTTCACCCTGCGCCGCGACATGACCAAGACCGGCATCTTTCGCGATATCGAGCCGCTGAAGCTGGTATAAGCGAAGGGCGGGCCTGAGCCCGGTCAAGATGCTGGCCTTAACGTCGCGATAAGCTGGTATCAGTTGAAAAGAACGGCGCCGAATCATCCTGCTAGCGCCCAGCCGTCCGTCTGGAGGAAGTCGTGATGAACGTCATTTACCGCATCGATCGCCCCTATGAGTCCGGCCGCATCGAGGTCTACGGCGACGAGCCCTACGAGTGGCGCATTCTCGACCATGCCGGTCATGTGGTGCGCGACAGTGCCGCCGACGACAGCAGTGCCGGCGGCTACAGTGCGGCAGAGCTGGCCCTGCGTGACGCCATCGCCTTCGACGCCGACGACAACGTGGTGCCTATCTTCTTTGGCCACAGCGCCGACGCCGAGCGGGAGAATGCCGCCCAGGCCCAGCGGACTGCCGAGAGCCTGCAGGCCCTGGCGGGGGCGCTGAAGAGCGCCACCAGCCAGGCGCGCCTGGACAGCCGTCATGCCACCGATGATGCCGCCCAGGACTACCTGGATGCCCGCATCGAGGCGATGGAGCGAGTCGTTGAGGAGCTGGAGGATAGCGTCGGGCGGCTGAAGACACTGGCCGAGGCGGAGGCGTAGCGTCGCTTCAGCTGCCGACGCCACAGATTCATCATGGTGCGGGCGGCTCACCAAGGATGCTGATCCCAGTACCGAGCCGCTGCTCGATGCTCTGACCGATCGCCAGCAGTCGCGCCTCCTGGCCGGGGCCCGCCATTACCTGCAAGCCCACCGGCATGCCGGCGCTATCGTTACCCACCGGCAGCGTCAGGCCGCACAGCCCCATGAAGTTGGCGATCATGGTATTGCGCAGCGCCTGCATATTGGCCCTTGCATAGGCCTCCACCGAAAGCAGACTTTCCACGGTGGGCGGTGTGATCGCCACGGTGGGGGTGAGCATGGCGTCCACACCGGCGATCTCCCTCTCGGCCATGCCATACAGCTTGTCGACAAGGGCGCGTCGGCGCACGTACTCCCAGGCGGGCATGTCGTCCACCGCCTCGACCCTGGCGGCAACATTGGGGTCCAGCGCGGCGATCGCGTCGGGAAGCTCGGTCTTGAGAAAGGCCGACAGCTCCGCCGCGGCCACCCCACCCTCCATGAACAGCCGATACGCCTCATCGGTGTTGGGCAGATCCAGGGTCACCAGGCGCGCCCCGGCGGCCTCGAGCTGGCGGATGGCCTGTTCGACGCACTCGGCAATGCCAGGGCTGCAGTCATCCCAGAAAAACGCACTGGGCACGCCAAGGGTGAGATCGGCGAGGGCCGGCGTGGCTGGGACGCGGTCATCGCGGCCCGTCAGTGCACCATCCAGGGCATCGAAGGCAAACGCCAGGTCGTCGACGCGATGAGCCAGCAGCCCTGGGGTGTCCAGGGTCGGGGAGAGCGGCACGATCCGCTTCCCGGGCCAGCGTCCCGCGGTGGTCTTGAGGCCTGCGACTCCGGTCATGGAGGCGGGGATGCGCACCGAGCCCGCGGTATCCGTTCCAAAGGCCAGGCTGGCGGTGCCACCGACCAGCGATACCCCAGCCCCGGAGCTCGAGCCCCCGGGGATTCGGTGATTCTCAAGATCCCAGGGGTTACGAGGCGCTCCCCAGTGGGCATTGGTCCCGAGGCCGCCGAAGGCAAACTCCACCGTATGGGTCTTGCCCATCACGCTGGGCAGCTGGGCGAGCAGGGCCCTGACCAGCGGTCCGGCCTGCTCCCACCGTGGTGGCAGCCGCTGGGACGAGCCGGCATAGGTCGGCAGCCCCGGCACCGCAAATAAATCCTTGAGCGATACGGGGATGCCCATCAGCGCGCCGGTGTCTCCCCCCTGACGAATCACTTGATCTGTAGCCTGGGCGTGGGCGAGGGCGGCCTCGCCGTTCCAGGTCATGTAGGCGTGATCATGCTGACCGCGGCTACGATGGGCCTCAAGGGAGGCCTCTGCCAGTGACGTGGCCGTGAGCTTGTTGCTGCGCAGTGCGGTATGTATCTCACGGAGCGGGAGCCTGAGGGGGGAGTCGGTCATGGCTGTATTTCCTTGTTGTCAGTCACGAATCGAGTTGTGGTTTTGGCTTCGGAGTATCTTCGGGTGATGCCACGGATATGGCGATTTCTCACACTATGAGTGAGTCGTCGTCAGACGGAGGGCCAGTAAAGTCACTGGAATAGATAACAGAAAAGCCATGCCAGGTTGGCATGGCTTTTCTTTTCAGCGCTCAATCATAACACCTAGGCAGTGACATACTCGGCGTCGACAGTATCGGTCGTCTCGGTAGAGGAGGGCGCTGCATAAAGCTCTGCAGGAACACCCTCCTGTTCATAATGCTTCGGATTGATCCAGGTAGTCGTTACATGCTCCCAAGGGACATTCTCACCGGTCTGCTTTCGATGAAAGTTTGCCCCCGACTTGGAAGCCTGGCCCCAGGTGGTGGCAGGGAAGAATCCGATGGTGTCTCCATCGTGAACTACCTTGAAGATGTCCATCATTGATGCGTTGACCTCCTAAACATACCAGACCCTCAACTAGGCCACAGAATCCAGTATCATGCCTTGAAGTAACACTTTTTAGCTGACCCTCCATGATACCGTTTTAAATAAAAAGTAGCTAATTTTGTAAGTTTTAGGCGTGTTAAAAAGTGGCGTAAAAGAAATGTTATTTACTTTCCTGGCCGTTCATCTCCCCGATCCACGCCACCTCCAGCCGAAAGGGCCCCGACCGCCGGTCGGCGATAAGCAACCCCACCTGCCGGAGCGCCGCGGGATCGAGCGGCGGGGCGTCCTCCAGTCGCCGACCGCGGAACACCGCCTCGAACGCGTGCCAGGGCAGGGCAAGGCGTTGCCACTCGCCGGTGGGGGGCTGGAACAGCGCCCGATAGGCGGCGCCCTCGAACAGTTGGTTGGTGCGCAGGCGCAGCTGGTAGCAGCGGCCGTCGCCGCGCACATGGAGCAACAGGCCCGGAGCGCCGCTCAGGTCCATGGCCTCGCGCTCGCGGCGAACCGAAGCGAAACCGCCGTTGTTCTCCAGGGACGTCTCGCCACTGAACACCCCCACACCGTCTTGCACCTGCAGGTTGCCGCGGGAGACGCCGCCCATCACATCATCGTTGATGGCCCGCCAGCGCTCGGCCTCGGCCGCGTGTTGAAAGTCGATCAGGTGTGCCGTCATGGGGGAACCTCGGGGTCGCGTATCGCCTGATGCCCAGTTTGCCTGTCGGGACACTCTGTGTCTTCCGGGGGCACCATTGCACCGTTGGAAAAGAGCAGCGCCAGCGGGCCGGGCTCGAACCGAGTTCGGCCGGCTGCTCCCGGGTGCTTCAAGCCGCGGCTACCCAGTACCAGTACAATGCGGTGTTTGTGGCTTCTGCCAATCGCGGCCTGGTGCCGCTGCTTCAGTCAGCCGCCGATGCCGTGACCCGTCGCCAGCGTGAGAACGAAGAGCGCGCGCTGCTCTATGTCAGCCTGACGCGTGCCAGAAAGCTGGCGTTTGTGTTCGGCTATGGGCAGATGAGTGAGTGGTTTTGACTGAGACGGCGGTGTTGGCCTCATTGAGCATGCCGCCGCGATGGTGTACTGAGGGGCTTGCTATTTTTCGTCAGTCTGCTGATCCTCAGCAGGCTTCTGGTTGTGGCTATTCTGCTTGGCTGCTCGTTCCTCCAGCACTCTCGGGGCGACGAACAGGGCCACCATGCCAAAGAGGTCTAGCGCTCCGATGAGGCCTGCCACGGCGGGACTGAATGGCGCGATGATCGCGGCGGTAACGAAGCCCCCAAGAGCAATAGCCAAGCCGTAGCGCTGGCCTCGCTTGTCCTTCTCTATGGCACCGCTTAGCCCGGTTTTCTGCATGTCGTGGGTATGTTTTTGGTCATCCACGGCCATCTGCAGGATAGTGCGGCGCGTATGCTCGTCGTAGGCGTTGAAGTGGTCAGGGTGGGGTAGAGAGTGTACATGGTCGTATGCTGTTGAACTGCCATGACATGCTGATGAGGTTCCTCTTCGACGAGCATGCTAGACAACGCTTCTTGCTGGCTTGGGTTCAACTGCCCACTTTTGAGGCCTTGAAGCAGGGCGCTGGTGTCTGCTTCTGGCTCAAGGTAGTCACCGACAGTATCGGTGTTCCGGTGACTATCCTTGTTCACGTTAGCGGTTTCTTCAGCGTTAGGCTGTTTCGGGGTTTCACCGCTCATGACTCAGCTGCTCATAATCCTTGATGGACTTGCAAATCTGGTTGCCCACATTTTGCCAGTACTGCCCCAGGCGCTGCTGAGGTGTGCCTTTTGGCATGTGCTCGACATAGTTGCTCGTCGGCCAGAAGTCCATAACAGACCCCACCGCACGGATCCTGCGATATGACCTGATGCGAACCTTCATACACTGACTCCTTTATTTGCTTCAAGCAGTGCGATTAACAATCCGCATGCACTGCAAGGCTACCTTTTAGTATGCGTTATAGATGATTCAACCTCCAGTTGGGCATTCGGCATGGCCTGGTTGTTGTTGCAGTGAGCCACAGCCACCGAGAAAAGGCACTACCTCTCTGGGCAGCGCTCCGTTGCCGGTATCTGTATTGGCTATCTATTGGCAACTGAAATGAAAACAACGAAAAACCGCCACCCGGCATGATCCGTAAGTGGCGGTTTCTCTTGATGTTTCTGGTCGGAGCGACAGGATTCGAACCTGCGACCTTTGCAACCCCATTGCAACGCGCTACCAAGCTGCGCCACGCTCCGACTCGCGTTTTCGGTTTCCTGACCGTCTGGCCTGTGCCCCGAGAACGAGGCGTATACTAGCGCGTTAGCTGGCAAATGAAAAGCCCCTTTTGCACTTTCTTTTCAGATGCTTGGGTTGGGAGCGCTGGGGCGTGCCGCGATGATGCTCTATGATGTCGGCGGTTTACGCCGCGTATCGGGCGTTGTCGGGGTTGCAGAGGGGGAGTAGCCGTGCCGTTGATCATGGGGATGAGTGTGTTGCTGGCTTGCCAGTTCCTGGGGGAGCTGGTGGCGCGTGGGCTGACGCTGCCGATACCGGGGCCGGTGATTGGCATGGTGATCCTGCTGATTGGGCTGATGGTAAATGGCAAGGTGCCCAGGAGCCTGCGCATGACAGGCGAGGGTCTGCTGCGCTACCTGACCCTGCTGTTCGTTCCGGCGGGGGTGGGGCTGATGGTGCACTTCACGCTGATCGGACGGGACCTGTGGCCGATCCTGATCACCCTGGTGGTGTCCACGGGGTTGACCCTGGCCGCGACCGCCTGGGGACTGGATCGGCTAATCCGTCGCCGGGGAGGGGAGTCGCGATGAGCCTGGCGACGCTGGACCAGCTGTGGGTCTATCTCTCCGGGAACCCGCTGCTCTCGCTGCTGATGACGCTGCTGATGTTCAGCCTGGCGGTGCGCATCAACACGGCTCTCGGGGGCACGCCACTGCTGCACCCGGTAACGCTCGCCATCGTCATGCTGATCGGCCTGCTGCTGCTGGTGGATATGGATTACACCACCTACTTCGAGGGGGCGCAGTTCATCCACTTCCTGCTGGGGCCGGCCACCGTGGCACTGGCGATCCCCCTGTATGACCATCGTGAGCGGGTCAGGCGGCTGCTGGTGCCACTGCTGCTGGCCTGTCTGCTGGGCATCGTCACGGCGGTGGCCAGCACCCTGGGCATTGCCCTGGCACTGGGAGCGCGCCTGGAAACGGTGCTCTCCCTGGCGCCGCGTTCGGTGACATCTCCCATCGCCATGGGGATCGCCGAGCAGATCGGAGGCATTCCTTCGCTGGCGGCGGGCCTGGTGCTGCTGACGGGATCCATCGGCTGTGCATTGTCGCCCTGGATATTTCGTCTGTTGCGGATCCAGGATCCGGTGGTGCAGGGGTTTGCCCTGGGGCTGTCGGCCCATGGCTTCGGCACGGCCCAGGCGTTTGCGCGGATCGGCGCCGTGGCCGGGGCCTTCTCGGGCCTGGCCATGGGGCTGACGGGGCTGCTTACGGCGTTTCTGCTGCCGCTGATCACGCGGCTCTTCGGGCTGGGGAACTGAAAAGGCGCCCGATCGGGGGCGCCTGAGTAGGGTGGTGTCGTCGCTGCTGGATGGCTAGATCTCCTCCCATATCCGCTTGCGAAAATCATGGCTGAGCTTGGTGGCGTGCTCCAGGCGCTTCATCTGCGCGTTGCTCACCTCCTTCACCAGCTTTTCATAGCAGGCCTGCACCTCCTCTGGAGTAGTGGGCTGTGGCCCGTCGAAGCACTCGGCGATTCTCTCACCGCTCTCGGCGATGGCCTTCAGGAATTCGGCTTCGAACTGCAGGGCCTCGGCGAGGCCTTCCATCCAGGCCAGTTGGGTGCGTGCCATGGGGTTGGCACCCTTGGTCCACTGCTGCTGCCACCATTCAAGCATCGGGTTGGAGAAGGGGTTCTGGGACATGACGATCTCCTGGTCACTACGCCAGCGGCTGGTTGATACGGCATACGCCTCGTGATGTTGACTAGAGTATAGGAGACCGTAGGCGGGAGGGCGGCGCTGGAGCGCTGCCCTCGTTAGTTGAGTTCAGGGTGCATGTCAGGGAGCGAGTGCGATGTGGAGCGTGGTCAAGTCGGTACTGGCGGCCTTCTTCGGCGTACAGAAGGATGCCCGGCGTCGGGAGGACTTCGAGGAGGGGCATCCCGTGGCGTTCATCGCCGTGGGAATCCTGATGGGATTGGTGTTCGTGGCGGTCGTTGCATTCATCGCCGTGTCGGCGGCGCGTTGAAAAAGGCGTTGGCGGTGGGCGAGGGCGCGACCGTTGGCCGCAGTGTGGGTGTCTACACTTCCTTACAGAGACAGCGGAATCGAACGACCATCCGCGTGCGGCTAGCGCGTGAGACGACAATAACAAGTCACGATAACCAGCAAGGAGGAGGCGCCGATGCGCACGTTCATCGTGTGGACAGCAGGTTGCCTGGTCGTCCCCCTGATGACGACGCTGGCCATGGCCAATGGCTGGAACATGCCGGTGGGGGTGACCGATGTGAGTCGTGAGGTCCACTCCCTGCATATGACCATCTTCTGGATCTGCGTGGTCATCGGCGTGATCGTGTTCGGGGCGATGTTCTACTCCCTGTTCCGCTTTCGCCACTCCAAGGGGGCCAAGGCGGCGCACTTCCATGAGCACACCCTGGTCGAGGTGATCTGGACGGCGATTCCACTGCTGATCCTGATCGGCATGGCGGTACCCGCCACGGCCACCCTCAAGAAGATGTATGACCCCTCCGATGCCGATCTGGATGTGATGATTACCGGCCAGCAGTGGCGCTGGCACTACGAGTATCTCGGCGAGGATGTCGCCTTTACCTCCAATCTCGGCACTCCCCGCGAGACGATTCGTGGCAAGGGGGAGCGCGGCGAGCATTATCTGCTCGAGGTCGATGAGCCGCTGGTACTGCCCGTGGATCGCAAGGTGCGCTTCCTGATGACCTCCGATGATGTCATTCACTCCTGGTGGGTGCCGGATCTGGCCGTCAAGCAGGACACCATTCCCGGCTTCGTCAACGAGAACTGGGTGCGGATCAATGAGCCAGGCGTCTATCGCGGCCAGTGTGCCGAGCTGTGCGGTATCAACCACGGCTTCATGCCGATCGTGGTGCAGGCGCTGGAGGAGGAGGAGTTCAATGCCTGGCTGGCCGAGCGCAAGGAGGCGGCCGCTCAGGAGGCCTCCGGTGTCGACCGCGAATGGAGCCTGGACGAGCTGATGGCGCGTGGCGAACAGAGCTACAACGCGGTGTGTGCCTCCTGCCATCAGCCCGATGGCAGTGGCAACCCGCCGGCCTTCCCGGCCCTGGCGGGCAACCAGGCACTGATGGAGGAGCGCGAGCGACATATCGAGACCGTGGTCAACGGGGTCTCGGGTGCCGCCATGCCAGCCTTCCGTAACACCCTGAGTCCGGTGGAGGTTGCCGCCGTGATCACCTACGAACGCAACGCCTGGGGCAACGAGACCGGCGATGTGGTTCAGCCGTCGGAGATCGCCGAGCGGCTGGAAGAGTAAGCCGGATGCGATTTTCCCAAGCGATGAGATAAGAACAGCGACAATCAGGGAGAGTGACCATGGCGCCCAAGCTGCCCCTGCATCACCCCGTCGAGCAGAGCTCTACCGCCAGTGCCGGTGGCCAGGCGGCACACTCGGCCCCGCCCCGTGGCCTGATGCGCTGGCTGCTGACCACCAATCACAAGGAGATCGGCAGCCTCTATCTGATCTTCTCGCTGACGATGTTCTTTATCGGCGGAGTCTTTGCGCTGGTGGTGCGCGCCGAGCTGTTCCAGCCGGGGCTGCAGCTGGTGGAGCCGGAGTTCTTCAATCAGATGACCACCATGCATGGTCTGATCATGGTGTTCGGTGCGATCATGCCCTCCTTCGTGGGGCTGGCCAACTGGATGATCCCCCTGCAGATCGGCGCGCCGGACATGGCCCTGCCGCGGCTGAACAACTTCAGCTTCTGGCTGCTGCCGGTGGCTTTCACGCTGCTGCTCAGCACCCTGCTGATGCCCGGCGGTGGCCCCAACTTCGGCTGGACCTTCTACGCGCCGCTCTCCACCACCTATGCGCCACCTTCCACCACCTTCTTTATCCTCTCGCTGCATATCGCCGGTATCAGCTCGATCCTCGGCGCCATCAACATCATCGCCACGGTGCTTAACCTGCGCGCGCCGGGCATGCGGATGATGGATATGCCGCTGTTCTGCTGGACCTGGTTGATCACCGCCTTCCTGTTGATCGCGGTGATGCCGGTGCTGGCCGGGGCGGTGACCATGATGTTGATGGATATCAACTTCGGCACCAGCTTCTTCAATGCCGCCGGTGGCGGGGATCCGGTGCTCTTTCAGCATCTGTTCTGGTTCTTCGGGCATCCCGAGGTCTACATCATGATCCTGCCCGCCTTCGGGATCGTTTCGGCGATCATCCCCACCTTCTCGCGCAAGCGGCTGTTCGGTTACGCCTCCATGGTCTATGCCACCGGGGCCATCGCCATCCTGTCGTTCATGGTCTGGGCGCACCATATGTTTACCGTGGGCCTGCCGCTGACCGCCGAGCTGTTCTTCATGTACACCACCATGCTGATCGCGGTGCCCACCGGGGTGAAGGTGTTCAACTGGGTGGCGACCATGTTCCGCGGCTCGATCAGCTTCGAACCGCCGATGCTGTTCGCCCTGGCCTTCGTGGTGCAGTTCACCATCGGCGGGTTCTCGGGGCTGATGCTGGCCATCTCGCCGGCGGACTTCCAGTATCACGACACCTACTTCGTGGTGGCGCACTTCCACTATGTGCTGGTGCCGGGAGCGCTGTTCGCGATCCTGGCCGCGGCCTACTACTGGCTACCCAAGTGGACTGGCCACTATCCCAATCTGAAGCTGGCCCAGTGGCACTTCTGGCTCTCGGTGATCGGCGTCAACCTGACCTTCTTCCCCATGCACTTCTCGGGACTTGCCGGCATGCCACGGAGGATTCCCGATTACGCCTTGCAGTTCGCGGACTTCAACCTGGCATCCAGCCTGGGCGCCTTCCTGTTCGGCGCCTCCCAGCTGCTCTTCGTATGGCTCATCATCAAGTGCGTGCGCGGTGGCGAGAAGGCCCCGGCCAAGGCCTGGGAGGGCGCCGAGGACCTCGAGTGGAGCGTGCCGAGCCCGGCACCGCTGCACACCTTCGAGCATCCGCCCACCTTTCGGCATGACGAGAAGTAGCGGCGGCGTCTCTAGCGACTAGCGGGGAGAGGGATATGGAGGAGCGTCAGCAGTGCGGCAGTCAGAGAGCCCGAGGGGTCAGGCGAACCGTGGCCCGAACCCTCTTCGCCCTGGCCGGCATGTTCGTCTTCGCCTTCGCCCTGGTACCTCTCTACGACGTCTTCTGCGAAGTGACCGGGCTCAATGGCAAGGTGGACACCCAGGGCCAGGCACTGGTCGCGGAGGAGGTCGATCAGACCCGCGCTGTGACCGTGCAGTTCGTGACGCGCACCAGTGCCGGCCTGCCATGGAACCTCGAGGTGGAGACACGTCAGATTCGCGTGCACCCCGGGCAGAGTGCCGAGGTCGGCTTCGCCTTCCACAACACGGCAGATAGCGCCGTCTGGGGGCGGGCCGTGCCCAGCGTGACGCCGGCCCGCGCCAACCTGCATCTGCGCAAGCTGGCGTGCTTCTGTTTCGAGGAGCAACGCCTGCAGGCGGGGGAGCGGATCGAGCTACCGCTGATCTTCCAGCTGACCCGGGACCTGCCTGCCGACGTCAATACCGTAACCCTGGTCTATACCCTGTATCCGGTTGACCGTGACGAGGCGGCGCTTCAGGCACGCGCCGACGGCGACAAAGGAGGTGAGGCATGAGTGGTGGCAGCTACTACGTACCCCCAACCAGCAAGTGGCCGGTGCTCGGCTCGCTGGCGCTGGGTCTGATGTTGATCGGTTTCGGGATGATCCTGGTGTATGGGCTGAACGGCGTCATGATGGCGGCCGGTTTCGTGGCGCTCCTGGCCGTGATGGGGTTGTGGTTTCGCGACGTGATCAGGGAGTCACGCGGGGGGCTCTACGATGCCCAGATGGATCGCTCCTTCCGTCAGGGCATGGCCTGGTTCATCTTCTCCGAGGTGATGTTCTTCGCCGCCTTCTTCGGCGCGCTCTTCTATGTGCGTACCTTCGCGCTGCCATGGCTGGATGGGGAGGGCGCCAAGGGGGTGGCGGCCCTGCTGTGGCCGGAGTTTACCGCCAGCTGGCCGCTGCTGGAGCCGCCCGGCGATGTGGCGGGGCCGCGGGAGGTGTTGAGCCCCTGGCAGTTGCCGCTGGTGAATACCCTGATCCTGGTGGGGTCCAGCATCACGCTGACCGTGGCCCACGAGGGGTTGAAGGAGGGCATGCGCGAGACCACGCGTAACTGGCTGCTGGTGACCGTGCTGCTGGGTCTGAGCTTCATCGTCATTCAGGGGGTCGAGTACTACGAGGCCTATTACCACTACGGGATTACCCTGGAGGCGGGCATCTATGGTTCGACCTTCTTCCTGCTGACCGGCTTCCATGGGGCCCACGTGATCATTGGCGCCACCATCCTGGCGGTGATGCTGTTGCGGATCCTGCGCGGTCACTTCGCCGCGGAGAATCACTTCGGCTTCGAGGCGGCCTGCTGGTACTGGCACTTCGTGGATGTGGTGTGGGTAGGTCTCTTTCTGTTCGTCTATGTTTTCTGAAGCTCGTTTTCTGACGCCAGCTTTCTGACGCCAGCTTTCTGACGCCAGCTTTCTGACATCAGCTTTCTGAAAGCCGTCTTCCGAGCCTCTGAGGCTTTGTCTTCAAGACGATCGCGATGGTCGGGGTTCAGCCCAGATTGCCGGCGTAGAAACCATAGAAGAGCAGGGACAGCAGGATGGCGGCGAGGGCCACCCGCAGCTTGAGGGAGACCAGCAGCCGTCGCGAGGTGGCATCGTCGCGCAGCAGAAAGCCGGCGCCGGCGGCGAGGCTGGTCACCATGGCCAGGAATACCAGGGCAATCAGGATCTTGAGCAGCATGGCGCACTCCTTGGATATGAAAGTTTCCCAGCATGCCCGCCCAGGACGGTGGCGGCAACGCCTGTGGTGGACGCTCTGGTCCCTGCTGGTCGTGCTGGGGGTGGCGCTGGGGGCGTGGCAGTGGGAGCGTGGCGAGCAGAAGCGTGCCTATCTGGCGCAGTTGGAGGCGGCACCAGCACTTGTCGACCCCCGGCAGGTACCCCCCGAGGGTAGCCGGCTGACGCTGTCCGGCGAATACCTGGCCGACAAGACCCTGTTTCTGGATAACCGTACCCACGGGGGGCGCCTGGGGGTGGCACCCCTGACGCCACTGCGTGGCGATGATGGTCGCGTCTGGCTGGTGCAACGTGGCTTCCTGGAGACCGGCACCAGCCGTGCCGACCCCGAAGTGGCGACACCCAAAGGGCGGGTCACCCTGCGTGGCCGTTGGCAGGTGGCTGGGGCTGGCGCTCCGCTGTTCGGGCGCAATCGCGAGGGGGCCAGGCTGCAGCGCATCGAGCTTGAAGCCTGGGCGCTCGACTTCGCCCACCCCGGCTGGCTGCACCTGGAGGAGGGCCCCGGTGCACTGCCCGGCTGGTGGTCACCGAGCGTCATGCCACCGAGTCGCCACGTCGGCTATGCCGTGCAGTGGTGGGGGCTGGCGCTGGCGGCACTGGTGGTGATGGTGCTCGGTGGCCGGCGCATGGGGCGGCATCCCGATGAGATACCCGCGGAGGATCGATCATGATGATGGACCATGCCACCCCCTATGGACGGCTCAAGCTGGCGGCGCTGCTGCTGTTTCTCTCGCTGCCGGTGCTGGTGGCCACGGTGATGGCGTTGTGGCGTGTCGGCATTCCCGAGGGGCGCACCGCGCATGGCGAGCTGGCGCCAGGGGTGCCGGTGCTGGCCGATTGGCCACTGGCCACGCCGATGGCGCCCATGGTCTCCGGCGATTGGGTCCTGGCGTTCGACTGCGGCGAGCGTTGTGACGAACTCAGCGATCAGTGGTGGCGCCTGCATCGCGCACTGGGCAGCGACGCGCCGAGGGTCAGCCGGCTGCGCGTGGGTGGCGTTGGCGATGCGCTGCCCGGGGCGGTGGTTGGGCAGTGGGTCGAACGCCCCGCCTGGCTCGAGTCGGACCGGGTATGGGTGATCGATCCGCGCGGTCAGGTGGTGCTCGGCTATGAGCCCGAGGCGGACCCCTATGCGGTCAAGGCAGACCTGGAGCGTCTGCTGCGCATGAACCCGGAGGCCCCCTGGCAGGCTGACCAGGAACTGGCGGGGCGCTGAGCCCACGGGGCAAGGTGAGGGTTGGCGATGCAGGCAGCACATCGGCGGTTGGCACGGTTCAAGGGGCCGGGACGCTGACGGGCATTGAGCCCGCACACATAGAGCAAGGTGAGGGTTGGCGATGCAGGCAGTACATCGGCGGTTGGCACTGCTCAAGGCGTTGAGCCTGGCGGGTGTGGTATTCACGGTAGGAGTGATTCTGCTGGGTGCCTGGACGCGCCTGGTGGATGCCGGCCTGGGTTGCCCGGACTGGCCGGGCTGCTACGGTGCCCTGGTGGTGCCCGACGAAGGACAGGCGCTGGCGCACAGCCCGGACTCGCCGCTGGAGAGCGCCAAGGCCTGGATGGAGATGATCCATCGCTATGTGGCCTCCGCTCTGGGCCTGCTGGTGATCGCCCTGGTGGTGCTGGGCTGGCGGCTCAGGCGCCATGCCGATTATCCCTGGCGGCTCTCCCTGGTATTGCTTGGGCTGATTATGGTGCAGGGGGCGTTCGGTGCCTTCACCGTGACGCTGAAGCTGTGGCCCCAGGTGGTGACGCTGCACCTGCTCGGCGGGCTTGGCGTGATGCTGGTGTTTCTCTGGCTGCATCTGCGCCTGCGCCGCTGTGCCAGTGGGAATCTGACCCTGGGTGGCGTGGCCCCGCCCCGTCGTCGTCTCACCCCCCTCTGGGGATTGGCCGCGGGACTGTTGGTGATCCAGCTGGCCCTGGGAGGCTGGGTCTCGAGCAATTATGCCGGCATCGCCTGTCAGGGGTTTCCCACCTGCAACACCCAGTGGTGGCCGGCCCTGGACTGGAGCGAGGGGTTTCATCTGACCCAGAGCGTCGGGCCCAACTATCTGCATGGGCAGCTGCATGCCGAGGCGCGCAGTGCCATCCAGGTGGGGCACCGTCTGGGGGCGTTGGCGCTGGGTCTCGCGATTCTGGCGCTGTGGACCCGCTACCGGCGCGAGAGAGCGCTGCGTGGGCCCCTGACGGGGGTGGTACTGGCCTACGCCGGGCAGTTCTCCCTGGGGGTCGCCAATGTGTTGATGTGGCTGCCGCTATGGCTGGCGCTGCTGCATACCGCGGGGGCCGTGGCGCTGGTCTTGAGCCTGGCGTTGGCGGCCTGGCGGTGGCGCTCTCTCGAACCATCCCCGCACAGAGCACAACCCATAACGCAGCAGAAGAAGGAGTGGGTCCATGTCTGATTCACTGACCACCGAGATCCGCGTCTCCGAGCTCGCACCCCCTTCGCTGGACAGCTGGGGCTGGCGAGACCTGGTTACCCTGTGCAAGCCACGCGTGGTGCTGGTGATGCTGGTGTGTGCCCTGGTCGGCATGGCGCTGGCGCGGCCGGTGCTGCCGTCGCTTGGGGTCGTCTTCTTCGGCCTGGCGGGCATCGGCCTCACCGCCTGTGGTGCGGCCGCCTTCAACCATGTGGTCGACAGGCGTCTCGATGCCATGATGCTGCGCACCGCGCGGCGGCCGCTCGCCACCCGGCGCATGCCGGGCAGCATCGCCCTGGCCTGGGCCACACTGCTGTCGCTGGCCGGCCTTGGCCTGCTGGTGTGGCAGGTCAATGGGCTGACCGCCTGGTTGACCCTGGGGTCACTGATCGGCTATGCGCTGGTCTACACGACCTTCCTCAAACATGCCACGCCCCAGAATATCGTGATCGGCGGGCTGGCCGGTGCCGCGCCGCCGCTGCTGGGCTGGACGGCAGTTACCGGCCAGGTGGGACCCGAGCCACTGCTGCTGGTGTTGATCATCTTCGCCTGGACGCCACCGCATTTCTGGGCGCTGGCGCTGCACAAGCGCGACGAGTATGCGCGTGCCGGGATACCGATGCTGCCCGTGACCCACGGCGTGGCCTTCACCCGCCTGCAGGTATGGCTCTACGGCTGGCTGACCGTGGCGGTAACGCTGCTGCCATTTGTGATCGGCATGAGTGGTGCGGTCTACCTGGTGGGGGTGATGGTGCTCAATGCGCGCTTCATGTTCTGGAACTACCGCGTCTGGCGGGGGCAGGACCCCAGGGCGCCCTTGGCCGCCTTCTGGTTTTCGATCCGCTATATCCTGGGGCTGTTCGGCGTGCTGCTGCTGGACCACTACGCCCAGGCCTGGACGCTATGGCTGGCGCCGGCGATCCAGTAGTCGGGGAGTGGTGCCGTCGTGGTATTGATGCGACCCCGAGAAACGACACGGGCCCGGTGATTGCCGGGCCTGTGGCGTGTTGGCCTGGTGGCTGTTTATCAGAACTGGTTTACCAGGGCGGGGCTATCAGAGCGGAGCTACCAGAGCAGGATGACCAGCAGGTAGGCCATCACGGTGACCACCACGCTGCCGACCAGATTCAGGGCGAAGCCGGCCCGGATCATCGACTGTATCTTCATATGCCCGGTGCCGAAGACGATGGCATTGGGTGGCGTGGCCACCGGCATCATGAAGGCACAGCTGGCAGCGATGGCGGCCGGCACGGTGACCAACAGCGGTGAGATCTCCAGCGATAGCGCCAGGGCGCCCAGCAGCGGCAGGAAGGCGGCGGCGGTGGCGGTGTTGGAGGTCACCTCCGTCAGGAAGATGATCACCAATACCACGATGCCGATCATGGCCAGCAGCGGCAGGGTGCCGAAGATGCCCAGCTGGCCGGCGATCCACTCCGCCAGGCCGGTACGGGTGATGGTACCGGCCAGGGCCAGACCGCCCCCGAACAGCAGCAGGATGCCCCAGGGGACCTGTTGCGCATCATCCCAGGCCAGGAGACGTTCGCGGGATTGCCTCCCGCTCGGGATCAGAAACAGCGCAATGCCGGCCGCGATGGCGATGCCGGTGTCGGTCAACCAGGGCAGCCCGACGTCGTTGAGCAGCGGGCGTGCCACCCAGGCGATGGCGGCGAGCGAGAACAGCACCGCCACGCGGCGCTCGGCGGAGGACATCGGGCCGAGGTTGGAAAGCTCGCTATCGATCAGCTCGGCGCTGAGATTGGCCGAATCGGGGTTGGCCGCATCGAGCTTGAAGCCACGCCGTGTCAGCCACCACCAGGCCGCCACCATCATGGTGATGCTGATCGGCAGGCCCACCAGCATCCACTGAGCGAAGCCCAGGTCAATGCCGCGGTCCTCGGCCAGGTAGCCGGCCAGCAGTGCATTGGGTGGCGTGCCGATCAGGGTGGCGACACCGCCGATGCTGGCCGAGTAGGCGATGGCCAGCAGCAGGGCGGTCGCGTAACGACGCAGCTCCTCGGGGTCGCTGTCGCCGAGCAGGCTGATCACCGACATGCCGATGGGCAGCATCATGATCGAGGTGGCGGTATTCGACACCCACATGCTGAGAAAGCCGGTGGCGACCATGAAGCCGGCGATCTGCCTGCGCGGCTGGTGCCCCACCAGCTTGAGCACGTGCAGGGCGAGGCGGCGATGCAGGTCCCAGCGCTGCATGGCGATGCCGAGCAGGAAGCCACCCAAAAACAAGTAGATGATCGGGTTGGCATAGCTGGCAGTCGCCTCTCCCATGCTACCCAGCCCCAGTGCCGGTACCAGCACCATGGGGAGCAGAGAGGTGGCGGGAATCGGGATGGCCTCGGTCGACCACCAGGCGGCCATCCACAGTGCCATGCCGACACAGGCCCAGGCCGCCGGCGGCATCTGGGCGGGGGGCGGTAACAGCAGGGTGAGCAGCAACAGGGCGGGGCCGAGCCACAGGCCGATTCTGGCGGCGAGGGCGGGCGGCGCCGGTGCCCTGGACGAGCTGGAGTGATCGGGCATGGCGGATTCCAGTACCGGGTGAGTGCAGTGAAAGGTTGAGTGCCTGGCGATTGAGTGTCTGGCGATAAGGCGGCCGCATTGTACTCAAGAATCTTCTGTAACGTCAGAGGCATGCGCCGCCGGGCTTGGAGTCTAGAAACGTTGGGTTCGAGACCAGTTGGGGTCGCGGCACGTTGGGGTCGCGGCCCGCAAGGGGGTAGAATCGTACGCCCACTTTCTGTCATGCCATGGTGATACTCGATGAGCTCCACCACCGCCCTGATTCTTGCCGGCCTAGCCCTGGTCGTCATCGCCGGCCTCGGCGCCTATGCCTTTACCCTCTGGCGCGAGGTTCGGCGGCGGCGGGCCAGGCAGCAGGATGAACTGCGTCGGGCCCATGAAAATTGTCTGGAGAACCTGGAGCTGGTGGCCTCGGCACTGCTTCAGGAGCAGGTGGATATCACCGAGGGTGCCTGGCGTTGCAAGGTGCTGCTCGAGATCCTCGACTCACGGCTGCTGGAGCGTGAGAGCTTTCGCCCCTTCGGCGAGGTCCATGCACGGACTCGCCACCTTCATACCCATGAAGCCCGCAAGGCGCTGACCCCCAAGGAGCGCTTCAAGGAGGACAAGGAGCGCTTTGCGGTCGAGGAGGAGCATCGCGATGCCGTTCTCGAAGCCGCCCGCGCCGCGCTGGTCTTCCGGCGCGATTGGCCGGCGAGCCTGCATTGAGAGTTAGGCACGCCAGCAACCTTTATCGAACACTGTGCGATAGCGCCAGGTTTTGCTAGTCTATCCCTAGACGATTGAACAATCTGCCGAGCTGCTGCAAGCTTGGCGCGTGTTGGGGTCGGTGAATACCCTAAGGGTGTGCCGTGCCACAGCATCTGTGTTGCAACGAAGAGTGCCACACACGATCGTCGGGATCATCTGGGAGGCGGCAAGCAGTTGCCTACCCTGGAGCGATAAAAGAAAAGAGAAGGAGTTTCACATGAAGAAGTCCACGACTGGCTTGCTGCTCGGTTCTGCTCTGGTGGTCGGCCTTGCAGGCTGCGCCACCCCGAATACGACCCCGTCCTCCGACAAGCCCTGGTATCAGCAGCCGGTGACCTGCGGTATCGCCGGTGCTCTGATCGGCGGTGGTATCGGTTATGCCACCAGCGGTGAGTCCGATGAGGAAACCGGTGCTGCCGTTGGCGCTACCTCCGCCGCTGCCATCGGCGCCCTGCTGTGCGCCGATTCGCCGGAGCCGGTGGCCGAGCCCGCGCCGATGCCGGAGCCCGAGCCCGAGCCCGAGCCCGTGTTTGTGCCGGTGACCCTGCAGAGCGATGTGACCTTTGCCTTCGACTCCGCCGAGCTGCGTCCCGGCGCCACGTCCGAGCTGAACCAGGTCGCCAGCACCCTCAACGACAATCCCGAGGTTCGTGTGACCATCGCCGGTCATACCGACGCCATCGGTACCAACGAGTACAACCTGGAGCTCTCCAAGGATCGTGCCGACTCCGTGCGTGACTACCTGATGAGTCAGGGCGTTGCCGGTGATCGCATGAACACCGTGGGTTACGGTGAAGAGCGCCCGGTCGCCACCAACGAGACCGACGCGGGGCGTGCCATGAACCGTCGCGTGGAGATCATGAGCCAGTAACGACTGGATTCATGTTGACGGCGGGCTCAGGCTCGCTTGCAGGGGCGCCTCAGGGCGCCCCTGTTGCGTCGCTACAGTGGCGCCAAAAGTGGTGCTTTGTTATCGTGGCGCGTCATCCGGCACGGTCCGGCACCGTCTCGCCAGCGGCACTTCTTGTTTACGGCGATGGCCGGGCTCCGGCTGACAAGTACCTATTCACTCTTTGTTCACTGCGACATGTGGTCTTTCGTATGGGCCACCACTGCGCGAAAGGACCCCTTCATGCCAATCGTGACCCTGCCTGACGGCAGCCAGAGACGCTTCGATGCCCCGCTGAGCGTGATGCAACTGGCCGAAGACATCGGCCCAGGACTCGCCAAGGCCTGTGTGGCCGGCAAGATCGACGGTGTGCCGGTGGATGCCGCCGATATCATCGATCGTGATGCCGAGGTGGCAATCCTTACCGCCAAGGACCCCGAGGGTCTGGAGGTGGTGCGTCACTCCTGTGCCCACCTGATCGGTCACGCCGTCAAGCAGCTCTATCCCGATGCGAAGATGGCCATAGGGCCGGTCATCGATGATGGCTTCTACTACGATATCGATTTCGGTCGCTCGGCGACCCCGGACGACCTCGAAGCCATCGAGCAGCGCATGAAGGCGCTGATCGACAAGGGCTATGAGGTGGTCCGTGAGTACGTCGACCGCGATAAGGCGATGCTTGCCTTCCTGCACCGCGATGAGCCCTACAAGCAGGAGATCGTGCGGGAGATTCCCGAAGGGGAGACGATCCGTCTCTATCACCATGAAGAGTATGTCGACATGTGCCGGGGGCCACATGTGCCCAATACCCGGCATCTGAAGTCATTCAAGTTGACCAAGCTGGCCGGTGCCTACTGGCGTGGTGATGCCACCAAGCCCATGCTGACGCGCATCTATGGCACCGCCTGGCCCGACAAGAAGCAGCTCAAGGCCTATCTCAAGCGCCTCGAGGAGGCGGAGAAGCGCGATCACCGCAAGCTGGCGCGCAAGATGGATCTCTTCCACCTCCAGGAAGAGGCGCCGGGGATGGTGTTCTGGCACCCCAACGGCTGGACCATGTATCAGGCGCTCGAGCAGTATATGCGCCGGGTGCAGGTCGAGAATGGCTACCAGGAGATCAAGACCCCCCAGGTGGTGGATCTGTCGCTGTGGAAGAAGTCCGGTCACTGGGGACACTACAGCGAGCTGATGTTCACCACCGAGTCGGAGAAGCGCGATTACGCCATCAAGCCCATGAACTGTCCCTGCCACGTGCAGGTGTTCAATCAGGGTCTCAAGAGCTATCGGGATCTGCCGCTGCGTCTGGCGGAGTTCGGCAGCTGCCATCGCAACGAACCCTCCGGTTCCTTGCATGGTCTGATGCGGGTGCGTGGCTTTACCCAGGATGACGCCCACATCTTCTGTACGGAAAAGCAGATTCAGTCCGAGGCCGAGGCATTTATTGCCCTGACCCTCAAGGTTTACAAGGACCTCGGCTTTGATGAGGTAGAGCTCAAGCTGTCGACGCGTCCCGATGACTTCATGGGCGAGGCGGAGCTGTGGGATCGCGCCGAGGCGGGTCTGGAGG
The DNA here is from genome assembly GCF_004347715.1 of Halomonas marinisediminis. Taxonomy (NCBI): domain Bacteria; kingdom Pseudomonadati; phylum Pseudomonadota; class Gammaproteobacteria; order Oceanospirillales; family Halomonadaceae; genus Halomonas; species Halomonas marinisediminis. Next base: position 216,818 of record NZ_SLTR01000001.1, on the reverse strand, counting down.
CCGCGCTCGACTCCACCGGCCTCGAGTGGGAACTTCAGCCAGGCGAGGGTGCCTTCTACGGTCCTAAGATCGAGTTCTCCCTGCGCGACTGCCTCAATCGGGTCTGGCAGTGTGGTACCCTGCAGCTCGACTTCAATCTGCCGGGACGTCTGGGGGCTCAGTTCGTCGATGAGGATGGCGCCCGCAAGACGCCGGTAATGCTGCACCGTGCGATTCTTGGCTCATTCGAGCGCTTCCTGGGGATCCTGATCGAGCATCACGCCGGCGCCATGCCGCTCTGGCTGGCTCCCCAGCAGGTGGCGATCCTCAATATCACCGACTCCCAGCGTGATTTTGTGCTGGAGCTGGAGCGTCGGCTGCAGAAATTCGGCCTGCGCGTCAAGGCGGACTTGAGGAATGAGAAGATCGGCTTTAAAATCCGGGAGCATACCTTGCAGAAAGTTCCCTATCTCCTGGTGGTAGGAGATAAGGAAGTCGAAGCCGATTCGGTCGCCCTGCGTACGCGCAGTGGTGAAGATCTGGGCACCATGACGATCGATGACCTCATGGCGCGCCTCGGTGAAGAGCTCGGTGAGAGACATTCGTCAATTGCCTAAGGAGACGGAACATCAAGCGTAGCAACCCAAGAGGGCGCGTACAGGATAAGCGCCCCCCGATGAACGAGCGTATTACCGATGATCAGGTTCGCCTGATCGACAGCGACGGCGAGCAATTGGGGGTAGTGCCCACCAGCGAGGCGCTGGAGCGTGCCGAAGCCGCCGGTATGGATCTCGTACAGATCTCCAATGCCGATCCGATCGTTTGCAAGATCATGGATTACGGCAAGTTCGTCTTCGAGCAAAAGAAGCAGAAGTCTGCCCAGAAGAAGAAGACGAAGCAGATTCAGGTCAAGGAAGTGAAGTTCCGGCCTGGCACCGACGAGGGTGACTATCAGGTCAAGATGAAGAACCTGACGCGTTTCCTCGAAGCGGGCGACAAGGGCAAGGTCACGCTGCGTTTCCGCGGTCGTGAAATGGCGCATCAGGACATCGGTCGCAAGCTGATGGAGCGGATCGCTGCCGACCTTGAAGAACTCGGGAGTGTCGAATCCTTCCCGAAGATGGAAGGTCGTCAGATGATCATGATCATCGCGCCCAAGAAGAAGCAGTAAGCGGTACCAGCAGTACCAAAAGAAGTGATCCGGTGGCCGGTTCAACGGGCGCAAGGTGTCATGCCTTGCGTCGGCCTCGGGTTTTCTGAAGAACCTCGAGCGGAGTTATTCTCATGCCGAAGATCAAGAGCAACAGCGGCGCTGCCAAGCGCTTCAAGAAGACGGCCAACGGCTTCAAGCACAAGCAGTCGTTCCGTAGCCACATCCTGACCAAGAAGTCCACCAAGCGTAAGCGTCAACTGCGTGGCATGAAGCAGATTCACGACGCGGACAAGCCGCTCATTCAGCGGATGCTGCCCAACCTGTAAGCCCCTTGGTAGACCCATTTTTCGTCAGGAGTAAGCTATGACTCGTGTCAAGCGGGGCGTCGTCGCCCGTCGCCGTCACAAGAAGATTCTCAAGCAGGCCAAGGGTTACTATGGTGCCCGGAGCCGCGTCTTTCGCGTCGCCAAGCAGGCGGTCATCAAGGCAGGTCAGTACGCCTACCGCGACCGTCGCCAGCGCAAGCGTCAGTTCCGTGCCCTGTGGATCCAGCGTATCAACGCCGGTGCTCGCCAGCACGGTCTGTCCTATAGCCGCTTCGTCGGTGGCCTGAAAAAGGCCGGGATCGAGATCGACCGCAAGGTCCTGGCTGACCTGGCCGTCAACGAGAAGGCAGCCTTCGCTGCCATCGTCGAGAAGGCCAAGGCTGCCCAGTAAGAGACAGCGTCATTTTCGGCCACCCGGCTGTTGCCGGGTAGCCGTAGACGTCGCAGGGGAAGAGCAGCCGCTCTTCCCCTGTTTTTTTAGCCCTGTGTTTTACGTATCGAATTCGGAGCGCAACGGATGGACCACCTTCCCAACCTGGTCACCGAGGCCCGCGAGGCGATCCAGGCCGCCGATAGTATTCCGGCACTGGACGAGCTGCGCGTGCGCTACCTCGGCAAGAAGGGCGAGATCACCGCGCTGCTCAAGGGGCTGGGCAAGCTGCCCGCCGCCGAGCGCCCGGCTGCCGGCGAGCGCATCAACGAGGCCAAGCAGGCCCTGGGGGCCGAGCTTGAGTCGCGCAAGGCCACGCTCGAGAAGGCCGCCCTTGAAGCGCGTCTCGCCGCCGAACGGCTCGATGTGACCCTCCCCGGGCGTGGTCAGCCCAGCGGTGGGCTGCACCCGGTGACCCGCACCTTGGAGCGCATCGAGGGCCTGTTCACACGCGTTGGTTATGACGTTGCGGTGGGCCCCGAGATCGAGGATGACTACCACAACTTCGAGGCGCTCAATATCCCCGCCCATCACCCGGCGCGGGGCATGGCCGACACCTTCTATTTCGACGCTACCCGGCTGCTGCGAACCCACACCTCGCCGGTTCAGGTGCGCACCATGAAGCAGGGCAGTCTGCCGATTCGTATCGTCTGCCCCGGGCGGGTCTACCGCAGCGACTCGGATCTCACCCATACCCCGATGTTCCACCAGGTGGAGGGGTTGCTGGTGGATGAGGGGGTGAACTTCGCCGATCTCAAGGGCACGATCGAGGACTTCCTGCACGCCTTCTTCGAGCGTGATGATCTCTCGGTGCGCTTCCGCCCCTCCTACTTCCCCTTCACCGAGCCCTCCGCCGAGGTCGATATCCAGTGCGTGATGTGCACTGGCGAGGGGTGTCGGGTGTGCGGCCAGAGCGGCTGGCTGGAAGTGATGGGCTGCGGCATGGTGCACCCCGAGGTGTTCCGGCACGCCGGCATCGACAGCGAGCGCTATACCGGCTTCGCCTTCGGCATGGGAGCCGAGCGCCTGGCGATGCTGCGCTATGGGGTCAACGACCTGCGACTGTTCTTCGACAACGACCTGCGCTTCCTGCGCCAGTTCGCCTGATCGTCCACCTGAACGCAGAACACAGCGATAGGATTTGTCATGAAATTTTCCGAACACTGGCTGCGCGAGTGGGTTTCCCCTCAGCTGGCAACCCAGGCACTGGCCGACCAGATCACCATGGCAGGGCTCGAGGTCGATGCCGTGGAGCCGGTAGCGGCGGCCTTCGAGGGCGTGGTAGTCGCCGAGGTGGTAGAGAAGCAGCAGCACCCGGATGCCGACAAGCTCAGCGTCTGCCGGGTCGACGATGGCAGCGGTGAACCGGTTCAGGTGGTCTGTGGTGCGCCGAATGTCGCGGCGGGGCAGAAGGTGGCCTTCGCCCGGGTGGGCGCGGTGCTGCCCGATGACTCCAAGGCGTCGGGTTTCAAGATCAAGAAGGCCAAGCTTCGGGGGCAGGAGTCCCGGGGCATGATCTGCTCGGCGTCCGAACTGGGGCTCGAGGAGGAGGCCTCCCCGGGCATCCTGGTGCTGCCCGCCGATGCACCCAGAGGCGAGGACCTGCGCGCCTGGCTGGGGCTGGACGACTGCACCATCGAGGTCGACCTGACGCCCAATCGCGGCGACTGCCTGAGCCTCAAGGGCCTGGCCCGTGAGGTCGGCGTGCTCAACCGCCTTCCTGTTCAAGCCCCGACATGCGAGGCGGTACCGGCGAGCCATGCTGAGACGTTTGCGGTTCGCGTCGAGGACACCGAACGTTGCCCCCGCTATATCGGGCGACTGATCAAGGGGGTCGATGTCACCGCCCAGACTCCGCTGTGGATGGTCGAGCGCCTGCGCCGTGGAGGCGTGCGCAGCATCGACCCGGTCGTCGACATCACCAACTATGTGATGCTCGAGCTGGGGCAGCCGCTGCATGCCTTCGATCGCGACAACCTTCACGGTGCGGTGATCGTGCGCCTGGCCCGGGAGGGAGAGCGGCTGGTACTGCTCGACGGCCAGGAAGTCAGCCTCGATGCATCGACCCTGGTGATCGCCGACGAACGCGGGCCGCTGGCCATCGCCGGGGTGATGGGTGGGGAGCAGTCGGGTGTCAACGAGAAGACCCGTGATATCTTCCTCGAGTCGGCATTCTTCTCGCCCCTGGCGGTGGCCGGTCAGGCGCGTGACTATGGCCTGCACACCGATGCCTCCCATCGTTTCGAGCGCGGCGTCGATCCCCAGCTGGCCCGCGAGGCGACCGAGCGCGCCACGGCTCTGTTGCTCGATATCGTCGGCGGCGAGGCCGGCCCACTGGTGGAGGTGGCCAGCGACGACCACCTGCCTGCACCGCGTCGCGTGGTGCTGCGGCGCGCACGACTCGAACAGGCGCTCGGCAAGACGTTCGCGGTCGAGGAGGTCAGCGAGATACTCGAGCGGCTCGGCATGGAAGTCGAGACGACCGATGCCCAATGGCGCGCCGTGGTGCCGAGCTGGCGGTTCGATATCGCCATCGAGGAGGATCTCATCGAGGAGGTGGCGCGTATCCATGGCTACAACCGCCTTCCCGTACGCCGTCCCCAGGCCCGTCTGGGGCTGCGCCCCGATCATGAGGCGCGCACGCCGCTGGCCCGCCTGCGGCGCCAGATGGTGGCGCGTGGCTACCAGGAGGCGGTGACCTACAGCTTCGTCGCCCCCGAGCTGCAGAAGACTCTGCTGCCCGAGGCGGTGTCGCCGGTGCTGGCCAATCCGATCTCGGCGGATCTGTCAGTGATGCGGGCCAGCCTCTTTCCAGGCCTGATTCGGGCCTTGCAGCATAACCTCAATCGCCAGCAGAGCCGTGTCCGCTTGTTCGAGACCGGTCTCGTCTTTCGTGGCGAGCTCGATGATCTGGCACAGGTGCCGATGCTGGGTGCCCTGGTCTGTGGCAGCCGTGAGCCAGAGGGCTGGGCCGCCGAGCGCACGGCGGTCGACTTCTTCGACCTGAAGGGCGATCTCGAGAGTCTGCTGGCCATGGGCGGTGATGCCGAGGCGTGGCGCTTCGAGCCCGCCGAGCATCCGTCACTGCATCCGGGGCAGTGTGCCCGACTGCTGTACCGCGGTGAGGAGGCCGGCTGGATCGGTACCCTGCATCCGGCGGTGCGTGCCCAGCTGGGGCTCAAGGTCGATGCACTGCTCTTCGAGGTTCGCCTCGATGCCCTGACCCACGGCCGCGTGCCGGCCTTTATGCCGCTATCGCGTTACCCCGAGGTGCGCCGTGACCTGGCGTTCCTGGTGGATGAAAATCTGCCCGTGCAGGCGCTGCTGGATACCCTGCGAGCCGAGGCGGGTGAGTGGCTGAGCGAATGCCGCCTGTTCGACGTCTACCAGGGCAAGGGAGTGCCGGAAGGGCGCAAGAGCGTTGCCCTGGGCTTGACCTGGCAGCATCCTTCGCGCACGCTTAATGACGAGGAAATCAATCAGTTGGTCGATGCCATCGTCAACGAGTCCCGCCAACATCTGGGTGCCGAACTGCGTACCTAGTGAGGTCTCTCCGCGGGGCAAGGCAGGCGGGTGTCGATCGCCTAGCGGGCCCGTAAGGGCCTGGAGAGGAGAGCAACGATGGGTGCACTGACCAAGGCGGAGCTCGCCGAACACCTGCATGCCGAACTCGGCCTCTCCAAGCGGGAGGCCAAGTCCATGGTGGAGGCCTTCTTCGAGGAGATCCGTGGTTGCCTGAGGGAGAACGAGCAGGTCAAGCTGTCCGGCTTCGGCAACTTCGATCTGCGCGACAAGCGCGAACGGCCCGGGCGCAACCCCAAGACGGGCGAGGAGATCCCCATCTCCGCGCGTCGGGTGGTGACCTTCAGGCCGGGGCAGAAGCTGAAGAGTCAGGTCGAAGGGTATCGCGGAGAGCACCACTGACACGCTCCACGGCATCACCCTTGAGCGATAACAGCCGATAACGGCTCGTCAAGAACGAAGGGCCACCCCGATGGGGTGGCCCTTCCTGTTTTTATCCTGCTCTTTTCATGCGGCGCTATGGCTATACGGCACCGCCGTTCTCCAGGATCCAGGTGATGATCACCTTGAGCACATAGCCGAGCATGCCTGCCCCCAGCACCACAAACAGCATGATGGTGCCGAATCGGCCGGCATTGGACTTCTTGGCAAGGTCCCAGATGATGAAGCACATGAAGAGGATCAGGCCGCCGATCATCAGCGGGGTGATCCACGCCTCGAACGTCTGCTGCATGATATCTCCGTCAGGGGTAAAGCCCGTATTATACGCTTACGTGGATGGGTGCGAGGATGTCGGCATGCGACAAAATGTCCCGTGATTGATCCATCTCTAGGCATTGCTGCTCGCATCGTGGTCTTTGTCCACGAGATGCGAGTCAACCGCGGGGTATGCTAGTATATCGACAAAATTCTTTGGAAAATCCGTTACATGCCAAAACTCAAGATCTTTGTGGGAACCATGTATGGTGGTGCGCTTGACGTTGCCGAGCAGGTCAAACCGTTGTTCGAGGAGGTAGGGCACGAAGTGGTCATCCTCGAGAACCCCACCCTTGAAGACCTGGCCGCCGCCGACACCGACCTGGCGCTGTTCTGTGTCTCGACCACCGGTAGCGGTGACTACCCCGGCAGCTTCGCGTCCTTTGCCCAGGCCATCGCCGAGAAGAGCCCGGGGCTCGGTTCGCTGCGCTACGGGTTGATTGCCCTGGGGGATAGCTCCTACGGCGATACTTTCTGTGGTGCCGGCCGCCAGCTCGATGAACTGCTGGAGGGGCAGGGCGCCCAGCGACTGGGAGAGCGCCTCGAAATCGATGCCATGGAGACCTTCATGGCCGACGATGCCGCCATTCCATGGGTCGAGGAGTGGATCGAGTCACAGCAGCTGAAGGTCGCTTGAGGTGGGTGGCCAGCCGACCGCCGAACGACTCAGCCTATTGCTGGGTCTTGCCCTGCTGATGCTCGCCAGTTTGCCGCGCTATCTGGTGGCGGGGCACGAGAATCGCTTTAACCTGATGCTGATGGCGCTGGCGGTGGTCTGTCTGGTGGGCGTGCTGCAGTGGCGGCTGCTGGATGTGGCTGGCAAAGCGCGTCTGCCTCGGCTGCTGAGCCGTCTGGGGCTATGCCTGCTGGCCGGTCTCGCCGGCATGGCAGGCTGGCATGCCCTGTTCACCGATTTCATCGGCTGGGAACTGTGGCTCTCCCATGGCACCACTCTGGGACTGCTGCTGCATGCCCTTGGCCTCTGGGTGCGGCCGCCCTTCCGAGAATAGCCGGCACAGACCCCATGCCCTAATTCCCACGGGAACAGTTCCCGTGGGCTTGGGGCGGACTGGCTTACGGCTTATCCCAGCGTATAGCAGGGCTCATAGTCGCCGGTAAGCTTCATGCGTCCCTGGACGACGAAGGAGTCGAGCAGCGCATCCAGGCGTGACATCAGTTCGGGCTCGGCATTGAGCCGGAAGGGGCCATGAGCCTTGATGGCGCGGATACCCTGCTCCTTGACGTTGCCGGCGACGATGCCGGAGAAGGCTCGACGCAGATTGGCGGCCAGTTCGTGTACCGGCTGTTGGTTGTTCAGCGCCAGGTTGGCCATGGCCTCGTGGGTAGGCTCGAAGGGGGCCTGGAAGTGTCGGTCAATGGTCAGTCGCCAGTTGTAGTAGAAGGCATCCTGCCGCGCACAACGGTATTCGGTGACCTCATCGATCCCCTTGCGCATGGTGCGTGCCACCTCGATGGAGTCGTCGATGATGATGCGATAGCGGCGGCGTGCCTCTTCGCCCAGGGTGTAGACCAGGAATTCGTCGATGCGCTGAAAGTAGTCGGCGCTGCTGGCCGGGCCGGTAAAGATCACGGGCATCGCCATATCGGCGTTATCGGGGTGCAGCAGGATTCCCAGCAGGTAGAGGATCTCCTCGGCGGTACCTACCCCGCCGGGGAAGACGATGATGCCATGGCCGAGGCGCACGAAAGCCTCCAGACGCTTCTCGATATCGGGCATCACCACCAGTTCATTGACGATGGGGTTGGGTGCCTCAGCGGCGATGATGCCGGGTTCGGAGACCCCCAGGTAGCGACCCTGGTGGCGGCGCTGCTTGGCATGGGCGACGTTGGCCCCCTTCATGGGGCCCTTCATGGCCCCAGGGCCGCAGCCGGTGCAGATATCCAGGTCACGTAGCCCCAGTTGGTAGCCGACATCCTTGCTGTAGTCGTACTCCTCCCGTGAGATCGAGTGGCCACCCCAGCACACCACCAGACTCGGATCGACACCGGGCTTGAGTGTGCCGGCCTTGCGCAGGATATGAAACACCGCGTTGGTGGTGCCTTCGCCGGTGGTCAGGTCGAAGCGCTGATGCCCCTGGATCTCGTTGTAGACGTAGACGATATCACGCAGTATCGAGGAGAGATGTTCGCGTATGCCACGAATCATCTTGCCGTCGACGAAGGCCTCGGCCGGGGCATTGGTCAATTTGAGACGAATGCCACGATCCTGAGGCACTACCTCGATATCGAAATCGGCGTAGGCCTCCATCAGGGCCAGGCCGTCGTCGGTGGGCGAGCCGCAGTTAAGCACGGCCAGCGCACAACGGCGCAGCAGGTCGTGCAGTCCGGCGCGAGAGGTATCATGGAGTCGTGCCACCTCATGCTGAGAGAGAATCTCGAGACTGCCTTCCGGCGAAATGGTGGTAGAGATGGTATCGGGCATGTGGGCGTCCTTGTCGTGCGGAAACGTGCATCTCTGATGCTATCACGCCGGGCTCGACCACAGTGGTAGAATCATGACTCCACTCGTCCTGTGACCTCTCATGTTCAACGCGCTCTACTTCAGAACCTTCATCACCCTTGTCGAGACCGGTAGCTTCACCCAGACCGCGCATCGGCTGGAGATGACCCAGCCCGGGGTCAGTCAGCATGTCCGCAAGCTCGAGCGCTATCTGGACAAGTCTCTGCTGGAGCGTCACGGGCGGCGTTTCACGCTGACCGAGGCGGGGCGGCGGGTCTACGACTATGCCCTCAAGCTGTTCGCCGAACATGAGCAGTTTCGCCACTCCCTGGACGCCGACTCGACCTATTCAGGGGACTGTCGGCTCGCTTCGCCCGGCAGCGTGGGCGCGATGCTCTACCCCTTCCTGCTCGGCCAGCAGCAGATGCATCCCGGGCTGACGGTCAGCTACAGCTTCGCGTTCAACCAGGAGATCTCCCAGGATGTGCTGGCGGGACGCTATGACCTGGGTATCGTCACCGAGGCCATGCGCCATCCCGATCTCGAGGTGGCGCTCTGGCACCGCGAGCCGCTATGCCTGGTGGTGCCGGCGGATTTCACCGGGACCGGACTGGCCGAGCTGATGGGGATCGGCTTTATCAGCTATTTCGATGGACTGAATCATGCCAGTGCCCTGTTACGTAGCAACTTCCCCCGCGAGTTTCGCTCCATGAGCCACTTCCGCCGCCAGGGCTTTACCAATGAAGTGGGCATGGTGATGGATGCCGTGGCGCGGGGGTTGGGCTTTACGGTGGTGTCACGGCCGGTGCTCGAGACATCCCCCTGGCAGCGTCAGGTCAAGGCACTGGAACTGCCCGTGGCGGTATATGAAACCCTCTATCGCGTGACCCGAGCGGGCAGCGAAATGCCGCGTCGCTATGTCCGGTTGCTGGAGGACTTTCGCGAGCAGCGCCGTCTCGCCCTGCATGGCTATGGTGACTCACCTGAGGTCGCGCCATTGCCCTAGTACAAAACTGCCCCAGTACAAAGAATTCCCCCATTACAAAAAAGGGCCCCGCATCGGCGGGGCCCTTCGATATGGTGCGCGGCTGTCTCCGGGATATCAGTCGCGATACTCGTCGATGCTCGGGCACGAGCAGATCAATTGGCGATCACCGAAGACGTTGTCGACCCGGTTGACCGCCGGCCAGTACTTGGCTGCCTTGACGGCCTCGCTGGGGAAGGCGCCGAGTTCGCGAGAGTAGGGGCGCTCCCAGCCGTCATCCATCAGGTCGGCCATGGTGTGAGGCGCCCGTACCAGCGGGTTGTTGTCGACGGGCCACTCGCCGGCCTCGACCCGGGCGATCTCTTCGCGAATGCCGATCATGGCGTCGCAGAAGCGGTCGATCTCGTAGAGCGACTCCGACTCGGTGGGCTCGATCATCAGCGTTCCCGGCACCGGGAAGGACATGGTCGGGGCGTGGAAGCCGTAGTCCATCAGGCGCTTGGCGATGTCTTCCTCGCTGATGCCGGAGCTGGCCTTGAGCGGGCGAATATCGATGATGCACTCATGGGCCACGGTACCGTTCTCCCCCTTGTAGAGGACCGGGTAGTGGTCGCCCAGGCGCTTGGCGATGTAGTTGGCGTTGAGGATCGCCAGCTCGGTGGCCTCACGCAGCCCCCGGGCGCCCATCATCTTGATGTAGGCCCAGGAGATCGGCAGGATCGAGGCGCTGCCGAAGGCCGCCGCGGATACCGCGCCGCACTCGGCGTTGACGCCGTCGATGGGTGTCACCACATGGTTGGAGACGAAGGGGGCCAGGTGTGCCTTGACACCGATCGGCCCCATGCCCGGACCGCCGCCACCGTGGGGAATACAGAAGGTCTTGTGCAGGTTGAGGTGACTGACATCACCGCCGAAGTCGCCGGGGCGCGAGAGGCCCACCTGAGCGTTCATGTTGGCGCCGTCGACGTAGACCTGGCCGCCATGCTCGTGAACGACCGCGCACACCTCGCGTACCCCGGCCTCGAAGACACCGTGGGTGGAAGGGTAGGTGATCATGATTGCCGACAGGGCATCGCTGTGCTTCTCGGCCTTGGCCCGCAGGTCAGCGATGTCGATATTGCCCTCGGCGTCGCACTCGACCACCACGACCTTCATGCCGACCATGGCGGCAGAGGCGGGGTTGGTGCCGTGGGCCGAGCTGGGGATCAGGCAGATATCGCGATGCCCCTCGCCGATGGACGCCTGGTAACGGCGAATGGCCACCAGGCCGGCATACTCGCCCTGGGCCCCGGAATTGGGCTGCATGGAGATATGGTCGTAGCCGGTGATCTCCACCAGGAAGGCGGAGAGCTCGTCGATCATCTGCTTGTAGCCGGCGACCTGGTCGCGGGGCACGAAGGGGTGCACCGTGGCGAACTCCGGCCAGGTGATGGGGATCATCTCGCTGGTGGCGTTGAGCTTCATGGTGCACGACCCCAGCGGGATCATGGCGTGGGCCAGCGACAGGTCCTTGTTCTCCAGGCGCTTGAGGTAGCGCAGCATCTCGGTCTCGCTGCGGTAGCGCGTGAAGGTGGGGTGGGTCAGGAAGTCACTCTCGCGGCGACAGGCCGCGGGGATGCCGCTCGCCCCATCGGCCAGCGCCCGCTCGTCGAGCTCGCGAACCGAGAGGCCATGCTCCTCGCCGAGCAGCACGTCGAAGAGAACGTCGAGATCGTGGGCGGTGGTGGTCTCATCCAGGCTGATGCCGACATCGCCATTGTCGAAGTAACGGACGTTGATCTCATGGGTGAGGCAGCGCCCGTGGATCTTGCCCGCATCGACGCCGGTCAGGCGCAGGGTGTCGAACCAGCTGTCGTGGACCAGCGCCACCCCTTTTTCCTGAAGGCCCAGGGCCAGGAGGGTGGTCAGGCGATGGATGCGCCCGGCGATGGTGCGCAGCCCCTCGGCACCGTGGTAGACGGTGTAGAAGCCGGCGATATTGGCCAGCAGTGCCTGAGCGGTACAGATATTGGAGGTGGCCTTCTCGCGGCGGATATGCTGCTCCCGAGTCTGCATCGCCATGCGCAGCGCCTGGCCGTCACGGCTGTCCTTGGAGACGCCGATGATGCGACCCGGGATCGAACGCTTGAGCTTGTCGGTGGTGGCGAAGAAGGCGGCATGGGGGCCACCGAAACCCATGGGGACGCCGAACCGCTGGGTGGTACCGACGACGATATCGGCACCCAGTGCGCCGGGCTCCTTGAGCAGCACCAGGCTCATGATATCGGCGGCCACGCAGGTCATGATGCCGCGCTTGCCGGCCGCCTCCAGCAGCGGCGCCAGATCGGTCACCCGACCGCTCTCGCCAGGGTACTGTAGCAGGGCGCCGAAGGCATCGACCTCGGCGAGCTGTTCCGCCGGGGCGACGACCAGTTCGAAGCCGAAGTAGGCGGCACGGGTACGCACCACGTCCAGGGTCTGGGCCAGGACATCATCGGCGACGAAGAAAACGTCGCTCTTGGCCTTCCGGTTGGCGCGCTTGCACAGGGCCATCGCTTCGGCGGCGGCGGTGGCCTCGTCGAGCAGCGAGGCGTTGGCCAGCTCCATGCCGGTCAGGTCCATGACCATCTGCTGGAAGTTGAGCAGCCCTTCAAGGCGGCCCTGGGAGATCTCGGGCTGGTAGGGCGTGTAGGCGGTATACCAGCCGGGGTTCTCCAGGACATTGCGCTGGATCACCGTCGGCAGGTGGGTACCGTGGTAGCCCTGTCCCAGATAGCTCTTGTAGGTCCGGTTCTGGGCGGCCAGGCGCTTGAGGTAGTCGAGTGCCTCGGCCTCGCTACGCGGCGGGTCGAGATCGAGCTCCCGGCCCAGGCGAATATCGCTGGGCACGGTGCGTTCGATCAGGGTGTCCAGGCTTTGCATGTCCAGTTCGTCGAGCATGGCCTTCACGTCCTGCTCGCGGGGCCCGTTATGGCGTTGGATAAAGGCATCATGAGCGGCCAGATCGGCCAGGCGGCGGTTGTCGAGAGCCATGTCACACCCTGTCGATAAAGTAAGGTCCGGTCGCCATCACAGGCGGCACGGTAGAACGTGGAAGCCCCGACCCAGCGGGCCGGGGCGTGAGGCAATCAGCGCAGGATCAGTCGTCGGCGCTGGCCACGGCCTGGTAGCCGTCGGCGTCCAGCAGGTCGTCGATCTGGGTGGCGTCCTCGAGGCGCACCTTCATGATCCAGCCATCCTCGTAAGGGGACTCGTTCAGCGTCTCGGGGGCGTCTTCCAGCACCTCGTTGACGTCGATGACCTCGCCGGCCACCGGGGCGTAGAGGTCGGAGGCGGCCTTGACCGACTCGACCACACCGAACTCCTCCTTGAGCTCGAGGGTGCGGCCCACCTCGGGCAGTTCGACGAAGACGACGTCACCCAGGGCTTCCTGGGCATGGTCACTGATGCCGATGGTCACGGTGCCGTCGCCATTGTCGAGGACCCACTCGTGGCTGTCGGCGTAGCGCAGATTGGCAGGAATAGAGCTCATCGATATTTCCTATAAGAAAAGTTTTTCCAGGCAGCGGGAATGCTACCGCCATTGGCGGCGTTTGGCGAGTCCATCATCATCGCCAGGGGCTTACTCTGATGGCTCGTCACTCAGGGTGGCGGGTCGCGAGCTATCCGTCCAGTTTTGGCGCCGTCAACCCCTTCATGTTTCTGATTGGAAACATGAAGGGAGGCGGGAGCCTGACGGTTGAACGTGCGTCGTTCGTCTGGGTGGTGCGATGACCATAAAATCCGCTATGTTACGCGGGATTGTGTTGGGGTTCGCATGGCCGGTTAGCCATGCTGCGGCGAATCATGCGCCAGAGCCATGGTGATCGATTCTCGCGGTACAGGTTCATGGATCGGTTGCCCGTCGGTCGTCGATCGAGGTGCGAACGGCGGGCGGTGAGCCGCAGCGCATAACAATAAACCGCTTAGGGAGATTCACGTGGAAACCTTGAACAGTATCTTCAGCGCCATCAACGGCGTGGTCTGGGGGCCATTGATGCTCATCCTGTTGCTCGGGGTGGGGATCTACCTGCAGGCTGGCCTCAGGCTGATGCCGATCCGCAAGCTGGGGGAAGGCTTCAAGCTGATGTGGCAGGGGCGTGATGGCAAGCACACCCCCGATGGCAAGTCGAAGGGCGAGGAGGATGGCGAGATCTCGCCCTTCAACGCCCTGATGACCGCGCTGTCGGCGACCATCGGCACCGGCAATATCGCCGGCGTGGCCACCGCTATCGCCTTGGGTGGCCCCGGTGCGGTGTTCTGGATGTGGATCACCGCCCTGGTGGGCATGGCCACCAAGTTCGCCGAGGCGGTGCTGGCGGTTCGCTTCCGGGAAACCGACAGCACCGGCTACCATATCGGTGGCCCGATGTACTACATCAAGAATGGCCTGGGCCGTAAGTGGCTGTGGCTGGGTGGTGCCTTCGCCTTCTTCGGTGCCGTCGCCGCCTTCGGCATCGGCAACACCGTGCAGTCCAACTCCGTGGCCGACGCCCTCGACAGCACCTTCGGGCTGCCCCACTGGGTCACCGGTGTGGTGATCATGGTGCTGGCCGGCGCGGTGATCCTCGGCGGGATCAAGCGGATCGCCAAGGTGGCGGGCAAGCTGGTTCCGATCATGGGTATCGCCTATGTGATCGCGGGTCTGGTCGTGCTGGCGATCAACGCCGACCAGGTCGGCGGCGCCTTCGGCATGATCTTCACCTACGCCTTCAACCCCCACGCCGCCGTCGGTGGTTTCGCCGGTGCGGCCGTGATGGCGGCCATCCGCTTCGGCGTGGCCCGCGGGATCTTCTCCAACGAGGCGGGCCTGGGCAGTGCGCCCATCGCCCATGCCGCGGCGCAGACCAAGAACCCGGTTCGCCAGGGGCTGATCGCGATGCTTGGCACCTTTATCGATACCATCATCGTCTGCTCCATCACCGCCCTGGTGATCCTGACGGCCGGCGTATGGAAGACGGGCGAGGCCGGCGCTTCACTGACCGCACTCTCCTTCGACGCGGCACTGCCGGGCCTGGGCAACGAGGTGGTATCACTGGCACTGGCGGTGTTTGCCTTTACCACCATCCTGGGGTGGTCCTTCTATGGTGAGAAGTGCTTCCAGTTCCTGTTCGGCACCCGTTCGATCATGCTCTACCGGGTACTGTTCGTGCTGGCGATTCCGGTGGGGGCGCTGGCGAGCCTGGGCTTCATCTGGCTGATGGCCGACACCTTCAATGCCATGATGGCGATTCCCAACCTGATCGCCCTGGCACTGCTGTCGCCGGTGGTGTTCAAGCTGGCACGCGCCTACTTCAATGGCGAAGACGTGCTGCCGGGCGAGGAGCTGGACCACGACAAGTCGTGATCCCTCAGGCTTGTGCAGCATCACAGGAGGCGCCCCGCGGGGCGCCTCCTGCCGTTAGGGGTCTGCCGTGGCTAGCGTCGTGGGCTTGTCGATATCGTTCTTGCCTACCAGACTGGTACGCGGTCCTGCCAGCCAGGCAGTGAGCCCACCCATGACATCGGTGACTACCGGAGGAGAGTGCCATGACAATTTTCGAGGCCCTGCGTGAGAGTCACGACAAGCAGCGCCGACTGTTGTCGCTGTTGGTCGAAACCAGCGGTGACAGCGAGGGGCGCGACGAGCTCTATCGGCGCCTGCGCGCCGAACTGATCCATCATGCCGGGGCCGAGGAGCGCTCTCTCTACGTGCCGATGATGGAGTACGACCTGACCCAGGAGAAGGCTAGGCACAGCGTCGCCGAACATCACGAGATCGATGAGGCACTCGAGGCGCTCGACACCACGGACTATAGCTCACCGGGCTGGCTGGCGGCGGCCAGGAGGCTGCAGGATCTCGTCATTCACCACCTGGATGAAGAGGAGCAGGAAGTTTTTCAGCTGGCGGGGCGGGTGTTCGATGACGCCACCAAGACGCAATTGGCCAGTACCTATCAGGAAGACATGCTGGAGCGCGAGGCTCCCTAGGTCACAGGCCAGCCCCTGGGCCTGCGAGAGGCGATGCGACCGATGGCTACGGGGAAGAATCTTATACCGTTATCTTGCCGTGCCATCCTGCACCCGACCCATGAACCATGAAGCCTGGCTTGTTCAGGATCAACCAGGCCCGATGACTCGGCGAAAGGTCAGGCTGATGCGCAGCCCCGGGATACGCCGGGGCAGCAGGGCATGCTGCAGCTGCGCCTGGACCCCAGGCCCCATCACCAGCAGGCTGCCGTGGGGCAGCCAGACATTGAAGGCGGGGGCCTGGCGATTCTTCCAACGAAAGCGCAGTGGCCGCTCGGCGCCCAGGCTGAGTGCGGCAATCAGTGGGCTATCGCCGAGCTCTGGCTCGTCATCGCTGTGCCACCCCATGCGCTCCTCACCGTCGTGATAATGGTTGAGCAGCACGCTATTGAAGCGGGCGTCGATCCCCTCCGAAGCGAGTGTTTCGATGACCCGGTCGCGCAGGTCGGCCACGATCGGATGCCAGGGCTCCGGGGTGAAGTCACACCCGGAGTAGCGGTAGCCGGCTCCGGTATCCCCCATCCAGACCTGGCGGCGTGGGATGGGGTGTTCGCGACCATACAGGCGCAGTGTGGGGCGCTGCCAGCAGAGCGCTCGATCCAGTTGGCTCAGCAGGCGGTCAGACACTGCGGGGGCCAGCACGCCATGGCTGAGCCCCAATGGTGGCGCTGCCAGCACCACCTTCAACGCAGCACCCGTTGTGGGTTGACCGGCTTGCCGCCGTGGCGAAGGTCGAACAGCAGATCATGGCGCTCGGTGGCGTTGCTGTAGCCCACGGTGCAGAGCGCCTCCCCACGCTTGACGGCCTGGCCATTCTCCACCAGCAGGCGATCGCAGAGGGCGTAGACGCTCTGCAGATTGTCGGGATGATGGACGATGACCACCTTGCCGAGCTGACGCATGCTGCCGGCATAACGCACCTCGCCGGAGGCGACGGCCTTGGCCCTGGCGTCACGCTCGGTAGCCAGCAGCATGGGCTGCAGGGTGCCGTGGCTGTCGGTGCCGTAGGCTCTGGCGATGCGGTAGTCATCCAGCGGCCAGGGCCAACGACGCGCCGAGCCTGGGAGCGCCCCAGGGTCTGGCAGGCTGGCCCGACGCGGGGCGCTCGGCTTGCTAGAGCTTGAGCTGCCACCGGAACGGGATGCCGTGCCGCGCGCGGATAGGGGGACCTGAATCAGCTGGCCAACTTTCAGCTGGGTGGGCCGTACACCGGGATTGGCCGACTGGATCTGCGAGGCTTGGGTTCCGAAGCGCCGGGCGATACGGGAGTAGGTATCACCGGGGCGCACCTGATAACGGTAGGGACCACGGTAGGGCGCGCGTTCGCGCTGGGTGGGCATCAGCAGTCGCTGACCAACCGCCAGGCGCCTGGCATTCACACCCGGATTGAAGCGCTGCAGTCGCTCCAAGGGGATGCCCGCGCGTTGTGCCAGGGTACCCAGGGTGTCACCCCGCTGCACGATGACCCAGCCACCGTTACGAGAGGCTTCCGCCGCGTCGCGTGTCACTCCGTCGGTCGACCGTGAGGCGCATCCGGTGAGTAGCAGCAGCGCGATCAGAAGCGCGAAAGCCGTTCGTCCTTTTGTTGCCAAAGCGCATTGATCCATGAGTGGAAGCGTTCCTTGTCGCTGGCGTTGTCCTGGTAGTTGCCGTCATGCATCCAGTCTGCGACCGGCAGGACACGGGTCTGCATCACGATACGACCCTCGCGACCGCACAGATAGCCCCAGAAGCTCGGGTTCGGGTTGTCGTAGTGAAGGGTAACATCGATGATGCCGGCGAGCTGATCGCCCAGCAGGTTGAGTACCTGAGCGACGCCCCCGGCACGAGGCCTCAGCAGGTGTCGGTAGGGTGATGCCTGGGCGGCCTGCTTGGCGGCTGTGAAGCGAGTACCCTCCACGAAGTTGAAGATGGCGATAGGCATTTCGTGGGCCCGCCGACACATGCGCTCCGTGGCCTCCTGGTCGCGACGGGCGAGATGAGGGTGACGGGCCCTCTGCTCGGCGGTCATGCGACGCATGAAGGGGTACTCAAGGGCCCACCAGGCCAGCCCCACGATCGGCACCCAGATCAGCTGCCGCTTGAGAAAGAAGCGTGGCATGGGGATGCGTCGATGCAACGCGAAGAAGAGCACGAAGATATCGGTCCAGCTGCGGTGATTGGAGAGCACCAACCAGCCCTGCCGACGGGAGAGGCCTTCCGGAATCTCGATCTCCAGGTTCGGTTTTAGCCAGTGCCGCATCCACCACAGGTTGAGGCCGATCCAGTTGAGGGCGATGGCGTTAAGCAACTTGAGCACTGCCAGGCGCAAGCGATGGCCCGGTGTCACCAGCTTGACCAGGGTCATCAGCAGCAGGGGAAGACCCCATAGCAGAGTGGTCAGGGTAAGCAACAGCAGGCTGACAATGCCCCTGAGGGTCGACATGCCGATCTCCATGCGTGGTCACGATAGTGACGGCAATGCTAAAGGATCATCCGTTGCCTGCCCAGCGCCGCCAGTAACCCCCGCTGTTCAGGGGGTGACATGGGGCTGTTCCGAGGCATTCTGGGTCTCGACGACGACCTCTTTCAGAGCCAGGGCGGCGGTGGAGAGTTCGCCGTGGGTCAGGATGCCCACGGCGCGTTCGATGACGGGGGCCTCCAGCGGTAGGCAACAAGCACCGAGCTCCTCCATCTGGACACGGCATAGCGAAGGAACGGCGCTG
This sequence comes from Halomonas marinisediminis, assembly GCF_004347715.1. Lineage (NCBI taxonomy): Bacteria > Pseudomonadati > Pseudomonadota > Gammaproteobacteria > Oceanospirillales > Halomonadaceae > Halomonas > Halomonas marinisediminis. Next base: position 198,474 of record NZ_SLTR01000001.1, on the reverse strand, counting down.
ACGCCCAGTCCGCTGGCTACCATCCTGCCGACGGTAGCAAGCTGATGACTCTCGAAGGCGGTGGGTAGCGCCAGGCCTTCGGCCTCCAACTGCTGCTCCAGCAATCGCCGCACCATTGAGGGACGCTGCAGGGTAATAAAATCGTGGGTAAGCAACATCTCCCAGCGAAGCGTGGCGTGCCGGGCGAGCAGTGAGCGGGGCGGCACCACGGCCACGAAACGGTCGTTGAACAGGGGGGTAAAGGCGAGACTGCCCGTGGCCTCGGGTTCGAAGGCGATGCCGAGCTCTACCTGGCCGTTGCGTACCATGTCGATGACCTGCTCATTGATGACGTCATGAACGGTGACATTGATGCGGGGGTAACGTTGGCGAAACGCCATCAGAGCGGAGGGCAACAGGTTGCTGGCGAAGGAGGGCATGGCGGCGACCCCGAGACGCCCCAGCTGCAGGGTGAAGCGTTGGCGCATCAGCTCTTCGATGTTATCCCACTCGGCCAGTAGTCGCTTGGCCAACGGAACCAGTGATTCGCCTTCGGGTGTTAGCCGAACACTTCGCGTGGTGCGGGTCATCAGGCGTCCACCGAGGCTCTCCTCGAGGCCCTTGATTGCGAGGCTCAACGCTGGCTGGGAAAGATGCAGATGCTCGCAGGCCTGTGTAAAACTGAGGGTCTGAGCGACGGCCAGGAAGGCACGTAGCTGTTTGGCAGTCATGGGAGGGGTATCCGTGATGTCTATGCGACGAAGGTTGAACTAATAAGTCTTTGCGATCAAACGATAAAAAAAACAAACTTAACAAATATATGTTCTGGACCAACACTGGGTCACGAGTCTCCACAGACCCGCGATTCTTCCCGAGTACTTTTCAGTCACAACAAATGAGGCGCCCTATGGCCGGATTCGACAAGCGCGTTAACTCCTATGAAGAGGCGATGGCAGGCATCGAGAGCGGTATGACGGTCGCTGCCGGTGGTTTTGGCCTCTGCGGCATTCCCGAGAACCTGATTGCCGAGATCAGGCGTCGCGGTGTGAAGGACCTGACAGTGATCTCCAATAACTGCGGTGTCGATGGCTTCGGCCTGGGGTTGCTGCTCGAGGATAAGCAGATCTCGCGTATCTATGCCTCCTATGTCGGTGAGAATGCGTTGTTCGAACAGCAGATGCTCAATAATGAGATTGAGGTCATCCTCACACCTCAGGGCACCCTGGCCGAAAAGATGCGCGCCGGCGGCGCAGGCATCCCCGCCTTCTATACCGCCACGGGCTACGGCACGCCGATCGGTGAAGGCAAGGAGGTGCGCGAGTTCAATGGTCGTCCGCATATCCTCGAGGAGGCCTTTCACGCCGACTTCGCCATCATCAAGGGCTGGAAGGCTGACCGCTACGGCAACGTGGTCTACCGGGACACCGCTCAGAACTTCAACCCGCTCGCGGCCACCTGTGGGCGTATCACGGTGGTCGAGGTCGAGGAGATCGTCGAGCCGGGCGAGTTGAAGCCTGATCAGATTCACACCCCGGGGATCTACGTCGACCGTATCATTAAGGGCACCTTCGAGAAGCGCATCGAGAAGCGCACCGTTCGCGAAGCGTGACACCCTCGCAACGAGCGTTTATCACCGACCGTTTCTCATCGAATAAAGAGGCAACAAGATGGCACTGACTCGCGAACAGATGGCAATGCGCGTGGCGCGTGAGCTGGAAGATGGCTTCTACGTCAACCTCGGCATCGGCATTCCTACCCTGGTGGCCAACTATGTGCCCGACGGCATCGACGTGATGCTGCAGTCGGAAAATGGTCTGCTTGGCATGGGGCGCTTTCCCACCGAGGAGGAGGTCGACGCTGACATGATCAACGCTGGCAAGCAGACGGTGACGGCACGCCCCGGGGCGGCGATCTTCGACTCCGCGGAGTCCTTCGGCATGATCCGTGGCGGCCATGTCGACCTGACCGTGCTTGGCGCCTTCGAGGTCGACCAGAACGGCAATATTGCCTCCTGGATGATTCCCGGCAAGCTGATCAAGGGCATGGGCGGTGCGATGGACCTGGTGGCGGGCGCCGAAAATATCATCTGTACCATGACCCACGCTTCCAAGCATGGCGAGTCCAAGCTACTCGAAAGCTGCAACCTGCCGCTGACCGGCGCTGGCTGTATCAATCGCGTGCTGACCGATCTGGCCTATCTGGAGATCAAGGATGGGGCCTTCCATCTCAAGGAGCGTGCACCGGGTGTTAGCGTCGAGGAGATCAAGGAGTTGACGGCGGGCAAGCTGGTGGTGCCTGATCATGTGCCGGAAATGACCTTCGACTGAGGCTCTACCTGCCTGGAAACCACCGCGGCCCGGACTTCTTGAGTCCGGGCCGCGGTCGTTCAGGGGTGGTGATTAAATGACCATTGCATCAAGGGATTGATGGCCCGGGTCCCGGAAGAAGTGTTGCACAGCGTTATCCACAGAAATTGTGGATGGGGCTCAGGAGAGCTCACAGCGGGTGTGTTGGGGGAGCAGAAACTCCACCAGGCGCTCCTGCTGGGGGGGCACCGATTTCTCGACCAGCGCGATACCACCGGTCTCGACTCGATGCTCATCCCCCTCGGCGAAGGGCAGGCTGCGTGAACCGGAGGGATAAAACCGATAGTCAACCAGTGGCGAGATAGGGAAGAGACCATGATGACGATCGTCTGTGCCGGCAAAGCCGGCTTCTTCCATTCCACGGTGCAACTCGTCTAGCGGGGTACCGAGATGACGGCAGTCGTAGCCAACGTGATGCACACGAGGGCCGTTGATGGCGAGTATTGCCGCCAGAGGGTGGGCCTGATGAAGCGCCTGGTAGCGCTGCCACTCCGGCATTGGCCAGGGACGCCCTCGGCACAGGCGGTTGGGGCCGCGGTGAGCGGTGTCAGGCGCTCGTTCTACGAGCTCCTCGAGCAGTGCCCTTGGCCGTCTCGCCAGAGTGCCGATCTGGAGCTCGGCGACCGCCAACCAAGGCCCCTCCCGAGGCGGTGCCAGCAGATTGACGAGCAACCCTCGATCCGCCATGGCGTGGCGGTGGCGGATGCGAAAGCCGAAGTGTTCCAGGGATGGCAGTAGGGCTTCCATGCCGTGATGATGGTGATTGAGGGTCAGCAGGGCAAGGTATTCTGCCGAGGCGCCGGGGGGCCATAGGCGCAGCCCAGCGATCTCCGGATGTTGATGAATGAAATCCAGCCATAGCTGCTGAATGAATTCTGCCCTCTGCATCGAACCCGCTTCCCGTATCGGCATGACTGGCGGGAAGTATAGGCGTCACTGATGAGATGCCTTTCAACGCCTGGACCACGCTGGCCCTGTCGAGTTGGCTCAATGCGCTGGGGAAGTCGTCAGCATGCCGTGCTCACGCACGTAGTGATCGAACTCGGAAAATCCGCCGATTGGCGCGTCGTTCAGGAACACCTGTGGCACGGTATGCACGGTCTGGCCCACCTTGGCGCTGAGATCGGCCTTGGTCAGGCCATTGGAGGGCATATCGACATAGCGATAGCCCTCTATGGCATCACGCGACTCGAGGCGCTGGGCCAGGTCCTTGGCAAACACACAGAACGGGCAGCCTGGGCGGCCATAGATGGTCACGAACATCGAAACTCCTCGGCACTATTAGCGCGAACATGAATGAAGCAGGCTGCTATTGTCGTCGATTGATCTAGCCATGACCAATAGGTACCGGCAAGCCGAGCCATTGAGAGCGGCTATTGAGAATGGCTAGAGCGCCTATGCGGGTTGGCCATGACGAAGAGCCGTCTCTTATTTATGGCCCATTAAGTTCGCCGGCATCGGCACGCCGCAGTAGATCCCCCAGCTCGGCGTGGATGCCGGGGCTCGTGGCGAGCAGGTTCTCGCCATACAGGGCCTCCGGAATACCCTCGGGGCAGGGATAGAGGTGACCGACTCGAGCACCCGCCTCCCTGGCGATTAGCCAGCCCGCCGCGAAGTCCCAGGGGGAGACGCTCTCGTAGTAGGCATCCAGACGACCGCAGGCCACATCGCATAGATCGAGAGCCGCCGAGCCGTTGCGACGCACATCCTGGCACTGTTCCAGCACGGCGGCCAACCGGCGCATCAGCGGCGGTCGGCTATCACGTCGATGGGGGAATCCGGTGGCAACCAGGCTGTGGCTCAGCTCCTTGCGGCGGCTGGCACGGATCGGCCGAGCATTGCACCAGGCTCCCTCGCCTTGGATGGCGGTGAAGGTTTCGCCCAGGAAGGGAGCATGCACGACACCGACACGAAGCACTCCATCCTCCAGCCAGGCAATGGAGACGGCCACATGGGCCAGACCGTGGGCGAAGTTGACGGTGCCATCGATGGGATCGACGACCCATAGCGCTCCCTCGGCCGCCAGTTCGCTGCGGTCGGGGGAGAGCTCCTCGCTGAGACGAGCCTCCCCGGGGAAGATGGCATCCAGACGATCCCGTATATGGCGATCCACCGCGACGTCAATATCGGTTACCAGCTCCTCCCCAGCCTTGTATGACTGGCTGAAATTTCGCTCATGACGTGCCTTGCGGATCATCTCACCCGCCTCCCCGGCGATCTCCAGGGCATGCTGCAGGCGTTCGTCGTCGGTCATGGTGGACTACCTCGGCGTGAGTGGGTGGCTATCGGGGTGACGTTAGCCTAGCAATTCCATCGGCCCCGCGCCGACGCCTGGTTGGGCCCGATGGGCGCGTGCGCCTATACTGGCGCCGATTATCGACATGGAGAAACCCATGCATGCCCTGACGCCAGACCAGTATCAGCGCCTGCGGCGACTCGCCGAAGCCTGGACCGCCAGTCATCTGCGCGAGTCGAAGTCACTGCCCCAGTTCAATCCTCTGCTGGCCGCGGATGCCCTCTGCTTCCAGTGCTACCGCCTTCCCGAGCATGGCGAGCAGCTGGTCGGAGCCCTGGTCACGCCGGTCTCGCTATGGCTGGTGATGCTGCCTGAGCGAGCGAATGCCCCCCTGCCTGTCGCGGGTGAGCGCTGCACGCTGACATTGCCCTCCGGTCGCTATCCCATGGAGGCGGTCGAGCTGGGCGATGAGGTCGCCTGCTGGCGCCTGATACTGCTCGATGACCTGACCGATGTGGCCTCTCGTCAGGATGCCAGCCGCCTCGCCCAGCGGTTGATGGAGCGAGTCATGAGGAGCGATGAGAGTGCGCAGGCGCCATCGCAATCAGGTGCGTGATGGCAGGCGACTGAGGTGGCGCGGCCTACCCCGATCCCCTTATGCTGGTGGCTCCTGAAGAGCCCGTACCCCCAATGCCCATACATCGATCGAGCAAGGAGTTGCCCATGTCAATATCCGTCACCCCCCGCGTCGCCCTCGTTACCGGTACCAGTAGCGGTATCGGCGAGGCGGTGGTCCGTCACTTTTGTCGCCTGGGCCATCAGGTATTGGCGGTTGACTTCAACCCCGCGGGGCGAGAGGTGGCCGAAGAGGCGGGCGCGAGCTTCTTCCAGGCAGATCTGACCGATGGGGATGCCTGTCGGGCTGCCGTTGCCGAAGCGATCAAGCGCTTCGGTCGTGTGGATATCCTGGTCAACAATGCCGGCATTCAGCATGTCGCGCCGGTCGAGGAGTTTCCCGAGACGAAGTGGCGTCAGATCATCGATCTGATGTTGACGGCCCCCTTCCTGCTGAGCCAGGCCGCCTGGCCCTCCATGCGCGAGAGTGGCTGGGGGCGCATCATCAATATCGCTTCGGTACATGCTCAGGTGGCATCACCGGGCAAGTCAGCCTACATCAGCGCCAAGCACGGCATGATCGGCCTGACCAAGACCGCCGCCCTGGAGGGGGGGAGTCAGGGAATTACCGCCAATGCCATCTGTCCCGCCTATGTGAAGACCCCGCTGGTCGACAACCAGATCGCCGACCAGGCGAAGCTGCATGGCATGCAGGAGCAGGAGGTGATCGAGCAGATCATGCTCAAGAATGCCGCCGTCAAGCGCCTGATCGAACCCGACGAGGTGGCCGAGCTGGTGGCCTATCTGGCGTCAGACTCGGCCGGTGCCGTGACCGGTGCCAGCTGGAATATCGACCTGGGATGGACGGCACAATAACCGGGTTTCGCCGGGAGACGTAAGCTGTAGCGGGAAGGGAGTGTCCCCAAAGGGAGCTTACGGCTTATCGCCGCACCGGGCGCTTCTGCAGCTTGCGCTGCAGGGTGCGCCGATGCATCCCCAGGGCACGGGCGGTGGCGGAGATATTGCCGTCGTGCTCCTGGAGTACCTTCTGGATATGCTCCCAGGCGATGCGGTTGATGGAGGGGGGGTGGTCGGCCACCTCGATCTGCGGGTCGCCATCATCCTTCTCGAAGGCGGCCAGCACCTCGTCGGCATCGGCCGGCTTGCACAGGTAGTTGACCGCCCCCAGCTTGATCGCTTCCACGGCCGTGGCGATGCTGGAGTAGCCGGTGAGGATCACGATACGGCACTCCGGCACCACTTCCAGCAGTTCCGGGAGCAACTTGAGCCCGGACTCGTGCTCCAGCTTGAGATCCAGCGTGGCCAGTGCAGGGCGGTGCTGTCGCGCCAGGGAGAGGGCCTCCTGGGCGTCCCGAGCAACCACCACCTCGTAACCGCGTCGGGTCATGGCGCGGTCAAGCACATGGCAGAACATCTCGTCATCGTCGATGATCAGCAGGCGTAGGGGCGTCTCTTGCATGGAGTTCTCGCTCGGATGGTAGGTGGGGTCATTCGGTGCCTGCCGCGCGTGGCAGCATGACCTCGGTCAGGGTGCCACCCTCCGGGTGATTATAGAGGCTGACACCGCCGCCGAAACGGTTGATGGTGGCATGGGTCAGGAACAGGCCGATGCCCATTCCCTTGCTCTTGGTGGAGACAAAGGTCTCGCCCAGCTGGTCGGCGATGGAGAGGGCGACCCCGGGGCCGTGGTCGCGAATGTCGATGATCACCTCATCGTCATCCCAGTCGAGGCTGACCGCAATATCGTCCGGGTTGGCATCGGCGGCGTTGTTGAGCAGGTTGATCAGCGCCTGCTCGAGCGTGGTGTCGACGGCCAGCATGGGGCGGCTGCGGTGCTCCGCCACGCTCATCTGGTGGCTGACGTCGGGGCGCAGCACCAGCCAGCGCTGGACCACGCCACCCAGCCACACCTCGGCATCGGTAATCTGTGGCTTGCCCATGCGACGTCGGTCGGCACTCTCCACCAGCTGCTGGAGTCGTGACTTGCAGGTATCCACCTGCTGGCGCAGCAGCTCGATATCCTGCTGCAGTCTGGGGTGGTCATCTGCCTCCGCCTCCTCTCGCATTTCGGCAAGCAGCACCGCCATCGTAGAGAGGGGCGTGCCCAGCTCATGAGCGGTGCCGGCGGCCTGAGTGGCCACGGCGATCACCTGTTCATTGCGCAGCGCAGCCTCACGAGTGCGAGACAGCGCCTGCTCCCTGCGGCGCAACGCATGGGCCATGCGATAGATGAAGAAGGTCACCAGTCCCGCCGACAGGGCGAAGTTGAGCCACATGCCCAGCACATGCAGATTCAGCTCCCCACTGGAGCCGTACCCTCCTCCAAGCTGCGGGACGGGATGATAGAAGACCAGCAGGGCGCTGTAGCCCAGCATCGAGGTGGCGGCGATGATCCAGGCACAGCGCCAGGGCAGGGTGGCGGCGGCGATGGTGACCGGCACCAGGTAGTAGGTGATGAACGGATTGCTGGCACCGCCGGTGAAGTAGAACAGCAGCGTCAGCCCGCCAACATCGGCGAGAAGGTGGAGCAGGTATTCACCGTCGGTAACGTCGCGATGACGTCCCAGGCGCCACCAGGTCGCCAGGTTGATCAATGCCATCACCAGTATCACGCTGATCACCGCCGTGACCTCGAGCTCGAAGCCGAGCACCTCGACGCCGAAGATGATGGCAGCCAGAAACCCCGTCCACGTGATGCCGCGCACGATGGTCAGGCGAACCAGGTTGCGGTTGGGGGTTGATAATGGAAGAGGCTGGGCAGATTGCATGGACACTCCGGAGTGGGCTGGCCACGATGATACCCGATAGGCGTCGATGCTGTTTTGATCTCACCCGCTGTCACAGCCATGACGCAGGTAGGCCAGCCAGTAGACTCCGGCGACCAGCAGACTGCCACCGAGAATGTTGCCGACGGTAACCACCGCCAGATTGATGGCCGCACTGCTGAGCGACACCGCGTCGGGCGCTAGCCAAAACCCCATTGGCAGGAAGAACCAGTTGGCTACCGAGTGCTCGAAGCCCAACGCCACGAATGCGCTGACCGGCAGCAGAATGCTCAGAAATTTGTCGGTGACGGTATGTCCGCCCATCGCCAGCCATACCGCCAGGCAGACCAGCACGTTGCACAGAATGCCTCGGGCAAAGGCGGCGAGAGGGGAGAGCTCGGCTTTAACCAGAGCGATTCTGCTCAAGGTTTCGCCAAGGTCGCCCCCGCCGAGGCTCGCCAAGTCGGCCCCTATCGCCAGTATGACCGTGCCCAGACAGCCGATCACGTTGCCAAGGTAGACGAGCCACCAGTTACGCAGCAGTTCGCGTCCGCGGATTTCACCGCTCGCCCAGGCCATGGCGAGCAAGTTGTTTCCGGTGAACAGCTCGGCGCCGGCGATCACCACCAATACCAGCCCCAGACAGAAGGCGAGCCCGCCGAGCAGTCGAGTGACACCGAACCCCAACTCGCTTCCGGTGACCACCACGGCAAAGAACAATGCCCCCAGCGAGATGAAGGCTCCCGCTAATACCGCCAGAATCAGCAGGCTCAAGGGATTGGCGCGAGCCTTGGTGACACCCATTTGAGTCACCCTATGGGCAATCTCACGGGGTTGATAGGCGTCGCTGAACAAGGGGTCCTGATGCATGGTCGAGCCGCCTTGATGGTCGTGACGTGCTGTGACATTCACTATAGCGGGTCGCGGCTCGCCACGACGTGGCAGTGGTCACGCCATGCCGGTACAATTCCGCGACTAGCCTCACAACACGCCATCCTCCCTGCGCTCGGCGCGAGCGAGGGTGCGGATCAATCTGCGACGAGACGTAATGCCCAATCCCAATCAGGCCCGTGAAACCGAACTGCGACGCACGTTTGCCATTATCAGTCACCCGGATGCGGGTAAGACCACCATCACCGAGAAGATGCTGCTGTTTGGAAATGCCATCCAGATGGCGGGCTCGGTCAAGAGCAAACGCAACGACCGTCACGCGACCTCCGACTGGATGAAAATGGAGCAGGAGCGTGGCATCTCGGTGACCACCTCGGTGATGCAGTTCCCCTATGGGGGCCGTGTCGTCAACCTGCTCGATACGCCAGGGCACGAGGACTTTTCCGAGGACACCTACCGCACCCTGACCGCGGTGGACTCGGCGCTGATGGTGATCGACGGCGCCAAGGGCGTCGAGGCGCGCACCATCAAGCTGATGGAGGTGTGCCGCCTGCGTACCACGCCGATTCTCACCTTCATCAACAAGATGGACCGCGATATTCGTGATCCCATCGAGGTGATGGACGAGGTCGAGACGGTGCTCAATATCCAGTGTGCGCCGATGACCTGGCCCATCGGCATGGGTCGGCACTTCAAGGGGGTCTACCACCTCTACAACGATACGATCCATCTCTACACTCAGGGGCAGGGCAATCGTATTCCCGATGACAAGCGCATCGAGGGACTCGACAATCCCGAAGTGGATGAGTTGCTCGGCGAGGAGCAGGCCGAGGAGTTGCGAATGGAGGTGGAACTGGTACGCGGCGCCTCCCATGAGTTCGATCTGGAGGCCTATCGTCGTGGCGAGCTGTCGCCGGTCTACTTCGGTACCGCCATGGGCAACTTCGGGGTACGCGAGATGCTCGATGGCTTCGTCGAATATGCGCCGCCCCCCCAGCCCCGAGAAACCGACGCATGCACCGTCGAGGCAGACGACGGCCGCTTTACCGGTTTCGTGTTCAAGATCCAGGCCAACATGGATCCCAAGCACCGTGACCGTATCGCCTTCCTGCGTGTCTGTTCGGGGAAGTACGAGAAGAACATGAAGATGCGCCATGTACGCATCGGCAAGGACGTCAAGATTGCCGATGCACTGACCTTCATGGCCTCGGATCGCGCCCAGGTGGAGGAGGCCTGGCCGGGTGACATCATCGGTCTGCACAACCACGGCACCATCCAGATCGGTGATACCTTCACCCAGGGTGAGGATATGCGTTTCACCGGCATTCCTCATTTCGCCCCGGAGCTGTTCAAGCGTGTGCAGCTGAAGGACCCGCTGAAGATGAAGGCGTTGCAGAAGGGCCTGCAGCAGCTCTCCGAAGAGGGGGCGACCCAGGTCTTTATGCCGCTGGATAACAATAATCTGATTCTCGGTGCCGTGGGTACCCTGCAGTTCGACGTGGTCGCCCATCGCCTCAAGGAGGAGTACAAGGTCGACTGCGTCTACGAAGGGGTGAACGTCAATACCGCGCGCTGGGTCTACTGTGACGATGCAAAGAAACTCGAGGAGTTCAAGCGCAAGGCCAGTGCCAACCTGGCCATCGACGGCGGCGGTTACCTGACCTATATCGCCCCCACCCGGGTCAATCTGCAGATGACCCAGGAGCGCTGGCCCGAGATCCGCTTCCAGGCGACCCGGGAGCATTAAAGCGAGAAGCTAGCTCGCAGGGGACAGCAGGATAGTGCCAAGCCGAGCGGCGCTGGGGACAGCCCGAAGCGGAGGTCCTACGCCAGGGAAGGCGTCGGTAGCGTACAGGGAGGTATTCACAGCGCCTCCGCGAAGGGCAGGCCCCAGGTAAGCCGCGGACCGTTGCCACTTTAGCTGTGGAGCGCTACCCATGCTAATCGACGCTCACTGCCATCTCGACTTCCCCTCCTTCGACGCCGACCGCGACGCCGTGTTCGGGCGGGCGAGGTCCGCGGGGGTAGGGCATTTCGTGGTCCCCGGTACCATTCGAGCGCGCTGGGACGCGGTGCTGGCGCTGGGCGGGCGTGACGATGTCAGCGTCTGCCTGGGGTTGCATCCCTGCTTTATGGAGTCTCACCGTGACGCGGACCTCGATGCCCTGGCCAAGGCGCTGGATGACCACCCTCGGGTGGTGGGGATAGGGGAGTGCGGCATCGATGCCCGTTTCACCGAGACTCTCGAGACCCAGTGGAAGCTGTTCGATGCTCAGCTCAGGCTGGCCAAGGCGAGGAGGCTGCCGGTGGTGATTCACTGCGTGCAGGCCAACGATAAGGTAGCCAAGCGGCTTCGTCAGCTGGCGCTTCCCGTCGGTGGGCTGATTCACGCCTTCGCCGGCTCCCCCGAACAGGCGGGCCGATTCCTCGAGCTGGGATTCGTCGTCGGGCTGGGAGGAGCAGTCACCTTCGAGCGGGCCAAGCGTCTGCACCGGGCGGTCGGATCGTTGCCCGATGACGGCTATGTGCTGGAGACCGACAGCCCCGATATGCCGCTGGCCGGCCACCAGGGGCAGCGTAATGAACCCGCTGCCCTCGTTCAGGTGTGTCGTGCGGTGGCGGCGCTACGTAGCCAATCCCCGGAGTGCGTGGCGGCGAACAGTGCCGCCAATGCCCGCCGCCTGTTTCGGTTATAGGGTGGCCAGGATTTCCGGGTCCAGGCGTTCGACGGGGTAGGGGAGCTTCAGCAGCTTCAGCTTCTGTCCAGCCACACTCAGCGGGCCCATGTCCTCCTTGGTGCTCATCACCACCAGCACTTCGGCCTGGTCGTAGGCGTCACGCTCCGCCGCGAGCACCTCGCCCACCGACTTCTCGCGGCTATCCACTACCGGGCAGCCGATCTCGGGCAAAACCGCTCCCTCGAGCTGGCCGCGCATCGTCCGGCGCTTGACCTGCCCACGGAAGTGGGCACGTGCCACCACCTCCTGTCCGGTATAGCAGCCCTTCTTGAAGCTGATGCCGCCCAGCGCTTCCCAGTTGATCATCTGGGGCAGCAGGGCGTCGCGATGCTGGGCGGTCAGCCAGGCTAGGCCCGCTTGGATGTCGTGCAGGCACCAGACCGCGTTGTCTACGGGCGTGGCCTGGTCGACCAGCCGGCGCCAGATCTCGGTCGCGCGACTCGCAGGGAGTAGAGCCAGCAGCCTCTGGCGGGGGCCTGGATGAGCCAGCAGCTGAGTCTCGGCATCGCCTGACTGGTGCCAGATCGACGGTGGGGCGACCCCCAGACGTACCTCGGCCAGCGCGCCGGCCTCCTGGCCGACCAGGCCGATCAGGGCGAGATCCTGGCGCGTGGCCAGTTCGACCTTGTAGAAGACGGCGAACTTGCGCAGATGCTCCGCCAGGGAGTCGACCAGGTCACGATGCATTATCAGTCGGTAGTGCTCTTCTGCCACGCGCAGCAACTGGGCGTTGGCCAGCATGCGTCCCTTGGGGGTACAGAATACGGTCAGTGGTGCGAAGTCGCCGTCGACCAGAGCGAGTTGAGTGCTTGCCTGGCCCTGCAGGAACTTCTCGGCGTCAATACCTGTCACGTCGAGTACACCGAACTGTACAAGTGGTGTTACCACCGTACCATCCAGCGCCTGACGTGCGGGGTCCCGAGTGTCGAAGCGGATACGGTCATCGCTGAGCGGCTCTGCCTCCAGCGCGGAAATCCAGTCGTACATGTGGGCCTCATCGTGTCAGGGAAATATCGGAATACTCCAATACATTTGGGCAGGGAAGCGACATTGCAACCACTGCTGACCTGGAGGGGTCATGTTAGAATCCAGACGTTATTCACGCCAGGCAATCCAGGAGTCAGGTCATGGCCCATCAATCGCTGAGCTTCGAGGGCGTTACCGACGCCGATCAGGTTAACCGCATCACGACCGCGTTGATGATGCTCGACGGCGTCGAAAGCGCGGAAGTTGGACGTCACGGCGCCGAGGTGGAGGGGCGTGCCCGGCGCGAGGCGCTGATCAAGGCGGTCGAAGCGCTGAAACTTCCGATCCGGGTCAAATGAGCAGGGAGCCATAGGCATGAAGAAGACCATTGAGATTCAGAGCATACGCAACCATATCTTTCGACAGAGGGTCGAGCTCGATGGCTTCGAGGAGCTGTTCGTCGACGTGCCGCAGGCCTATGGTGGCGAGGGAACGGCTCCCGATCCTCATGACTACTTCGACCTGTCACTGGGTGCCTGCAAGGCGATCACCTCGCTGATGTATGCCCGGCGCAAGGCGTGGCCCCTCGAGGGAATCAGCGTCAAGGTGCACCGAGATGACAGCCAGGAGCGCCAGGGCACCTATCGGCTCGATGTCGAGATGCAGTTTCATGGCATCATCGACCCCGAGCAGGTCGCTCGGCTCGAGGAGATCAGCCACAAGTGCCCCATCCACCGGCTGATGACCAGCTCCACCGTGGAAGTGAGCACCCGCGCCGTGACCCCGGCCTGATATCCGGGTCATCCATCTAACGCCGGCTGTGCAAGGCGCCGAACCAACCCGGAGAGAGCATGAGCAAGCCCTTTCGCCTCGCCTCGAAGTTTCAGCCCGCCGGCGATCAGCCGGCGGCCATTGATGCTCTGGTAGGAGGTCTTGAGGCGGGGTTGGCCCATCAGACCCTGCTTGGGGTCACGGGATCCGGCAAGACCTTCACCATGGCCAATGTTGTCGAGCGGCTGCAGCGCCCGACCATCGTCATGGCGCCCAACAAGACCCTGGCGGCCCAGCTCTATGGCGAATTCAAGGCCTTCTTTCCTGACAACGCCGTGGAGTACTTCGTCTCCTATTACGACTACTATCAGCCCGAGGCCTACGTACCCTCCTCGGATACCTTTATCGAGAAGGATGCCTCGATCAACGACCATATCGAGCAGATGCGGCTCTCCGCCACCAAGGCCCTGCTCGAGCGTCGTGATGCATTGATCGTGGTCTCGGTATCGGCGATCTACGGCCTGGGCGACCCCGACCAGTATCTCAAGATGCGCCTGCACTTCACCCGAGGTGAGCTGATCGATCAGCGCAAGTTCCTGCGTCGCCTGGCCGAACTGCAATACACGCGCAACGACCTCGATTTCAAGCGCGGTACCTATCGAGTGCGCGGCGACGTTATCGATGTCTTTCCGGCGGATGCCGAGGATGAGGCGGTGCGCGTCGAGCTGTTCGACGACGAGATCGATTCGATTCGTCTCTTCGACCCGCTGACCGGCGAGGTGCGTGGCCAGCTGCCACGCATGACCATCTACCCCAAGTCCCATTATGTGACGCCCAGAGAGACCATCCTGGGGGCCATCGACCAGATCAAGGCCGAGCTCGCCGAGCGCCTCGAGTGGCTGAGAAAGCATGAGCGACTGGTGGAGGCCCAGCGCCTGGAGCAGCGTACCCTGTACGACATCGAGATGATGCTGGAGCTCGGCTACTGCAATGGCATCGAGAACTACTCCCGCTATCTGTCGGGCCGCAATCCCGGGGAGCCGCCGCCCACCTTCTTCGACTATCTTCCCGATGACTCTCTGCTGCTTATTGATGAGAGTCACGTCAGCGTTCCCCAGGTCGGGGGCATGTACAAGGGCGATCGCTCGCGCAAGGAGACCCTGGTGGAGTACGGCTTTCGCCTGCCCTCCGCCCTCGACAACCGCCCCATGAAGTTCGAGGAGTGGGAGGCCATCTCGCCCCAGACCATCTTCGTGTCGGCGACACCGGGCCCCTATGAGGCCGAGCACGCCGGGAGTGTCGTTGAGCAGGTGGTGCGCCCCACCGGCCTGCTCGACCCCGAGCTGGAGGTGCGCCCGGCCACTACCCAGGTGGACGACCTGCTTTCCGAGATCCAGCTGCGTGCCGCCGCCGGCGAGAGGGTGCTGGTCACGACCCTGACCAAGCGCATGGCCGAGGATCTCACCGAGTACTTGGATGAACATGGCGTGCGCGTGCGCTACCTGCACTCGGATATCGATACCGTGGAGCGGGTGGAGATCATTCGCGACCTGCGCCTGGGCAAGTTCGACGTGCTGGTCGGTATCAACCTGTTGCGCGAGGGCCTGGACATTCCGGAGGTCTCCCTGGTGGCGATCCTGGATGCCGACAAGGAGGGGTTCCTGCGCAACGAACGGTCGCTGATCCAGACCATCGGGCGGGCGGCACGCAACGCCAATGGTCGCGCCATTCTTTACGCTGACAGGGTCACCGACTCCATGCGTCGCGCCATGCAGGAAACGGAGCGGCGTCGTGCCAAGCAGATCGCCTTCAACGAGGAGCACGGGATTACGCCCCAAACGGTGACCCGCTCGGTGGCGGATATTCTCGAGGCGGCCCAGACTCCCGGCAAGAAGGGCAAGGGACGTCGCGGTGAGCGCAAGGTTGCCGAATCGGCGGCCGTGTATGATCCCGCCGAGCTCTCGCCACAGGAGTTGTTGCGTGAACTGACGCGGGTGGAGGATGCGATGTTCGAGGCCGCTCAGAACCTCGAGTTCGAGGAGGCCGCGCGTCTACGCGACCGGCTGAATGATCTGAAGGAACGCCAGCTCGCCCTGGGCTAGGGCACCAGAGCAGTGCCCGGCTCCCCCCAAAGCGATGGGCTGGAAGCTAGGGGGGGATTTCCAGATTTATACCGTTAACTAAATTCGGTATAAATAGATAATTGCCTGATGTGCCGGTAATGTCGGCAGGGGATGGGGTAGGGTATAATGCTCGCGTTTCAGCCCGCTTACCGGCAGTGATATAGCGCCGGGGTGCGGGCATGCCGACAAGCCGAGGAGCTTCTTGCCCATGACCGTGATTCGTCAGGATGACCTGATCCAGAGCGTTGCCGATGCGCTGCAGTATATCTCCTACTACCACCCCAAGGATTTCATCGATGCCATGGCCCAGGCCTATGAGCGCGAGGAGAATCCTGCGGCCAAGGATGCCATCGCCCAGATCCTGATCAACTCGCGCATGTGCGCCATGGGACACCGTCCTATCTGCCAGGACACCGGCATCGTCACCGTCTTCCTGCATGTGGGCATGAATGTTCGCTGGGAAGCCGAGATGAGCCTCGATGACATGGTCAACGAGGGCGTCCGTCGCGCCTACCAGCTCCCCGATAACGTGCTGCGCGCCTCGGTCCTGGCCGATCCTGACGGCACCCGCCGCAATACCGGCGACAACACGCCGGCGATCATTCATCACAAGATTGTGCCGGGGGATCGCGTCGATGTGCATGTGGCCGCCAAGGGCGGGGGTAGCGAAGCGAAGTCCAAGTTCGCCATGCTCAACCCGTCCGACAGTGTGGTCGACTGGGTCATGGAGCAGCTGCCCAAGATGGGGGCAGGGTGGTGCCCACCGGGAATGCTCGGCATTGGCATCGGCGGCACCGCGGAGAAGGCGATGGAGATTGCCAAGGAGGCGCTTCTCGACCCCATCGATATCCAGGAGTTGCAGGCCCGTGGTGCCGCCAACCGTGCCGAGGAGCTACGCCTTGAGCTGTTCGATCGCGTCAATCGGAGTGGCATCGGCGCCCAGGGGCTGGGTGGCCTGACCACGGTGCTGGACATCAAGGTCAAGGATTACCCCACCCACGCGGCCAACAAGCCAGTGGCCATCATTCCCAACTGCGCCGCGACTCGCCACGCCCACTTTACCCTGGATGGCAGCGGTCCGGCCTCACTGCCGGCGCCGAAGCTAGAGGACTGGCCCGAGGTCACGCGGGAGGCAGGGGATAACGTCAGGCGTGTCGACCTCGACAACATCACACCGGAAGAAGTGCAGACCTGGCAGCCGGGTGACACCCTGCTGCTAAACGGCAAGCTGCTCACCGGTCGTGACGCGGCACACAAGCGCATGGTCGACATGATCGCCAAGGGTGAGCCACTGCCCGTGGACATGAAGGGTCGCTTCATCTACTACGTTGGGCCGGTGGACCCGGTTGGCGACGAGGTGGTGGGACCGGCCGGCCCCACCACCGCCACCCGCATGGACAAGTTCACACGCACCATGCTCGAGGAGACCGGCCTGATGGGCATGGTCGGCAAGGCCGAACGCGGTGAAGCCGCCATCGAGGCCATCCGCGACAACAAGGCGGTCTACCTGATGGCAGTGGGGGGCTCCGCCTATCTGGTGGCTCAAGCGATCAAGAAGGCTCGCGTGGTGGGTTTCGAGGACCTTGGCATGGAGGCCATCTATGAGTTCGAGGTGGAGGACATGCCGGTGACCGTCGCGGTCGACAGCCAGGGCACCTCGGTCCATCAGACGGGGCCCGCCAAGTGGAAGGAGATCATCGCCGAGCGCGCCTGAGGCCTGACGATGGATCCTGGCGGCCCTGCCTCTTGGCGGGGCCGCCGTCGTTTGGGTATGCTGACCCCCCACAAGGTGTTGCGGGAATCTCCCTCGCGAAGGCGTGGGCTCGTGCCATCATGGCCGGCGCAGCCGGTGACGAGAGTGTCTGCAGGGAGAGTTCATGACGTCCTGGCTGTTCGGGCTGGTAATCTTCACCTTTTACATGGCGGGTATCGTCTCGGCGGTACTGGCGCTGCTCTCCAGTCGCACCTCCCAGGGCGCCATCGCCTGGATCCTCTCGCTTATCACGCTTCCCTACCTGGCGGTCCCCGCCTACTGGATCTTCGGCCAGCCGCGCTTCTATGGCTATGTCACCGCCCGGGGAGAGCGCGACAGCGTATTGCGCCGTGTGCTGGCACGCTACCGTTCGCATGTCGATCCCTATCTGACCGATACTCCGGATCCCGATGTACGTGCCGTGGAACAGCTGGCCCAGATGCCGCTGACCAGTGGCAATCGCGCCGAGCTTCTGGTCGATGGTCAAGCGACGTTCGACAGCCTGTTCGCCGGTATCGATAGGGCCGAGGAGTACGTGCTGGTGCAGTTCTTCATCGTGCGCAACGATGCCTTGGGTTTGCGGCTCAAGGAGTGCCTGCGGCGCGCCGTGGAACGTAGCGTTCGGGTCTATTTTCTGTACGACAAGATAGGTAGCCACAAGCTGAATGAGGGCTATCTGCGTGATCTAGCCGAGGCGGGGATCGAAGTCTACGCCTTTCGCTCATCGCGTGGCCTTCGTCATCGATTCCAGATCAACTTCCGCAACCACCGCAAGGTCTTGGTGGTGGATGGAAAGGAGGGCTGGGTCGGCGGTTTCAATGTCGGCATCGAATACCTGGGACAGCATCCACGACACGGTCCATGGCGTGACACCCATCTCAAGCTTACCGGCCCTAGCGTGCTGGGACTGCAGGAGGCGTTCTGGGAGGACTGGCACTGGGCGACCGGTGAACTGATCAATCTCTCCTGGATACCGACCACCATCTGCGAGGAGTGCCATGATGTGGTGATCGTGCCCTCGGGGCCGGCGGATACGCAAGATACCGCTAGCTTGTTGGTCCAGCACGCCATCCACAGCGCAAGAGAGCGCTTCTGGGTCACCAGTCCCTATTTCGTGCCCGACCAGAGCGTGCAGGACGCACTGCGCCTGGCGGCCATGCGCGGTGTGGACGTCCGAATCATGATCCCCGAGCGCCCCGACCATCTGCTGGTGTTCCTGTCCGCCTTCTCCTTTCTGCCGGACATGCTACGTGCCGGCGTCAGGGTCTATCGCTACCAGCCCGGCTTCCTGCATCAGAAGGTGATGTTGATCGATCAGGCGGCGGCCAGCGTCGGCACGGTTAATCTAGACAACCGCTCCTTCCGGCTCAACTTCGAGATCACGGCCTTCCTTCCGGATCGCCACTTTGCCGCCCAGGTTGAGCGGATGCTCGAGGAGGATTTCAGTCACTGCCGGGAGATCAGCGTCGAGGAGGTTACCTCGCGGCCACTATGGCGCAAGCTGATGTCCAGGGCTGCCTACCTGATGGCGCCAATACAGTGATATATTAATTACTTGCGGTGATCGGCAAGCCCGGTCGTTACCCTCATCATGAATCGGGAGTCACGGTGAACCTCGAGACCAAATGGCTAGAGGACTTCGTTGCCCTGGCTAATACACGCAGTTTTTCCGCTTCGGCTCGCCAGCGTCATGTGACTCAGCCCGCCTTCAGTCGCCGTATTCGCTCCCTGGAGCAGGCAGTCGGGGCCACGCTGGTCGACCGTTCCACCACGCCGGTCGGATTGACGCCAGAAGGGCAGCTTTTCCTGATAACGGCACGCAACCTGGTCGAGCAGCTCAACGAAAGCCTGGGGCATCTGCGAGGCCTGGCCATGGCCAACGAGGCCCTGGATATCGTTGCTGCCCACTCCCTGGCATTGAGCTTCTTCCCGCCATGGATATCGCGCCTGCAGCAGGGTATCGGCGAGCTTCCCACGCGCCTGGTGGCCATGAACGTGGGGGAGGCCATCCATGTGCTGCGCGAAGGCAACTGTGATCTGATGCTGGCCTATCACGACTCCCACGCCACCATGCAGCTGGACTCCGAGGTGTTCCCCTCGTTCTCCATCGGCCAGGTCAAGATGGCACCGGTCTGTCTGCCGGATGAGGATGGTGAACCGCGCTTTCCCCTGCAGGCGGAGGAGCCGGTCCCCTATCTCGCCTACACCCAGGGCGCCTTCCTGGGGCGCAGCGTGCGCATGCTCCTCAAGAACGACCCACTGCGCCTGCGCCTGCGCACCGTCTACGAGACCGCCATGGCGGAAGGACTCAAGGGCATGGTGATGCAGGGCATGGGGCTGGCCTGGATTCCCGACTTCTGTATTCGCGAAGAGCTGAGAGATGGGCGGCTGGTTCGGGCCGGCGACGAAAAGTGGGATATCCCGCTGGAAATACGCCTTTACCGCTGCTCTCTGGTGCACAAGCCCGGCGTCGAAAAACTCTGGAAGCAGATGCAGAAACTGCCGCGCGACTTTCTTCAGGGCTGACTGCAACAGGGTTCTATCTACAACAGGGTACGATTCTTCGATTCTTTCACGGCTCACGGCATGCCGAAATCGGCAGGCAGGCCCAGGAAGTCCTGAATGATGAAGAAGTGGTCCTCGAACAGGCTCTCCGGGTCGAGGTCGGCCAGCGCCACCCAGCGTGCGTGATCGCCACCCTGTACCGGCTTGAGACGGGGTAGCTGCTGTTCGGGGCGCAGGGCGAAGTAGAAGGCCTCGGCCAGTGTTCGCCCACGCCAGCTGCGATGCGGCTCATCGAACAGGCGCTGGCCCCGCAACGACCCCTTGAGTACCGGCTCCGGCACCTTGAGGCGCACCCGCTCGCGCAGCTCCCGCAGGCACGCGTCCAGCAGCCGCTCATGAGGGTTGATGAAGCCTCCCGGCAGGGCGTAGAGCCCCTTGCCGGGCGCCGCGGTGCGCCTGACCAGCAGCACATGCCCCGACTGCACGACCACCGCGTTGACGGTAACGAAGATGGGCGGGTAGGGCGCCTGGGCCCAGGCGCTGCGATACTGATCGAGCAGCACCTGCTCCTCGATCAGCTGACGGTAGTCATTACCGGCGCAGAAGTCGTGGAGGGTGTCGATGACCCCGGGCGGCAGATCGTGGAAGGCGCCGGTGCTGAGGTAGTCACCGGCTGACGGGCTGGAGTGGAATAGCCGCTCACGAATCTGGCTGGCGGAGATTCCCTCTACCAGCGCCACGCTCACCGACTCCCATTGAGGAAACAGCGCCAGATAGTAGCTCGACTGGCCGCGGCTGGCCCCGATCAGCCCGATACGCGGCAGGCGCGCTCCTTGGGGACTGGCAATATCACGCACCTTGCGCTGTACATCACGCACCCAGACATCATTGTTATAGAGGGCGTCGAGCAGTGGCACCACGGCCAGCCGCTCATTCTCCTCGGCATCGAAGGCACTGCGTAGCATGGCGCTGCGCTCGTCGAAGCGCCACGGGTTGCGAAGCGAGCGCGCCTGCCAGGCCGACCCCACCATCACGATGACCTGCCTGGCACGCTTCAGGGCCTCATGGATGACCGCGAGATGTCCAAGGTGAGGCGGCTGGAACCGGCCGATAAAGACCAGGCAGTCAAAATCGGGGCGATCGGAATTGGCGTCCGTGCAAGGGGTCATGGCAGGCCTGTGATGGAGTTACCCGGCCATTATGTTAGCCACCCCGATGGCTT
Source organism: Halomonas marinisediminis (assembly GCF_004347715.1). NCBI lineage: Bacteria > Pseudomonadati > Pseudomonadota > Gammaproteobacteria > Oceanospirillales > Halomonadaceae > Halomonas > Halomonas marinisediminis. The sequence continues at coordinate 177,523 of NZ_SLTR01000001.1, read as the reverse complement.
GCAATGTACCGGGCGCGGGCGAGACGTACGGGGTGGGGTTCGGCTATCCTGTGACGATATCACAGGGAAGCAAGGAAGTTCGATGTTCGAAGCGAGAAAGCTGTCGCCCGCCCGGCTCAAGGCCGAGACGCTCTTCTGGTGGCGAGTGATGCAGGGGGCGGTCCAGCTATGGCTGGAGCGCAATGCCTTCAGCTACGCGGGTTCACTGGCCTTCTACACGCTATTCTCCCTGGCGCCCACCATCATCATCGCGGTCACCGTGATTGGCCTGGTGCTTGGCGAGGAGGCGGCTCATGGCCAGATGGTCGCTCAGCTGCAGGGCACCATGGGGCATGATGCCGCCGCGGCCATCGAGGCCGCCGTCGCCCAGTCGCGTATCGAGGAATCGGGGCTGATGCCCAGCCTGCTGGGGGTAGGAGCCCTGCTGGTGGGTGCCACCACCGTGTTTGCCCAGATGCAGTTCTCGCTGAACACCATCTGGGGCGTGACCGCGCGCCCCAGCGCCAATAGTGCACTGATCTTTATCAAGAACCGCCTCCTGTCGTTGGCAGTGGTGGTCTCCATCGGCTTCATCCTGCTGGTATCGCTGGTCCTCGGCGTGATGCTGCGCGCCACCCTGCAGGCCGCCGACACACTGCTGCCCTATGTGGGAGCGCTGACCACCGGGGCCGAATTCCTGATCTCACTGGTGATCATTTCGCTGCTGTTCGCGACTATCTTCAAGGTCCTTCCCGATGTGGTGCTTGGCTGGCGAGACGTCATGGTAGGAGCCGTGGTCACGGCGCTGCTGTTTGCGGTAGGCCGGTCGATGATCGCCCTCTACCTCTCGCACACGGCTACCGCCTCCACCTATGGGGCGGCAGGGTCGGTGGTGATGATCCTGCTGTGGGTCTATTATTCTTCTCTAATACTTTTGTTCGGGGCGGCCTTTACCCGCTGCCACCTTATCGCGAGAGGCAGGCCCCTGGTGCCCCGGGTCACCGCCGTGGAGGTCAAGCGCGAGTTGCTGGAGCGTGATCTTGGCGGCTGACCGCGATGGGGTCCGGCTGGTGGAGAAGACATCATAGATGTATCGACAAGGAGCGCGTCATGGAGACGACCTGCGTGAAAGCCCTGGTGACCGGCAAGGTTCAGGGCGTCTGGTATCGCCGTGCCACCCAGGAGCAGGCGCTGCAGCAGGGCCTGACCGGCCATGCGATCAATCTGCCTGACGGCCGGGTGGAGGTGCTGCTTTGCGGCCGACCCGCAGCGGTCCGGGAGGTCGGTGAATGGCTCTGGAGGGGCCCGGAGCATGCCCGGGTCACCCATGTGGAGTTCAATGTTGTCGAGACGCATGCCCCGGATGACTTTCGCACCGGTTAGGTGGGAGATTGACGGCTCAGGCAAGCACCTCGGCGATCCAGTCGCTGACGGTCTGTCCTTCGACCCCGAGGCACACATCCACCAGCGGAGTGCGCGACCAGCGATCCTCGATAAAGCCACGTCCCTCGGGTGCGAAGAGTGTCTGGCCCTCGGCGTCCCCCTCGGTCACCACCGAGAGGTGGCCCCGTGAGGTGGTGAACAGCTCCGGGCGCAGCAGCCAGGCCAGGGCGCAGCTGTCGTGGGGGCAGCAACCGTCGATGCCCAGAGCCGACTGATAGAAGTCACGGTAGAAGGCGTAACTGCCTGCCAGCACCCGGCCGAGCTCGCCCTGGCCGCCCTCGATCCGCGCCATATGGGCTGGCGTCAGCACGCAGCGATGGGTGACATCCAGACCCACCAGGGTCAACGGCCAGCCAGCGGTAAGCACCCGCGCCGCTGCATCAGGATCGTTGAACATGTTGGCTTCGGCCACAGGGGTCACGTTTCCCCCTTCACGGATGGAGCCCCCCATGACAACCACACCCTTCACCTTGTCGACAAGTGTCGGGTCTAGCTGTAGCGCCGCCGCCAGATTGCCCAAGGGGCCAACGGCGACCAGGGTCACCTCTCCGGGGCGCTCATTCACCGTATCGACGATGAACTGCGCGGCACACCGACTCTCCGCTCGACCGCTTACCGTCGGCAGCGTGATATTGCCCAGGCCATTGGCGCCATGAATATGGGCGGGAGGGGCGTGGCGCGGCTTGATCAATGGTGCCGCGGCGCCCTGGGCCACGGGAATCTCGCGCCCGGCCAGCTCGGCGAGCAGCAGGGCGTTGTGGGTGGCGGTCTCGACATCCACGTTGCCGTAGGTGGTCGTCATGCCAAGCAGGTCGATCTCCGGGTGGCGCAGGGCAATGGCGATGGCCTGGGCATCGTCCACGCCCGGGTCCGTATCAAAGATGATGGAGTGGATCACATTACTCTCCGGGTCACGGGGTTTGAGGGTCGACGGGAGCATCGGGGGAGGTCGGGGCCTGTTGCAGGGCGCGCTGGACTTCATCGAGGGTGGGGATGCTCTCCGCAGCGCCGGACCGTTGCACCCCGAGAGCCGCGGCGGTAGCGGCATGACGCAAGCAGTCGTCGACGGAACTGCCAGCCTGAAGCGCCGCCAGGTAGTAGCCGATGAAGGTGTCGCCGGCCGCGGTGGTGTCGACGGCCACAACAGGTAGCGCCGGCTGATGTCGGCACATGCCATGCTGCTGGTGCCAGGCGCCTTCGCCCCCCAGGGTCAGTACTATCTCGGTCTCGGGTAGTCGCTGTGCCAGGGCATCGAGCAGATCCTGGGCACGGCTCTCCACGGGTAGCCCGACAAGCAGGGCGGCCTCCGTGCGGTTGACGAAGAGCAGTGAGCACAGATGAAGCGGGAGCCGAGCCACATTGTTATCCATGGGCGCCGGGTTGAAGGCTACCTTCAGCCCATGCTCGACGGCCAGGGGGATCAGCGTCTCGAGGCCGCTGCATTCGTTCTGCAGCAGCAACCAGTCGCCCGGCTGAGTGGTGGCAACGAGCTCTGCCAGCTCCTGCTGGGTGGTGCCATGGTTGGCACCCGGGAACAGGATGATGGCGTTCTCTCCCTGGTCATCGACCTGGATGATGGCGTGGCCGCTGGGCCCATCGAGCAGCGTCACTCTCTCGACGTCGACCCCGGCCCGGTACAGGGTGTCACGAGCCCAGGCATCCTGCTGGCCCAGGCGACCCCAGTGGCTGATGGATCCGGCGGCCCGGGCCATGGCCAGCGACTGGTTGGCGCCCTTGCCACCCAGCCCTACGCTGTAGTCATGGCTCGCCAGTGTCTCTCCCGGTGCCACCAGGTGGGGCACACGGTAGACATGATCAAGGTTGATGGAACCGTAGTTATAGCAGAGGAACCGAGGGGCACTGCCGACCCTGGCCTCGGCCTGAGGGTTGTCGAGCCGCTGCATGATCACTGCCCCCGCTTCCAGTCACTCAGGTTATTGGCCGTCAGTGTCACCACATTCTGGCGTGCCTCGGGGGTGATCCAGGCATTGTGGGGCGTGACGATCAGGTTGAGCGGTTCATTCAAGGCATCGAGCAGCGGGTGGCCATCTCGGGGAGGCTCCTCGGGGAGCACATCGACCGCCAGTCCACCGAGGCGACCCTCGCGAAGGGCCGTCAGGGCCGCGACCTCGTCGATGATGCCGCCCCTGGCACAGTTGATCAGCAGGGCGCCGGGCTTGATCCTGGCCAGCAGGTCGCCACCCACCAGGTGGTGGGTCGCTTCATTGAGAGGGCAGTGCAGACTGATGGCGTCGACCTCCGGGGCCAGATCGGCGAGGCCGGGACGCTGATCCTGAGCCTCGTTGCCGGGCCTGGCGGTGAAGGTCACCCGCATGCCCAGGGCCTCGGCCAGCTGGGCCACGCGGCCACCCAGCTCCCCTTGCCCGACAATCGCCAGATGCTTCCCTTCGAGCTGCAGGGTGCGATGGTCCATCAGGCAAAAGAAGGGGCTCTCGTTCCAGCGACCCGCCGCCACATCGCGGCCGTAGCGCGGCAGGCGATTGGCCAGGGTCAGCAGCAGCATCAGGGTGTGCTGGGCGACACTGGCGGTGCCGTAACCGGTCACGTTCCTGACCTCTACCCCCAGGCGCCGAGCCGCGGCCATGTCGATATTGTTGGTGCCCGTGGCCAGCACGCAGATCAGTTTCAGGGAGGGCAGTGCCTCCAGTGTCGCGGCATCCAGGACCACCTTGTTGACGATGGCGACATCGGCGTCTGTCAGCCTGGTCTGGGTCTCGTGGGTGGCGCTGCGCTCGTACACCACCAGCTCGTCGACCTGTTCGTGAAGGGGGGCGAGGTCGATATCGGGACCGAGGCTTGCGGCATCGAGAAGGACGGCTTTCATTACAGGGTTCCTCGTTGGATGAGGGGCGCCTTGCCCGCATAGGTATGAGGCGCGCTATAATAGCGCGCTTTGGCAGGCTTGGAAGACGCCACACTCGGCCCCATATTCATTGGGGTCGGGTCGGGCCCGACCGCGTCCTGAACTGGGTAGTGACGATTTGGAGTGATCAAACCATGCCCATCTACGAATACGAGTGCAAGGGTTGCGGCCATCGCCTCGAAAAGCTTCAGAAGTTGAGCGCCGAGCCGTTGACCGACTGTCCCGCCTGCACGACCTCGGCGCTGACCCGCCTGGTCTCCGCTGCCGGCTTCCGTCTGGCCGGTGACGGCTGGTACGAGACCGACTTCAAGTCCGGCAACAAGAAGAATCTTGCCGATAATGGCGGCGCCTCCTCCGGCGCCACGCCAGACTAGCAGGATGGGGTGGCGGCCCTCAGGCCGCCACCCCCCAGCGGTTCGACCCCGTTACTCGAACACCATTTGACTTACACCACGCAACAGAACAGGACACGACATGCGCAGCCATTATTGCGGCCAGCTCAACGAGACCCTGGTGGACCAGACGGTCACCCTGTGCGGCTGGGTACACCGCCGCCGTGACCACGGGGGCGTGATCTTCCTCGACATGCGCGATCGTGATGGTATCGCCCAGGTCGTGGTCGACCCCGACACCGCCGAGGCCTTCGCCAATGCCGACCGCGCCCGCAGCGAGTTTGTGCTGCGCATCCAGGGCCGTGTGCGGCTGCGCCCCGAGGGCACGCAAAACCCGAACATGCCCACCGGCATGATCGAGGTGCTGGCCAAGCAGGTAGAGGTGCTCAACACCGCGGCCACGCCGCCGTTCCAGCTCGACGAGCACGGCAAGGTCGGTGAGGAGGTGCGTCTCAAGCACCGCTATATCGACCTGCGTCGCCCCGAGATGATCGACAAGCTGCGTCTGCGCTCACGCATCTCTCACAGCGTACGCGCTTACCTCGAGGGGCAGGGCTTCCTCGACATCGAGACCCCGATCCTGACCCGCGCCACCCCCGAGGGTGCCCGTGACTACCTGGTGCCGAGCCGAACCCATGCGGGTAGCTTCTTCGCGCTGCCCCAGTCGCCGCAGCTCTTCAAGCAGCTGCTGATGGTGGCGGGCTTCGATCGCTACTACCAGATCGCCAAGTGCTTCCGCGACGAGGACCTGCGCGCCGACCGTCAGCCGGAGTTCACCCAGATCGACCTCGAGGCCTCCTTCGTGGAGGAAGAGGACATCATGGGCATCACCGAGGCGATGATTCGCCAGCTCTTCCAGGACGTACTCAGCGTGGAGCTCCCCGACTTCCCGCGCATGACCTGGCAGGAGGCGATGAACCGCTACGGCTCCGACAAGCCCGATCTGCGCATTCCGCTCGAGCTTACCGACGTCGACGACCTGATGAAGCAGGTCGACTTCAAGGTCTTCTCCGGTCCGGCCAGCGCCGACGACGGTCGTGTGGCCGCCCTGCGGGTGCCGGGTGGGGCCAAGCTGTCCCGCAAGGAGATCGACGAGTATACCAAGTTCGTCGGCATCTACGGCGCCAAGGGCCTAGCCTGGATCAAGGTCAACGAGCGCGCCAAGGGCCTCGAGGGACTGCAGTCGCCCATCGTCAAGTTCATGGAGAACGTGGTCGAGGAGCTGCTCGAGCGGATAGGTGCAGTGGATGGCGACATCATCTTCTTCGGTGCCGACAAGGCACGCATCGTCAACGAGGCGATCGGCGCGCTGCGGGTCAAGCTGGGTGAGGATCTCGACCTCTATACCCAGGAGTGGTCGCCGCTGTGGGTGGTGGATTTCCCCATGTTCGAGGCCGACGACAATGGCCGCCTGAGCCCGCTGCACCACCCCTTCACCTCGCCGGCCTGCAGCCCCGAGGAACTCAAGGAGAACCCCGCCGGGGCGCTCTCGCGGGCCTATGACATGGTGTTAAACGGCACCGAGCTGGGTGGCGGCTCCATTCGTATCCATGATCAGGCGATGCAGCGCCAGGTATTCGAGATCCTCGGCATCGGCGAAGAGGAGGCTCGCGAGAAGTTCGGCTTCCTGCTCGACGCCCTCCAGTACGGCGCCCCCCCCCACGGCGGCCTGGCCTTCGGGCTCGACCGACTGGTGATGCTGATGACCGGCGGACGTACCATCCGCGAGGTGATCGCCTTCCCCAAGACCCAGAGCGCGGCCTGCCTGATGACCGATGCCCCTGGCGAGGTCAGTGGCGACCAGCTCAAGGAACTCAATATCCGCCTGCGGCAGAAGGCGAGGGCGGAGACCGCCGGCGAGTAACGGCGACTCCGACCCGAAGTGATCACACCGGCGCCCGAGGGGCGCCGGTGTCATGTTGAAGCTAAGGAGAAGAGAATGGCTGGGCACAGCAAGTGGTCCAACATCAAGCATCGCAAGGCGGCTCAGGACGCCAAGCGCGGCAAGATCTTCAATAAGCTGATTCGTGAACTGACCGTGGCCGCGCGCCAGGGTGGCCCGGACCCGGCGGATAATCCGCGTCTGCGCGCCGCCGTCGACAAGGCACTCTCCAGCAATATGGCCAAGGACACCGTGCAGCGCGCCATCGATCGTGGCGCCGGCAATGTCGACGGCGACGCCATGGAGGAGTGCATCTACGAAGGCTATGGGCCGGAGGGGGTCGCGGTGATGGTCGAGTGCCTCACCGATAACCGCAACCGGACCGTCTCCGAGGTGCGACACGCCTTCAACAAGAGTGGTGGCAACCTCGGCACCAGCGGCTCGGTGGCCTTCATGTTTCACAAGCAGGGGCGCCTGGCGCTCCCCGCTGGCCTCTCGGAAGAGGCAGTGATCGAGGCCACCCTGGAGGCCGAACCCGAGGATATCGTGACCCTGGAGGACGACAGCCTGGAGGTGGTCACCAGTCCCGATGCGTACCATGAAGTCAAGGAGGCGCTGATCGAGGCAGGGATAACGCCGGAACGCAGTGAGCTGGGGCTGTTCCCGGAGACGACCACGCCCATCGCCGACGAGGAGTTGGCTCGCAAGGTGATCCGGCTGATCGATATGCTCGAGGACCTGGATGACGTCCAGAATGTCACCACCAACGCGGAGTTTGACGATGCCGTGCTCGATGCCATCGACTGAGGCCGACTCATGCTGATACTCGGCATCGATCCCGGCTCACGCATCACCGGCTATGGTGTGCTGGATGTGGCGAGCGCCACGCCGCGTTATGTGGCCAGTGGCTGCATTCGCATTCGTGCCGACGACCTGGCCCAGAAGCTCGCCCAGGTCTATGCCGGCGTTGCCGAATTGATCGCCGTACACCGTCCTGTCGAGTTCGCCATCGAACAGGTAGTGATGTCAAAGAATGCCGACTCCGCCCTGAAGCTGGGCCAGGCACGAGGCACCGCCATCGTGTGTGCCGCCAACCACGGGTTGGCGGTGAGCGAATATGGGCCGCGCCAGATCAAGCAGGCGGTCACCGGGTCAGGGCGCGCCGACAAGCTCCAGGTCCAGCATATGGTCACCGCCATACTGGGGCTCTCCGCGACGCCCCAGGCCGATGCCGCGGATGCCCTGGCCATCGCCTTGACCCACGCCCATGCGCGTCGGGGCCTGTTGACCAGCGGTAGCTTCGGAGGTCATCGCAGCCGGCGCAAGGGCGCTTCCTGGCGGGATTTTCGCCCCTGACACTGTCGCTATATGGCGACGTCACTGATGTTCTCGAACGCCGTTCTGCTGGACTGGTCAGCCCTGTGACCGACCAGTATAGTGGCGGCATCGACGGCCTCTGCCGTCTTCCCTGATGCAAGGATACGACTTTCGATGATCGGACGCCTGCGAGGTACGCTTCTCGATAAACAGCCCCCCTGGTTGGTGGTAGATGTGGCCGGCGTCGGCTATGAGCTGGAAGCGTCCATGACCACACTGGTGGCGCTGCCGGCCGCCGGCGAAACGATATCTCTCTACACGCATCTCACCGTCCGGGATGATGCTCACCTGCTGTATGGCTTTCTGCGCGAGCAGGAGCGCACCATGTTCCGCGCCCTGATCAAGGTCAACGGGGTGGGGCCCAAGCTGGCATTGGCCATTCTCTCGGGTATGGACGAGGGCGCCTTTCGGCGCTGTGTTCTGGATGATGACATCAAGTCCCTGACGCGACTCCCCGGGGTCGGCAAGAAGACCGCCGAGCGGTTGATCATCGAGATGCGCGACCGTTTCCCTCATTGGGAGGCCCCCGAGGCTGCCCTGTTGGACGGGGGGGAGGGCGAGCCCCCCGCGGGCTCGCCAAGGGACACGCTGGCCGACGCCGAAGCGGCGCTGGTCACCCTCGGCTACAAGCCGACCGAGGCGTCCAGGATGCTCGCCGGCCTGGAGGGCGAGCCCTCCACCGAAGCCATGATCAAGGCGGCCCTCAGCCGCCGGATGGCGGGGTAGCGTCATGCTGGAGAGCGACCGCCTGATCGCCGCCGACGTCCGCGAAGGAGAAGAGCCCGTCGACCGCGCCATCCGCCCCAAGCGGCTGACCGACTACATCGGTCAGCCCCGGGTACGCGAACAGCTCGATATCTTTATCGGAGCGGCTCGCGGGCGCAGCGAGAGTCTCGACCATACCCTGATCTTCGGCCCCCCGGGGCTCGGCAAGACGACGCTGGCCAATATCATCGCCGAAGAGATGGGGGTCGGGCTCAAGTCGACCTCCGGACCGGTGCTGGAGCGCGCAGGCGACCTTGCCGCCATGCTCACCAACCTCGAGCCCGGTGATGTGTTGTTTATCGACGAGATCCATCGCCTCTCGGCGGTGGTGGAAGAGATTCTCTATCCCGCCATGGAGGACTTCCAGCTCGATATCGTGATCGGAGAGGGGCCGGCGGCGCGCTCCATCAAGCTCGACCTGCCTCCCTTCACCCTGGTTGGCGCCACCACCCGAGCGGGGCTTCTCACCTCACCGCTGCGCGACCGCTTTGGCATCGTTCAGCGGCTTGAGTTCTATGCCGTCGAGGAACTCTCCGAGATCGTGGCCCGCTCGGCTCGTCTGATGGGGGTCGATGCCGATCCGGAGGGTGCCCTCGAGGTGGCACGTCGTTCCCGCGGCACGCCGCGTATCGCCAATCGGCTGCTGCGTCGAGTGCGTGACTATGCCGAGGTTCGCGGCAATGGCCATATCGATGCCGCCATCGCCGATCGTGCCCTGGACATGCTTCACGTGGACCAGCATGGCCTCGACCATATGGATCGCCGCCTGCTGGTCGCGATGATCGAGAAGTTCGATGGGGGGCCGGTGGGGGTGGACTCCCTGGCCGCTGCCATCGGCGAGGAGCGAGACACCATCGAGGACGTGATCGAGCCCTACCTGATCCAGCAGGGGCTGATGATGCGCACCGCCCGAGGCCGCGTCGTTACCCGTCAGGCCTGGCAGCATTTCGGCCTGGCCCCTTCGGCGAGTGCCGAGGATGCGGCGGGGGAGACGCGGCCATGAGCGGGTTTCGCTTCCCGGTAAGGGTCTATATCGAGGATACCGATGCCGGCGGTATCGTCTACTACGTCAATTACCTCAAGTACATGGAGCGGGCGCGCAGCGAGTGGCTGCGCGCCCGGGGCATCACCCAGCGCGAGCTGTTCGAGAGCGGCGTGCAGCTGGTGGTCCACCGTCTCGAGTGCCGCTACCTCTCGTCTGCCAGACTGGATGACGCCCTCGAGGTGAGTGCCGATGTGCTGAGCGCTGGGCGTGTTCGGCTGCAGTTCGAGCAGCAGGTGACCCGCCACGGGGAACCTCTGTGCGAAGCCCGGGTCGACATCGCCTGTATCGATGCCAGCCGACACAGGCCGACACCCTGGCCGGCCCCGCTCGCCGAGCTGCTGCATCCCACCACTGCTCAATCCCAAGCCTGACGAGGATTCCCGTGAACGACGCCATGTCCATTCCCCATTTGATCATGAACGCCAGCACCGTGGTGCAGCTGGTCATGCTGCTGCTTACGGTGGGCTCGATCCTGTCGTGGGTCGTGATCTTCCAGCGCACCTTCATGATGCGACGCGCCCGCAAGGCCCATCGTGGCTTCGAGGATCGCTTCTGGTCCGGAGTTGACCTCAACGAGCTCTATCGCGAGGTGCCCCCGGAGCAGGAGACCCAAGGGGCCGAGCATATCTTTCGAGCCGGCTTTCGCGAGTTCAACCGCCTGATGCCCAAGACGCGAAGCCCCCAGGCGATCCTCGACGGCGTCCAACGCAGCATGCGCGTGGCCTGGTCCCGGGAGGAGGAGCGACTCAACCTGCACCTGGTGTTCCTCGCCACCGTGGCCTCGGCCAGCCCCTATATCGGCCTGTTCGGCACGGTATGGGGCATCATGGGCTCCTTCCAGTCGCTCTCCATGACCCAACAGGCGACTCTCTCCACCGTCGCCCCCTGGATTGCCGAAGCGCTGATAGCCACCGCCATGGGCCTGTTTGCCGCCATCCCGGCGGTGGTCTTCTACAACCGGCTCTCCGCCGAATCGGGTCGACTGCTCGGCAAGTACGAGGATTTCGCCGAGGAGTTCCACTCCATCCTGCACCGCAACTTGCAGGGTCGGTCCGACGCCGGCGGCGCCTGAGGGAGTCACGTCATGCATGGACCCTTTCATCGCGGGGGAGCCCGCAAGCCCCTCGCCGAGATCAATGTGGTTCCCTTTATCGACGTCATGCTGGTGTTGCTGGTCATCTTCATGATCACCGCGCCGATGCTGACTCAGGGGGTGGATGTCGACCTGCCTCAGGTGACCTCGGAGCCCATCGATCCTCCGGAAGATAGTGACCCCATCATCGTGTCGGTGGATCGCGAGGGGCAGCACTATCTCTCCATCGGTGGTGACGAGACCGCCATGCCTCTCGAGGAGCTGGCCGATCGCGTGATCATCCTGCTTGAACGCAAGCCCGGCACCCCGGTGATGGTGCGCGGTGATCGCAACGTCTCCTATGGCCAGGTGGTGACCCTGATGGGCACGCTGCAGACCGCCGGCGTCGGTAGTGTCGGCCTGATCTCCGAGCCGCCGAGTGGGGGGGAGTAAGCTCACCATGGCCAGACGACAGGCTCGAGTAGGCTATGGCATACCGACGCTGCTGGCGGTGGGGCTGCATGTGCTGGTGTTGCTGGTGAGTGTGATCAGCCTGCCGACCAGGGAACATGAGCCCAGCCCCTCGTCCATTGTTCAGGCGACCCTGGTCAGTACCGAGACGGTCACCGACCAGGCCCAGCGTGCCGAAGAGGCGCGTCAGCGTGCCCTGGCCAGACAGGCGGCGGAAGAGGCGGCCGCCCAGGAGGAGCAACGCCAGGCGGCGGAAGAGGCAGCCACCCAGGAGGCACAGCGCCAGTCCGACCAGGCCGCCGAGGAGCAGGCGCGTGAAGCCGCGCGCCAGGCCGCCGAAGCCGAAGCGGTACGGCGTGCCGAGGAGGCGGAAGCCGAGACGCGCCGTCTCCAGCAGCAGCGTGACGCCGAGGCAGAGGCACAACGCGAGCGCGAAGCCGAGGCACAGCGCCATCGTGAGGAGGAGGCCGCCCAACAGCGCGAGGCCGAGGAGCAGGCCCGACGTGAACGGGAAGCGGAGGAGCAGCGTCAGCGAGAGGCGGAAGAACAGGCCCGGCGCGAGCGCGAAGCCGAGGAGCAACGCCGCCGCGAGGAGGAGGCCGCCCGACAGCGCGAGGCCGAGGAGCAGCGCCAGCGTGAGGCGGAAGAGCAGGCCCGGCGTGAACGGGAAGCCGAGGAGCAGGCCCAGCGTGAGCGGGAAGCCGAGGAGCAGCGCCGCCGTGAGGAGGAGGCCGCCCGACAGCGCGAGGCCGAAGAACAGGCCCGTCTGGCTCGTGAGCAGGCCGAGGCCGAGATGCAGCGGTTGATCGAGGGGGCAGACGAACGTGTCGCCAATGCGCAACAGGGACAGCAGGCCGCCAACGACTTTATTGCCCTGGTACGCCGGGCCGTGGAGCAGGCCTGGCGCATTCCGCCCAATGTCTCCTCGGGAGCAACGGCCGAGATCTCGGTGCGACTGGGACCCTCCGGGGAGCTGTTTGTCGCCGAGATCTCCCGCTCCAGTGGGGATAGTGCCTTCGATCGATCCGCCGTGCAGGCCGTCGAGGCCGCCGCGCCATTCGCCGAACTGCGACAGTTGCCAGCCGGCGTGCAACGCGATTACCGTCAATTCAATCTGCGCTTCAGACCGGGAGACGTACGCTGATGAAATCCTTGATGACTGCATGGCTGACCGCCGCCCTGCTGATGGTGAGTCAGCTTGCCCAGGCCGACCTGACCATCGAGATCACACGGGGCAACGAGAGTGCCACACCCATTGCCGTGGTCCCCTTCGCGGGCACCGAAGGGCTGCCCGAGGATGTCGCTCGGGTGGTTCATGATGATCTCGAGCGCAGCGGTTACTTCGACCCGCTGCCGCGTCGTCAGATGATGGATCAGCCGGCCAGTGCCGATGAGGTGCGATACGGTAACTGGAAGGCATTGGATGTTCGCTACTTAGTGGTGGGCAGCGCCACGCAGGAGGGCGAGGGCTATCGGCTGCGCTTCGAGCTGATGGATGTCAGTGGCGAGAAGCGCATGCTCGGTGAGGTGGTCACCGCCAGCGCGGGTGAACTGCGCGGCGCCGGCCACCATATCAGCGACCAGATATTCGAGGCGATCACCGGGATTCGTGGCGCCTTTTCCACCCGCATTGCCTATGTCACCTCCCAGGGAGTCGGTGACAATATGCAGTTCGCGCTCTATGTGGCCGATGCCGATGGACACAACAGCCAGCAGGTGCTGAGTTCCCCGCAACCGATCCTGTCGCCGGCCTGGTCACCGGATGGCCGCAAGCTGGCCTATGTCTCCTTCGAGACCGAGCGGTCGGCGATCTATGTGCAAGACATTGAAACCGGTAAGCGGGCGCGTATCAGCTCCTTCACCGGTATCAATGGGGCGCCGGCCTGGTCACCCGACGGCCGCCGACTGGCGATGTCGCTCTCCAAGGATGGCCAGCCGGAGATCTATGTGATGGACATCGGCTCGCGCAGCCTGCAGCGCATCACCAATGACTCGGCCATCGATACCGAGCCCTCCTGGGGACCGGACGGACGCAGCCTGGTATTTACCTCCGACCGCAGCGGCGGCCCCCAGCTCTATCGCCATGACCTGGCCAGCGGGGAGCAGAAGCGCCTCACCTTCACCGGCAACTACAATGCCCGAGGACGCTTCTCGCCGGACGGCGAGGCGCTGTTCCTGATCCACCGTTCCAGCAACGGTTACCAGGTCGCTCGCCAGGACCTGGGGAGCGGTCGCCTGGTGACGCTCAGCGACTCTCGCTGGGACGAGTCGCCCAGTGTTGCGCCCAACGGGACCATGGTAATCTTCGCCACCCAGCAGGGTAACAGCGGGGTGCTGGGGGCAGTCACCGCGGATGGCCGTGCCTCCTTCCGACTGCCCTCCGCTCAAGGTGATGTGCGCGAGCCCGCGTGGTCACCTTTCATGAACTGATCCTTCAGGAGTATGAAACGATGCAATTCAAGCCTTATGCCCGTTCCCTGGCGGTAGCCCTGTCGCTGGCCCTGGTGGCCGGCTGCTCCAGCACCGGCGGTACCCAGGATGGCGCCATGGACGAAACCCGCGATGGTAGCGGCGTCAGCAGTAGTGGCGTGAGTGATGGCCGCACCAGTGGCTCCGGTTACGGCGGCACGTCGGGTGCGGCCGGGCAGCAGGCGGATGGACGCATTCCGCAGCAGCGTACGGTCTATTTCGAGTTCGACAGCGACCGCATCCGCAGCGAGTTCGAACCGGTCCTGGCCGCCAATGCCCGCTATTTGCGCGAGAATGGCAATGTCCGCGTGGTGCTCCAGGGGCACACCGACGAGCGCGGGACTCGCGAGTACAACATGGCGCTGGGTGAGCGACGCGCTCGCTCCGTGGAGAAGTTTCTCTCCGTGCAGGGCGTTTCTCCCTCCCAGGTCGAGGTCGTCAGCTACGGCGAGGAGCGCCCCGCTGCGCGTGGCCAGAATGAACAGGCCTTCGCCCAGAACCGTCGCGTAGTGTTCGCCTACTGAGGCAACACTTCGACACGAGGGAGACACAGATGGAACACGGTCTGAAGAGGCTGTGCGGTGCGGGAGCCCTGGTGCTCCCGCTCTCCGTAGGGGTTCCCGCACTGGCTCAGCAGCCAGTGGTCGAGGACCTGACCGCGCAAACCAGCACGTTTTACCAGCAGACGGATACCCGTGAGCCCGCGGGTGGCAGCCTGGTGATCTTCAACCAGGTGCAGGAGCACCAGGAAGAGCTTCGCCGACTGCGTGGCCAGGTCGAGGAGTTGCGCCATCAGCTCGAGCAGCTTCGCGGCCAGACCCGCCAGCAGTATATGGATCTGGAGGACCGGCTGTCTTCGGTATCGGCCGGCATGAGTCGGTCATCGCCGGATGAGGAAACCCGTGACGAAGCGCATGACGAGCGACCCAACAGCGAGTCAGAAAGGCGAGACGCGGAGACCGGCACGGCGTCACCGAATGCCGAGGACTCCGATGTCCAGGCGGCCTACCAGAAGGCCTTCTCCAGCGTACAGGCGCGGGAGTTCGACAGGGCCATCGCCGCCTTCGATAGCTTTGTCGGCAGTTACCCCGAGAGTCGCCTGACCCCCAATGCCCACTATTGGCTGGGTGAGCTACACGCCGCAGAGGGCCGCCTGGAGCCCGCCGAGGCCGCCTTTCGCACCGTTCTTGACGACTTTCCGGAGAGCAACAAGGTGCCCGACGCCCTCTACAAGCTGGGGCTGCTCAAGGCCCGCATGGGCCAGCCGGATGCCAGCCGGGAGCTGCTCGAACGGGTCCGTGAGGCGCACCCCGAGAGCACCGCGGCGGGGCTGGCCGACGACTTCCTGCGGCAGTCCGGTAACTGACTCATCGAGGAGACTCCATGACCATCTGCAAGATCGACTATCAGGCACCGAATGGGCTGCTGAATGACCGCGTTATTCTGGTGACCGGTGCCGGTGATGGCATCGGCCGAACCGCGGCGCTGACCTATGCCCGACACGGCGCGACGGTCATTCTGCTGGGACGCACCATCGCCAAGCTGGAGGCGGTCTACGACGAGATCGAGGCCGCCGGTGGCCCGCAGCCGGCGATCTTTCCGCTGAACTTCGAGGGTGCCAGCCTCAAGGACTACCAGGATATGGCCGACACGCTGGACAAGGAGTTCGGTCGCCTGGACGGGATCCTTCACAATGCCGGGCTGCTCGGTCGCATCACGCCCTTCGAGCAGTATAATCCCCAGCTCTGGGATCAGGTCATGCAGGTCAACATCAACGGACCGATCGCAATGACCCAGGCGCTGCTGCCCCTGCTCAAGAGCTCTGCGGATGCCTCGGTGATCTTTACCTCCTCCAGCGTGGGCAGGAAGGGGCGTGCCTACTGGGGCGCCTATGCGGTCTCCAAGTTTGCCACCGAAGGCTTCGTGGAGGTGCTTGCCGATGAGCTGGAGCACCTGGGCTCGGTGCGGGTCAATAGCCTCAACCCCGGCGCGACGCGTACCCAGATGCGCCGTAGTGCCTATCCGGGGGAGGACCCTGACACCCTGCGCACCCCGGAGGAGATCATGCCTACCTATCTATGGTTGATTGGGCCGGATAGCCGTGGGCATAACGGCGAAAAATTCGACGCCCAGCCACCAAAGGCTTAGTCCCACGAATCGCGCACGACTGGTGTCACACGCGACAATGTGCAGCGACAACCCTTGCAGGGTGGGGGGGAGGGGGCTGAGGCGCCATCCCTGGTCGCTGCCTCAGCCACTCTTGCTCCTCGTCCCGTACATATCGTCACTATCGAGGGCTCAACTCAGCGCCGCCACCAGCTCCTGGCCGGTCTCAAACCAGAGGTCGGCCGGCCAGCGACGATAGTCGTCACCCTCCTCGATATACCCCCAGCCTACTGCCACAGCGGTCATGCCGGCGGCCCTGGCCGCCTGCATGTCCCGCAGATGGTCACCGATGTACCAGCAGCGTGACGGAGGCGTATCCAGGTGGCGCGCCGCCTCCAGCAATGGCGCCGGGTCGGGCTTCTTGACCGGCAGGTCATCGGCACACAGCAGAGATCCCGGCGTCAGTGCCAGGCTCTCCACCAGGGGGGCGGCATAGGCACGCGGCTTGTTGGTGACGATGCCCCACGGCGCCCCTTCGGCCTCCCAGGCGGTGAGCAGCGGGGCCAGCGGCGCAAAGACCCGGCTCTCGGCAGCCACGGCCTCGCCGTAGGCGGCGAGCAGGAAGCTGCGTGCTTCATCGTGTCCCGGCGCCTCCCGGGCCAGCCCCAGGGCGAGCTCGACCAGGGCGCTGCCACCGTTGGAGACCTGGGCACGGATGACCGGGTAGGGCAGGGCATCGAGGCCATGATGTGCCCGCAGGGCATTGGTGGCCCGCGCCAGATCCGGTGCGGTATCCACCAGGGTGCCGTCGAGATCGAAGAGCAGGGCGGCCGGACGAGAGATCGACATCATGTTTCCTCGCGACGGCAGTGCATCAGATAGTTGACCGAGACATCGGTCGGGTGCAGACGATAACGGCGGCTCAGCGGGTTATAGATCAGCCCGCTCTGCTCGCGGACCTCAAGCCCCGCCTGCCGACACCAGCGGGCCAGTTCGGCGGGACGAATGAACTTGGCATAGTCATGCGTGCCCCGGGGCAGCATGCGCAGCACATACTCCGCTCCGACCACGGCCAGGGCGAGCGCCTTGGGGTTGCGGTTGAGCGTCGAGAAGAACACCTGCCCGCCGGGCTTGACCAGGGTCGCACAGGCGCGCACCACGGAGCTGGGGTCCGGCACGTGCTCGAGCATCTCCAGGCAGGTCACCACATCGAAGCTTGCCGGCGCCTCCTCGGCCAGGGCCTCGACGCTGACCCGCCGATAGTTGATCTCAAGCCCCTGCTCTTCGGCGTGAAGCCGAGCCACGCCCAGCGGCGCCTCACCCAGGTCGATGCCGATGACATCCGCGCCGCGGTGGGCCATTCCCTCGCTGAGGATGCCCCCGCCGCAGCCCACATCCAGTACCCGTCGCCCGGCCAGACCGGCGCGGGCATCGATGAAGTCCAGGCGCAGCGGATTGATGTCGTGCAACGGCTTGAACTCTCCGGTGCTATCCCACCAGCGCTCCGCCAGGGCCTCGAACTTGGCGATCTCGCCGGGATCCATGTTCTCCGCTTTCGACTGCGTTGCACCCATTCGCTCTCTCCAGGTTGATAAGGGTGTGGTCGGTATCGCAGCGGTGGCAGGCTGCGACGAGTCCGGTATCATGAGCGTCATTCTACCCGTTCCCGGCGGCGACTTCCCCATGGCGCGGCGCCGCAGCGAACGCCACATCGCGACCCTCGACAAGGACTGCCCCATGATCCGCAAGGCTGTGCTTCCCGTAGCCGGTTTCGGCACCCGTTGCCTGCCCGCCTCCAAGGCGATTCCCAAGGAGATGATCACCATCGTCGACCGTCCGGTGATCCAGTATGTGGTCCAGGAGGCCGTCGACGCCGGTATCCGCGATATCGTGCTGGTGACCCATGCCAGCAAGGGGGCGATCGAGAACCACTTCGACAAGCACTTCGAGCTGGAGACGAGTCTCGAGGCCAAGGGCAAGCATGAGCTGCTCGAGGAGCTCAACGCGATTCTCCCCGACGACGTGAATATCATCGCTGTGCGCCAGCCGGAACCGCTGGGTCTGGGGCATGCGGTGCTCTGCGCCCGACCGGTGATCGGTGATGACGCTCCCTTCGCCGTGCTCCTGCCCGACGTGCTGGTAGACGACGAGGGACTGGAGCACAACGATCTCGCCGGCATGCTGGAGGCCTTCGAGTGCCGCGGCCATGCCCAGCTGATGGTCGAGGAGGTTCCTCACGAGATGACTCACAAGTATGGCATCGTCGATACCGGTGGGGAGGCCCCCGCGCCGGGAGCGTCGAGCCCCCTGGTCGGCGTGGTGGAGAAGCCGCCGGTGGAGGAGGCCCCCTCGAACCTGGCCGTGATCGGTCGCTATGTGCTGCCGGGCAGCATCTTCGCACGGCTTGCCGATACCCCGCCCGGCGCCGGAGGAGAGATCCAGCTCACCGACGCCATCGAGTCACTGCGTGCCGATGAGGGGGTCGATGCCTACCGAATGCGGGGCAAGACCTTCGACTGCGGCCACCAGCTCGGTTATCTCGAGGCCACGCTCGCCTATGGCCGCCGCCATGCCCGCTTCGGGGAGGGCTTCCGCGAGCTGCTCGACCGCTACGCCGGGGAGGCCTGAGCCATGCGCGTGCTGGTTCACGGTAGTGAGCTATCCGCTGCGACCGCCGCCGCTGCCCTCAGCTGGGTAGGCCACCGAGTCACCTGGCTACCGCATGTCGACCAGCCCTGGTCAACGCTGCGCCGTGCCGACTGGCTGGTCGGCGAGCCGCGGCTGCTCGACCAGCTCGAGAGCGGGCTGGCCGACGGCAGCCTGCGCCTGGCGGAGAGTGCCGAAGAGGCGCTGCAACGCCCTCAGGAGGTAATCTGGCTATCCCTCTCCCCGGAGCAGCGCGGCGAGCTCGACACTCTCTTCATGGCGCTCGATGGCGTCGGCAACCAGCAGCGGTTGCTGGTCAACCACTCGACCTTCCCGGTCGGCGAGACCGAACACCTGGAGGGGCGTATGGGGGCTGGCAGCCACGCCGTGGCGCTGTCGGACATGATCGAGGAGGGGCGCGCCTGGGAGACCTTTACCCGCCCCAGTCGCTGGCTGCTGGGCTGTGATGATGATGGTGCCGAGGCCCGCGTACGCGAGCTGCTGCGTGCCTTCAACCGCCGCCAGGAGGTGGTTCAACGCATGCCCAGGCGTGCCGCCGAGCTGACCAAGCTGGCGATCAACGGCATGCTGGCCACTCGCATCAGCTACATGAACGAGGTGGCGGGCCTGGCCGACAGCCTGGGTGTCGATGTCGAGTTCGTGCGCCAGGGTATGGGGTCCGACTCACGCATCGGCTACGAGTACCTCTACCCGGGGTGTGGCTTCGGTGGGCCCAACTTCTCCCGTGACCTGATGCGCCTGGCCGATGTGCAGTCCGCCAGCGGGCGACGTTCGGCGCTGCTCGAGCAGGTGCTCGATATCAACGAGCACAAGAAGGAGACGCTGTTCCGCAAGCTGTGGGCTCACTTCCACGGCCGACTGGAGGGGCGTTGCGTGGCCATCTGGGGGGCGGCCTTCAAGCCCGGTACCGCGCGTATCGATCACGCCCCGGTGCTGAGCCTGCTGCGGGCGCTATGGGCGCAGGGGGTGCGCGTGCGTCTGCATGATCCGGCGGCCCTGCCGGCGCTGCGACAGGAGGTCGGCGATCACCCGCTGCTGGAGAGCATGGAGGGGGACCCGCTGGAAGCGTGTCATGGAGCCGACGCCCTGATGCTGGTCACCGAGTGGAAGGCCTACTGGAACCCGGACTGGCGTCGACTGGCCGACCTGCTGGAGGAGCGCCTGGTCCTCGATGGCCGCAATATCTATGACCCGGCATGGGTCGCCGCCCAGGGCCTTCACTACCGAGGCATCGGTCGCCGCGCCGATCCCTGAGCCAGCCATCAATGGTTCGCCGCCCCGCCTCCTGAGACAGTCAGCAGGCAGCGGGGGCGCTCAGGCCTGAGAAATTGGCGGCAGCGAAGCGCCAGTTGGCCAGTGCCCAGAAGGCGTCGAGGCCTGCCGCGGTGTCGGTATCCTGGCCGCCGGTCAGATGGTGGACCAGCAGGGGCGTCAGGCCACGGCTCAAGGGCAGATCGTGTACGTCGCCGGCCATCACCTCGAGTCCCTGGGCATCGCGTACCAGCCATACCCAACCACCGGGGGACGCATCGCTGGCGGCGGTGGCAATGGCCTGGCGCAAGCCGGCGATATCAACCCAACGTGCCGCGATGGCCTGGCCGAGGGCATCATCGGGTGCGCCACCCTGCGGCGACAGGGAGTGCCAATGGAAAATAAAGGCCCAGGCCTGGGCTGCCTGCCTGGCGAGCTCACCCTCGGCGCCAAGCAGAATGGCCTCCAGCGAGGCGTTCGCCCAGGGCGTGCCCTCCACCAGCTGGTTGAGTCGGGCCACGCAGGCGCGCTGGGTCTGACTGTGACGCTGGATAACCGTCTCACGGGAGAGGTGAGGTGCCAGGGCCTTGGTGTCATAGGGTAGAGCAGGCAGTTCGAAAGGCATCGGGCTTCCTTGGGCGACGAAGGCGGTGACAGGTGCTGCGTTGGCGCCGCCCCGTGTGCCGACGAGCATAAACCCTTTACACTATCGCCGACCCATGGGCGATGCCTCCGGACCTCGCGGCATGATACCAGCTGCCCTACACACAGGCATCCGCCCCAGCCACACAAGGAGTAGAGCATGGCAGAGCGTCCGGAACCGCGCCGCTACACCGGACCGATCGTCCCGGATCCCGAGGCCAGCCTGGCGCCATACCGCCCGCGCTGGCCCGAGCCGCCGCGGATATGGCCGCTGTGGTTGCTGGTTCTGATCCTCGCCGGCGCCCTGGTCGTCATGGGCTGGTTCGGCTGGCAGGAGCGCCAGCGCCTGGTATCCCAGAACACCCGACTGAGCGGTGAGCTCTCCAACATCCACGCTCGCTTCGATACCACCATCGGTGAGGGTGATGGCATCGATCGTCTGAAGGAGCGTGTCGAGGCCCTGACACGCCAGGATGAGACCCATGAGCGGCATTTCGACGTGGTCGAGGAGGATATTGCAGCGGGACTCGAGCGGCTGGAGGCTCTCGTCGAGGAGCAGAGAACACGGCTGACACGCATGGGGGAGGCCGCCGCTAACCGAGAGGCGCTGCTTTCGGCCTTTCAGGAGTCGCTCGATGCCCTGGAGCGTGCCGGAGAACAGGGGCGCCGTGCACTGGCCGAGCGCCTGGACCTGGTCAGTGAGAGCCACGATGCCAGCGTCCAGCGGCTCGCCGAGCTCCAGGGCCGAATTGTCGATGCTGCCGACCTCAACAGGGCGCGTGAAGAGCGGGAGGCAGCCGAAAGCCGTCTCGCCGCCGCCCAGGAAGCACAGCTTGCTCGCCTCGAGACGTTGCAGGCGCGCGTGGCAACACTGGCGGATGCGCTTGAAGGTGCCGGCGAGGCGCGGGAAGATAGGCAACAACAACAGGATGCCCTGCGATCACGCCTGGCTGCGCTGGAGACCGATATTGGCGAAATGCGGCGCAGCCAGCTAGCCCTCAGCGCCCGACTCGAGGCACTGCGGCCGTGAGGCTGATACCGTCGCATCCCCGGGAGTCGCAAACGACAAGGCGTAAGGATATGGAGAATCGGTTGGTGCTACGCCTGATCGCGGCGACGCTGATGCTAGGCCTGCTGCCTGCCTCGACGGTGCTGGCCATCGAGGCGCGGGTCGAGGGGCTCAAGGGTGACCCGGCGGCTAACATTCGTCATTACCTGGATGGGCTGGACGAGAGCCAGTACAGCCGAACACGGCTGGAGGGGGAGTCGCGGCGACGTGCCGCCGAGGCGATGCGCGCCTACGGCTATTACGAGCCGAAGATCGAGGCTCGCCTGGCCGAAGGAGAGCCGCCCGAGTATGTCGAGCTGACCATCGACCCGGGCCCAAGAGTACGCATCGAGACCCTCGACTTCCGACTCGAGGGGGATGCCCGGGAGGACCCTCCCTTTCAGAAAGCCATCGATGACTTTCCTCTGGCCGTCGGGGACCCCCTGGTGCATGCCCCTTATGACAGCCTGCGTGGCCGTCTGGCCAACCTCTCTCTGGAACGCGGTTACTTCGAGTGGCGCTATAGCGATCGTCGCATGGAGGTACGCCCCTTCGACGAAAGCGCTCGCCTCTACCTGACCCTGGATAGTGGTCCACGCTACCGTTTCGGCAATGTCAGCATCAGCGGTAGCCATATCGAGCCAGACCGACTACGCCGGCTGCTTCCCTTCACCCCGGGAGCCCCCTACCTGGCCGGTGAGCTGGCCACGTTCAACCAACGGCTCGGCCAGACCGAGTGGTTCCGCTCCGTCACCGTGAGACCGCGGCTGGAGAGTAGCTCTCTGGCGCTCGAGGAGGAGAGGGCGGGTTGGGCCGAGGCGGTGGCCAGCGAGGGGGGAACCCGCTATGGAGCCCGCTATGACACGACAACGCATGTATCGGCGGCAGGTCTGGAGGGCGTGACGGCGCTGGCCGCGCGTCAGGAAGAGCGTCCCTCTGTCCCCATCGATGTCAAGGTGGCCCCGGCCGACCGTCACCGTTTCGAGGTCGGGGTCGGCTATGCCACCGATGTCGGGCCTCGCCTGCGCTTCTCGTGGGATCAGCCGTGGATCAATCGCTATGGCCACGGGCTGGATCATGACCTCTATCTATCGGCGCCCCAGCAGCGCTTCGGGGGTGTCTATACACTGCCGCTCGATAACCCTCTGCGCGACAGCTACCGATTCCAGTATGGGCTCAGCCACAAGGACACCGATGATACGCGCTCCCTGGAGGCAACCCTGGAGGGGGCGCGACGCTGGGAGTTCGAGAACGGCTGGATCCAGCATCTCTATGTGCGTACCACCTACGAGGACTTCACCCAGGGTAACGATAACGAGCAGGTATTGCTGCTCTACCCGGGGATACGCTGGTCGCGTACCCGTACTCGCAATCCCACCTTTCCCAGCTGGGGCGACCGCCAACGGCTAAGTCTGGAGGTCTCCGACGGTCTGTGGGGTTCCGACGCCGACTTCGTACGCGTGACCGGAGAGTCACGCTGGATCCGCAAGATCGGTGCCGATAACCGTGTGGTGACCGGACTCGGTCTGGGAGCGATCGAAACCAGCGACTTCTCGCTGATTCCCCCTTCGTTGCGCTTCTTCGCGGGTGGCGACAACAGCGTGCGTGGCTACGGCTACGAGAGCCTCTCGCCCCGCGATGACGAGGGCAAGCTCACCGGCGGTCAGCAGCTGCTGACCTATAGCCTGGAGTGGCAGCGCCGCGTGACCGGCGACTGGTGGGGCGCGGCCTTCGTCGATACCGGTGACGCCTTCGAGGAGTGGGGCCCCGACGATCTCAAGACCGGCGCCGGTCTAGGCGTGCGCTGGATATCACCGGTCGGACCGATTCGCCTGGATATCGCTCACCCCTTCGACGACGAGGACAATTCGTGGCGCCTACACTTCGCCATCGGTCCAGAGTTCTGAGTCTGCTCTGGTCGCTGTTTCGTTTACTGATCCTATTGCCCCTGTGGCTTCTTGGTCTGGTAATGCTGCTCCTGGGGCTGGGGCTCTCGCCATGGGGATTCGGGCTGCTGCTCGACCAGGGCGAGCGTATGGGGCTGCTCCAGGTGGATGCCTATGAGGGGGCACCCCTCGACCGGCTGCAGCTCGACGGCTTCGCCATGCAGGCCGGGCCAGCCAGCCTCTCCTTGGATCACTTCGAGCTCGCCTGGTCGGAGGAGTGCGTGCTGTCCGGTCGACTCTGCCTGGAGGTGCTCGGTGTCGAGGGCGCGCGGCTGCGTCTGGGTGATAGCGAGCCCACCGACGAGCCGCCGCCATCTCCCGCCGGCGACCCCCTCGCCGCCATCGCGCTGCCGTTCCCCATCGAGCTCAGGCGGCTCTATCTCGAGGACGTCGAGGTGCTGCTGGCCGATGGCACGCGCTTGAGCTGGGATCACTTCAGCACCGCGGCCGTGGCCGAAGGCGATACGCTCAGGCTGATGCCGACGCGTCTCTCCGGCACCCGACTGCGCCTGCCGTTGACGCCGGGGGCACAGCTGGCACTGGCCGGGGGGGAGCGGGACGGACCTCGCCTCACGGCCACCGCCATCGATGCGGCCATCGCCGTGCGCTCACCGCTGCCCGATGAGGTGGCCGCGTCGGCGGAAGGCATGTCGGCCGCGGTCCTGGAGGAGCAGCCACGCCGCGCGCTGCCCGAGATCACTCTGCCGCTGAGGGTGGAGGTGCCCGAGCTGCTGGTGGAGGACAGCGCGGTGGAGGGCGCCGTGGAGTATGGGGTCGAGCGCCTGGCCCTCTCGCTGTTCGCGGAGGGGCACTCGGTGGAGGTGCGCCCGCTGGAGGTCTCGACACCCGATGGCGACGCCAGCCTCGAGGCCGCCATCGCGCTGACCGATGACTACCCGCTCGAGCTCCGACTCGAGAGCGCCCTGTGGCTACCGGAGTTGATGCCGGGGCTTGCCGGGCAGCGTATCGAACTGGGCCTGGACGGCACGCTTGCCGACCTGCTGATGCGCCTCGAGCTGAGTGGCCCGCTTGACCTCAAGCTGGATGCCCGGGCCGATCTCCTCGACCCCACGCTGCCGCTTACCGCCAGCCTGGCCAGCGATCTGCTGCAGTGGCCACTACCCGGTCAACAGACCACCACCAACGCCGACGGCGTGGAGGTTGCCGTCGAGCCCTGGCTGGTCGAGGACCTGGTTCTGCGCCTGGAGGGCAGCCTGGTGGACTACCGCCTCGCCGCCTCACTCGATGCCAAAGGGCCCCAGCTACCCTTCACCCGCCTCGCCCTGACCGGCAGCGGCAATCTGACACATTTCGCCTGGAAGCCGCTGTCGCTTGCCATGAACGGTGCCTCCGTGATCAGCCGCGGGCGGATCGACTGGGACAACGGCATCGCTGTCGATGCTCGCGCTCGCCTGGACAATGTCGACCCGAAGCCCTTTGTGGAGGGGCTGTCCGGTCGACTCGATGGCGACGTGGCAGTGCGTTTTCGCCAGGGAGATGCCGGCTGGACGCTGGCGGTTCCCGAGCTGACCATCGACGGTGAGTTGCAGGAGCGAAACCTGGCCCTGCGTGCCGAACTCGCTGGCGACAGCGAAATGCGCTGGAACATCGAGAGCCTGAATTTTCGTCAGGGCGAGAACCGCCTGCAGCTGGCGGGGCGGGTCAGCGAGTCTGATATTGACCTCTCCGGCGAGGTCGACATGCCGAACCTGGCAAGCCTGCATGATGCGCTGTCGGGCCGCATCAGCGGTGGTCTCGAGGCCGCCGGCAGCCTTGAGTCACCCAGCCTCGATCTGAACCTCGTTGGCGAGTCACTGGCCTTTGCCGAGAACCGACTCGTTGAGCTCAGGCTGGCCGGCCGGGTCAGCGGCCTCGAGGACCCCGCCATGGAGGCAACGCTGGAGCTTGCCGGCCTCGAGGCCGGTGGTCAGCGTCTCGACGAGGCCGTGCTGGCCCTGGATGGCCGGCTCTCCGAGCACCGCCTGACCCTGGAGGCCTCGGCGCCCGCCGGCATGCCGCTGTCACGGGCATCACTAGCCTTGGCGGCCGGACTCGACCAGGATCGAGGCCGCTACGCGGGACAGCTGTCCCGACTCGAGGTCGATGCCGAGCAGGGTGACCTGCGCCTTGCCGACCCCACGGGGTTCGCCGCCAACCTCGATCAGGGGAGCGCCCGCGTACAGCCCTTCTGCCTGGTTCGGCAACAGGGCGGCAGCCTGTGCCTGGTGGAGCCGCTGGAAACCTCTCCAGAGGGTGGCGAACTGCGCCTCAGACTCGCTGAGGTACCCATGGCACTCCTCGACCCCTTCCTGCCACAGGGCTGGGCGGCCCAGGGCAATACCGAGCTGGATCTCGATGCGAGCTGGGGCGCCGATGGCAGCTGGCGGGCGGAAGGCAGCCTGCAGAGCCGACTGGCACTCGACGGCCAGGACGCCTACGGCCAGCCCTGGTCTCTGCCGGAGGCACGGCTCGAAGGCGAAATCAGTGCCGATGACCAGGCCGCCGAACTGGCCCTCGAGCTCACTCTCGCCCAGGCCGGTGGGCTGGCACTGACGGCACGGGTCGATGACCCTGTCGACGAAGGGCGCCTCACGGGCCGGCTCTCTGTCGATGAGCTGCGTCTGTCGCCCTATCGTGATCTCGTTACCGGCATGGAGACCCTGGAGGGAAGGCTTACCGGTAATATCGACCTCGCCGGCCGGCTCGAGGCGCCCGAGATGCGCGGGCGCATCGCCCTGGCCGGCCTGAAGGCCAGCGGGGCCGATGTGCCGGTGGAGGTGCACGATGGTGAGCTTGGCATCGACCTCAACGGCACGGCAGCCACCATCGACGGCTACATTGCCGCCAAGGAGGGGCGCCTGAATATCGACGGCAATGCCGCCTGGCCATCGCCGGAGAAGTGGCGCGCCGATCTGTCGCTACGCGGCGTCGACCAGCCGGTACTGGCGGTGCTACCCGAGTTCGGACAGTTGCGCATCGCACCCGACCTGGAGATCCGAGCTCGCCCAACCTTGCTGCAGGTGCGTGGTGACGTCCAGGTGCCCTGGGCTCGCCTGGAGGTCGGCAAGCTGCCCCCCTCGGCGGTCGCCCCAAGTCCCGACGAGGTGATCATTACGCGCGAGGACGAAGAGCGGGCGCGACGTGAAGCTTCGAGCCCCGCGGCGGAGGCCGCCACTGGAGAAGATACCGCCGAGGCCATGGCCGCTGCCGGCATGGCCCTGGATGTGCAGATCGATCTGCGTCTGGGGCCGGATATGAAGCTCTCCGCCTATGGACTCGAGTCCGGTTTGTCCGGCACCCTGGAGGTGCGTCAGCAGGACGGGCCGGTACAGCTCTTCGGCGATGTCAACCTGGTGGATGGCCGCTTCCGTGCCTATGGGCAGGACCTGCTGATCCGCGAGGGCCAACTGCTGTTCAGCGGCCCGCCCGGGCAGCCACTGCTCAACTTCGAGGCGGTTCGCAATCCGGATGCGACCCGGGATGGGGTGGTCGCCGGCCTGCGCGTGACCGGTAGCGCCGCATCGCCCCAGCTCGCGGTATTCTCGGAGCCCTCCATGGACGAGGCGAGCGCACTCTCTTATCTGTTACGTGGACGGGCGCCCAACGATAGCGACACCGATGGGGCGCTGACCTCGGCACTGGTGGGGCTCGCCGTGGGGCAGGCCGGTGGCGCGGTGGGCGGCATCGGCAAGGCCTTCGGTGTCTCGGACCTGACCCTGGATACGGCGGGCAGCGGTGAAGATAGCCAGGTGACTCTCAGTGGCCAGCTGACCGACGATCTCGAGGTGCGCTACGGTGTCGGGGTCTTCTCGCCGATCGCCGAACTTACCCTGCGCTACAACATCTGGCGCAGCCTCTACCTGGAGGCGGTCTCCGGTACGAGCCAGGCGGTGGATCTGATCTACACCTTCAGCCGTTCCGGCAACCCAAGAATTCTCGATGACAACTAGGAGAGACGTACCATGACACTGGATCCCTCCCGGGCTCTGCCCGGTCGCGATACACCACTCGCCATCAGCGGCGTGCACGCGGTCAACGGCCGCTCCATGCTGCCACCGTTTCCCGACCGGCTGCAGGAGATCGTGCTGGGTCTGGGCTGCTTCTGGGGAGCCGAGCGGCTGTTCTGGCAGCTGCACGGTGTCTACGTTACCGCCGTGGGCTATGCCGGCGGCGTAACGCCCAACCCTACCTACGCGGAGTGTTGCAGTGGGAAAACCGGCCATGCGGAGGTGGTTCGGGTCATCTTCGACCCGGCCGAGATCCGTCTCGAACAGCTGCTGCAACGGTTCTGGGAGGCCCATGATCCTACCCAGGGGAATCGCCAGGGCAACGATATCGGATCCCAGTATCGCTCTGTGATCCTGACGACCGACGAGTCACAGCAGGCGCTTGCGCTGCAGACACGCGATGCCTACCAGCAGGCGCTTTCGCGGGCCGGTGGAGGGAACATCACCACCGAGATTGCCCCCCTCACGGCCTTCTATTATGCCGAGGAGGATCATCAGCAGTACCTGCATAAGCACCCCGACGGCTACTGCGGACTCCGCGGCACCGGGGTCAGCTGCCCCATCGCCTGAAGTGGCTTGCGCCAGGGAGCCCGGATCAGACATGCCGTTCAATCGGGCTGGTTTGCGGGGCTGGCTAATCGGGTTGGCCATTATCGAGTTGACCCACAGAGACGAGCGCATCCCACAAGGCTGCCACCGTGGGTTGCTGGTTGTCGGCACGACGAAACAGCACGATGTCCATGGGTACCTGCCAGCGTTCACCGCCCGCCGGCACCAGGGTCCCCTGGGCCAGTGCATCCCGTACGCTGGATTCGGGTAGCCAGCCCAGGCCGTAGCCCAGGGAGACCAGCTCACGGATATTGCTGCTCTGGATGCTCTCGTTGAGGATGCGGAAGTCGGGAGTGTCGTCGAGCCGGGCGAGATGGGTACGGATCGCGGCATCGGTCAGCCCGCGGGGGTGATAGGCGATCAGCGGCAGGCTCGCGGCCCCCTCCAGGGAGAAGCGTGGCACTCCGTCCGGCTCCGGGAGAGAGAGCGGAACCATTTTCTCGCCGGCGAGCCGCCAGGAGAGATAGTCCTGGGTATCCGGCTCGATGCCACACGGCGAGCACGGCCAGTAGCACAACACCAGGTCGCACTCATCCTGGGCCAGGGCCCGGAAGAAGTCATCGACCAGCCACCCGGTGGCGCGCAGGTCGGGCACAATGGGTGGGGGCGTCGACCACCGGCCAAGCCAGGCAGGCAGAAAGTGGCTCAACAGGCTCTGGGGGGCCGCCAGGCGAATGCGCCCGGCGTGCTGGTCGGCGAGATGAGCCAGCCGCCGCCGGCTTTCGGCCATTCGCTGGGTGACATCATGGCATAGTGCCAGGAACTCCTCACCGGCCGGGGTCAGGGAGAGGGGCAGCGTCTGGCGGTTGACCAGCACGGTGCCCATCTCCTCCTCGAGCAGCTTGATACGGCGGGAGAACGTCGGTTGGGTGACGTTCTGCTGCTCGGCGGCCCGCGAGAAGTGTCGCGTTCGCGCCAGCGCCATGAAGTCCTCGAGCCAGCGCAGCTCCATGTCATCTCCCGTCGACGAGCCAAAAGGGCATTATGCCAGATGCCCCGGGGGCTCAGTCGATTCGACCCTCCTCGACCCCATGACAGGCGACCTGGCTGCCGTCGTCGCGGGCGATCAGCCTGGGAATCTCCTGACGACAGCGCGCATTGGCGTGCGGACAGCGGGCGTGGAAGACGCACCCCGAGGGCAGATGTACCGGGGTGGGCACCTCGCCCTCCAGACGGATATGCTGCGGTCGCTCATCCTCCAGGCGGGGAATCGCCGACATCAGCGCCTGGGTATAGGGGTGGCGCGGCGTGGCAAACAGCGTCGCCGTCGGGGCCACTTCACACACACGGCCCAGATACATTACCGCCACTCGAGTGCCGAAATGTTCGACCACGGCGAGATCATGGGTAATGAACAGGTAGGTGAGGTTGCGGTCTCGCCGCGCATCCATCAGCAGGTTGAGCACCTGGGCCTGGATGGAGACGTCGAGGGCGGAGATTGGCTCATCGGCGACGATAAACTCGGGATCCACCGCCAGGGCCCGGGCGATGGCGATGCGTTGACGCTGCCCCCCGGAGAATTCATGGCCGTAGCGCTTGCCCCAGTCCGCGGCGATGCCCACCGATGCCATGACCTCGTCGACCTGGTCGCGGACCCGCTGGCGGCTCCAGTCGGGGTGGTGCAGCCGAATCGGCTCCTCCAGGGTCTGCTGGATGGTCATGCGCGGATTGAGCGACGCATAGGGGTTCTGGAAGATCATCTGCATGCGCCGCCGATAGGGCATCAGCGCCTGGGTCGAGAGGTCGTCGATGCGCTCGCCGGCATAGCGGATCTCACCCGCCGAGGGGTGCAGCAGCCCCATCACGGTACGTGCCACCGTGGACTTGCCACAGCCCGACTCGCCGACCACGCAGAGGGCCTCGCCGCGCTGGATCTCCAGGTCGACGCCGTTGATGGCGTGGACATGCTCCTGCTCGCGCACGAGCCTGCCACCCTTGAACTTGAGCTGCTCGAGGAAGTCGCCGGAGAGCGAGAAGCGCTTCTCCAGGCCACGAATCTCGAGCAGTGGCTGCGCGCTGTCGGCGCGGGAGTGACTCGCCTCCGGACGGGGGCTGGATAGGGTATCGGTCATCGAGACGTCTCCTGTGCCGGAATGCGCTCCTGGTCCTGCATCTCGGCCACCATATGACAGGCCGCCTGGCAGTTGCCGGAGGCGACGAATCCGGGCACCTCGCTGCGGCAGGCCGTGCGCTCGCTGCCATCCGGACGTTGCGTGAAGCCGCAGCGGGGATGAAAGGCGCAGCCGCTGGGCAGGTTGTCGAGTGACGGCATGCTGCCGGGGATCTGGTTCAGGCGGCTGCCCGGTGTGGCCATCTGGGGCAGGGCATTCATCAGCCCCTGGGTATAGGGGTGTTGGGGATCGTTGATGATCTCGCGTGTCGGCCCCTGCTCGATCACGCGTCCGGCGTACATCACCAGCATGCGCTGGGTCACCTGGCTGACCACGCCAAGGTCGTGGGTGATCAGGATCAGACCGACATTGTGCTTTTCGCACAGCGAAAGCAGCAGGTCCATGATCTCGGCCTGGATGGTCACGTCCAGCGCCGTGGTGGGCTCGTCGGCAATGATGATATCCGGGTCAAGCAACAGGGCGATGGCGATGATCACCCTCTGTCGCATGCCACCCGAGAGCTCATGGGGGTACTGATCCAGGCGCGCCTCGGGCGAAGGGATATGTACCTGTTCGAGCTTGCGCAGGGCGATGGCCCGCGCCTCGCGACGCCCGATGCGACGATGCGCCTTGAGACACTCGACCATCTGCTCGCCGATCGAGAGCACCGGATTGAGCGTCATCATCGGATCCTGGAAGATCATCGAGATGCGGTTGCCGCGGATCTGGCGCAGATGGCGGTCGCGCATCCCGATCAGCTCCTGGCCGTCGAAACGAATGCTGCCGCCGGCGATATAACCGGGCTTGGCGATCAGGTTAAGCAGGCTGAATGCCGCCACCGACTTGCCGGCGCCGGATTCACCGACGATACCCAGCCGCTCGCCACGATCGAGTGTGAAGCTGACGTCGCGCAGGGCCTTGACATCGCCCCGACGCAGGGCAAAGCGCACGTCGAGTTGGTTGACTTCGAGAAGTGACATGGAAACTCCGTAGGCGTCATCAGCCCTTGTAGAGGCGAGGGTTGAGCACGTCGCGCAGCCAGTCGCCGAGCAGGTTGATCACCAGTACCAGGACAACCAGCACGGCACCCGGAATCAGGGTGATCCACCAGGAGCCCGACTGGATGTAATCGAAGCCCGACTTGATCAGCGAACCCAGCGACGGGTGGGTCTCCGGCATGCCAAGCCCCAGAAAGGAGAGGGCGGCCTCGGAGATGATGGCGTTGGCCACCTGTACCGTGGAGATGACGAAAATCGGTGACAGGGTGTTGGGCAAAATATGGCGGAACATGATGCGTCGGCTGGGCAGTCCCATGGTGCGTGCGGCGTCCACGTACTCCTTGCCCTTCTCGGCGAGCACCGAGGCGCGGACGGTGCGGGCATACTGCGGCCATTCGGCCAAGCCGATGATCAATACCAGCAAGGGGACGGCGTAGGTGCTGAAGGTGGCACCGCCGAAGATTGCCTTGACCAGGGCACCCACCACGATGGCCACCATCAGCGTGGAGAAGGAGAGCTGGATATCGGCCAGCCGCATCAGAAAGGCATCGATCCGCCCGCCCAGGTAGCCGGCCAGCAGGCCGAACACCACACCCAGCAGGGCCTGTAGCGCCACGGCACCGAAACCGATGATCAGCGACACCCGGGCGCCGTACAGGATGGTGGAGAGCAGGTCGCGCCCCTGGGCATCAGTACCCATCACATAGGCGGGGTCACTGCCATCGATCCAGAAGGGCGGCAGCTCCGAGGCCAGGATATCGATCTGGGCCAGATCATAGGGGTTCATCGGCGCCAGCCACGGCGCCAGCACCGCACAGGCCACGAAGACGATGAAGACCAGCAGGCTGACTTGGGCGATCGGATCGCGCTTGAAGCTGTAGAGCAGGTAGGAGTCGCGCAGGCGCTCCCAGCGGCTTGGCAGGGGTGGGGCTTGCACGGGGGAGGTCTGGGTGGTCATGCGGGCTTCCCTGTGAGCTTGACGGTGGGGTTGACCAGGCCATAGATCAGGTCGACCAGCGTATTGGTGATCACGAAGATCAAGCCCACGATCATCAGGTAGGTGATGATCAGCGGGATATCAGAGCGGTTGATGGCATTGAGGAACATCAGCCCCATGCCGGGCCACTGGAACACGGTCTCGGTCAGGATGGTGTAGGCCACCAGGGTGCCGATCTGTACGCCGCCTACGGTGATCACCGGCAGCATGGTGTTCTTGAGCGCATGCAGGAAGTAGATGCGCCGCAGGCTGATCCCCTTGGCCCGGGCGAACTTCACGTACTCCGACTGCAGGACCTCGAGCATCTCGGCACGAATCAGACGAATAAACAGCGGCAGCATGATCGATGCCAGCGAGATGGACGGCAGCACCAGATAGACGAGGCCCTCGGTAGAGGCGAAGTTGGTGTACCAGGTGCCGACGACATGCACAGGGTCACCACGGCCGTAGGCGGGCATCCCCCCCTCGGTGGAGACCAGACCGTTGAGCCAGCTGCCCCAGCCCGTCTCCCCGGGGAAGGGGGACCAGCTGACGCCGATGGAGAACAGCTGAATCAGCACGATGGCGGTGAGAAAGACCGGTATGGAGATGCCGACGATCGAGGCCCCCATGAAGAATCGCGACAGCCAGGCGCGCGGTTTGATGGCGCTGTAGACCCCGATGGGGACCGACAGCAGCACGATCAGCAGCGTGGTCGCCGCCACCAGCTCCAGCGTAGCGGGCAGGTGGCGCAGTACCACGTCGGTGGTCGGCTCGTTGAAGATGTAGGAGTAGCCGAAGTCCAGCTGAACGGCATTCCTCGCAAAGCGCAGGTACTGGACCAGGAAGGGGTCATTGAGCCCCAGCTCCTCGCGCAGGATCTCGCGCTCGCTCTCGGGCACCGACTGGCCGACCATCTGCTGAATGGGGTCGCCGAGGTTGTCCTGAATCGAGAAGGCGATAAGGCTGATGACGAACATCACCAGCAGCGCATGGAAGAGGCGCTTGATCAGAAAGGCGATCATGAAGGTGTCCTGTGGGCATACAGGCAGCAACGGATTCGCGGGCGATGGCCGTTGCTCGTTGGTTGGGGGAGTGACTGGGGGTGATGCCGGCCCGCCGGGCCGGCATCAGGATCACTCGTCCTCGTTGATGACCAGGTCCCCGAGGTAGGGGAAGTTCATCACGTTGAGCACCGGCTCGATATCCACGTTGGCTGCCGAGGCCCAGGCCAGATCCTGCCAGTGCAGGGGCACGACGGCGGCCTCGTCGTAGAGGGTCTGCTCGACCTGTTTCAGCATCTCGGCGCGCTTCTCGAGGTCGACCTCGAGATTGGCCTCGGCCACCAGCTTGTCGAGCTCCGGGTTGCAGTAGTTGCCGGCGTTGTACTGGCCGGCACCGGTGTCGGCATCCGGACAGGCGGTCAGGTACTCATGGAAGTTGGCGCTGTCCTCGGTATCGGCATGCCAGCCAATCATCATCATATCGGCGGCGCGGTCATCAAACTCGCCCCAGTACTGCGCCTTGGGCAGGGTCTTGAGGTCCACGTCGACATTGATGCGCGCCAGCATGGTGGCCACGGCCTGGGCGATCTTGGCATCGTTCACATAGCGGTTGTTGGGCGCCATCATGGTGATCTCGAAGCCATCGGCGTAGCCGGCCTCCTCCATCAGGGCCTTGGCCTTCTCAAGGTCGTAGCGACGCTCCAGCGAGTCGATATGGCCGGCATACCCCTCGGGGGAAAACTGGGCCGCGGGGGTGGCAAAGCCCTTCATCAAGCGGTCGGCGATGGCGTCCTGGTTGACGGCATAGGCAAAGGCCTGACGAACCTTCGGATCCTTGAAGGCCTCGACACGCTCCTGATTCATATGGAAGAAGATGATACGGGTGCCGGAGAGGGTGACCAGCTGGACGTCCTCGCTCTGGCGCACGCGCTCGAGATCATTGGGCGGTACGGGGGCAATGAAGTCGACGTCACCGGAGAGCAGGGCGGCCACACGGGTCGCGTTTTCGCTGATCGGGGTCAGCACGATGGTATCGACATTGCCCGGTGACTCGCTATCCCAGTAGTTGGGGTTACGTGCGAACTCCATGCGGGTGCCCTTGCGATGCTCGACGACCGTGTAGGGCCCGGTACCGGAAAGGTTCGAGGAGGCGAAGGAGTTGCCGTTCTTGACGATCTCGTCCTTGGGGTCGCCATCGTCATCGTTACCGGAGTAGAACTCGCTATCCATCGGGAAGATGTAGGTGGCGAGATTGAGCAGCAGCGGGTAAGGCTCGGCGGTCTTGAATTCGACGGTGGTCTCGTCGATGGCAGTGACACTCTCGATGGGAGTGAAGATCGCCTTGAAATCGGGGCTCCGCTTGAGACGCTCCACGGTCCACACCACATCCTCGGCGGAGAAGGCGTTGCCGCTGTGGAACTCGACCCCGTCACGCAGGGTCATGCGCATGGTGGTGTCGTCCACCTGCTCCCACTCCGTGGCCAGGCGTGGCTCGAACTCGAGATCCTTGGTCCAGCGAACCAGCGGGTCGTGTGTCATGTGCGAGAGTTGCAGGATGCCACCGGAGAGCTGCTCGTGAATATCCAGCGAGACCGGGTCCGCATCATAGGCCATGCGCAGAGTGGTCTCGGCGCTGGCAACGGCGGGCAACATGGCGGCGCCGGTCATGGTGGCGCCAACGACGGCAGCCAGAAGGGTGCGCTTGAACATCATGTCGGGTTCCCTTTACAAGGATTGTTGTTGGTGCGCGATCACCGCACACGGCTGTTGCACACCTCAACATAGAGACCCGACAGGGTGGGGTACAATCGAAATTCCGAGTGGCGTCATGCGCTGGATGAATTGACCACTCTTGTCTTATACGAAAGTAGAGCATGGGTGCCGCCGCCTCCTGGCAACGGCACTGACCAGTTCAGAGTCCCAGTTCAGACATCCGTTCGGGAATCAGTCCACCGGGGTGGCACTCTGAATCCGATAGAGGTCGGCCGCCTCTTCCAGGCCGGCGATGGTGCAGTCGAGATCCTTGACCCGACCGTCGGACAGCCCATAGACCCAGCCGTGAATCCAGATCTGCTGTCCACGCTGCCAGGCATGCTGGATGATCTTGGTACGACTCAGGCGCTGCACCTGAGAGCAGGCGTTGAGCTCGCACATGCGGTTCACCCGCTCATCCGGCGAGAGCGGCTCCAGCTCGTCACGGTGCTGATAATAGAGCTCACGCACCGAGTGCAGCCAGTTGTCGACCATGCCATTGTCGCCGCCCTCGATGGCCGCACGGATACCCCCACAGCCGTAGTGTCCCACGACCATGATATGGCGCACCTGAAGGACATCGACCGCATACTGCAGCACCGACAACGCATTGAGATCGTTATGGTGGATCAGGTTGGCGACGTTGCGGTGGACGAAGACCTCACCGGGAGGCAGATTGATGATCTGGTTGGCGGGGACGCGACTGTCCGAGCAGCCGATCCAGAGGTAGTCGGGGTTCTGCTGGTTCGATAACCGGGTAAAGAAATCGGGGTCATTCCGGTTGACCTTGTCGGCCCAGGCACGGTTGTTCTCCAGTAGGGACTCAATTTCCTTTCTCATGAGATGACCTCAAGGCAAGTGGGCGTCGTAGGGTGGCGTTTTTTTACTCCTCCCCGGCATGGCGGTCAACAATAAAACGGGGCGGTCATCCAGGCGTTCGCGCCATGCCGTCACGCGCCCATCGCTGCTATCATCGGCGCCTTGAATCCAGGGCCCAGTGCCCACGACAGGGAGCAGCATCGTGTCCGAACTCGATTCCACCACCCATGACTGGGACCTCTTCGTGATCGGCGCCGGCTCCGGCGGTGTGCGGGCGGCGCGTACCGCGGCCGCCGCCGGCGCCCGGGTCGCCGTCGCGGAGGACCGCTACCTCGGCGGCACCTGCGTCAATGTGGGCTGTGTGCCCAAGAAGCTTTACTCCTATGCCGCTCACTTCCATGACGCCTTCGAGGATGCAGGGGGCTTCGGTTGGCACCTGCCCGAACCACCACGCTTCGACTGGCCGACGCTACGGGATAACAAGGTCGGCGAGATCAAGCGCCTGAACGGCATCTATGCCCGGCTGCTCGACGGGGCGGGAGTGAGCCTTATCAACGGCCGTGCTCGGGTGCTCGACGCCCACCATGTGGCAGTGGGTGATGAGATCTACAGCGCCGAGAAGATTCTGGTCGCCGTGGGCGGCTGGCCCTGGGTTCCTGAGTTCCCCGGTAGCGACCTGGCGCTCAACTCGAACGATATCTTCGACCTGGCAGAGTTTCCGAAGCGCTTTCTGGTGCTGGGAGGCGGCTATATCGCGGTAGAGTTCGCCAGTATCTTCAATGGCCTGGGCAGCGAGACTCACCTGATCTATCGAGGAGAGCTATTCCTGCGTGGCTTCGACCAGGAGGTGCGCGAGTTCACCCGTGATCAGATGGCCGAGCGGGGCGTTCAGCTTCATTTCGAGACCAATATCGAGCGAATCGACAAGAGCGAGGAGGGCCTGCGGGTCACCCTGACCGATGACCAGATCCTGGAAGTGGATGCGGTGCTCGCCGCTACCGGACGGCGACCACACCTGGAAGGACTGGGGCTGGATACCCTGGGGGTGGCGCTGGATGACAGCGGCCATATCCGGGTCAACGAGCGATTCGAGACGTCGGTCTCCTCGATACTCGCCCTGGGCGATGTGACGGGTGGGCCGGAGCTGACGCCGGTGGCGCTCGCCGAGGCGATGCATCTGGTGCGCTGCCACTTCGAGGAGACTCCACCTGCCGCACCACTGGACTACCGCCACATCCCCACGGCGGTATTCTGTCACCCCAATATCGGTACCGTCGGCCTCTCCGAGGAGCAGGCCCGCGAGCAGTGTGGCCAGATTCGCGTCTACACCGCCAACTTCCGCCCCATGAAGCACACCCTCTCGGGCAGCAGCGAGCGCTGCCTGATGAAGCTGATCATCGACGATGCCAGCGACGTGGTGGTCGGTGCGCACATGGTGGGCGAGGAGGCCGGCGAAGTGATTCAGGGCATCGCCATCGCCGTCAAGGCGGGACTGACCAAGGCCGAGTTCGACGCCACCGTGGGCATTCACCCTACCGGCGCCGAGGAGTTCGTCACCATGCGCACGCCGACACGGCGCTAAACCGGTTAACCAGGGCCGCCTTCGGGCGGCCCTTTTCGTTGAGGCCGGTGCCGTCAGGCTGGTCTAGACTGGGAGAATGGGCAGGGCGGTCGATCGATATCACGGCTACTGGAACTGGCCACCACTGGAAGAGAGACCACGTGAAACCCATTGGCTGGTGATTGTGATAAGCCTAGATGGGGAGCCTTTCCAGGCGTCGATAGAGCGTTCTATCCAGTTATCGATCCAGGCTCCTGCACCGACTCGCATAATTTTTTATTATGGATACCGCCCTGTAAAATAATCGCAAATTTGAGATTTGCCGAACGCTTGGTATACTTCCTGCCGACATCGCCGAAGCGAACACCGCCAATGATGACATTGACCGAGCCCTTCACACCTTCAGCCGACCTTGCACGTCCCACCGTCGCCGACGAAGTGGTCGACGCTGATGCCAGTGACCTGTTTATCCGCAAGCCCAACCCCGATGATGGCTGGGGAATCTATGAACTGGTCAAATCCTGCCCGCCCCTCGACGTCAACTCTGCCTACGCCTATCTGCTGCTGGCTACACAGTTTCGTGACACCTGCGCGGTGGCCACGGACGAGGAGGGCGAGGTCGTCGGTTTCGTTTCGGGATATGTGAAGAGCAACGCCCCGGATACCTATTTCCTCTGGCAGGTCGCCGTCGGTGAGAAGGCACGTGGCACCGGCCTGGCCCGGCGTCTGGTCGAGGCGATCATGAGCCGACCCGAACTTGCCGAGGTCCACCACCTCGAGACGACCATTACTCCCGACAACCAGGCCTCCTGGGGGCTGTTTCGCCGCCTGGCCGATCGTTGGCAGGTGCCGCTGAACAGCCGCGAATACTTCTCCACCGACCAGCTTGGTGGCGAACACGATCCCGAGAACCTGGTCCGGATCGGCCCCTTTCAGACAGACCGACTCTGACGCTCGTCTCTTTTCCGCTTGACCGCGAGGACGCGCTTGCGCCTCGCGCCTTGTCACACTCCATCATTCCGCTACACAGGAGGTCTACGATGCAGACCCAGATCCTCGAACGCATGGAATCTGACGTTCGTACCTACTCGCGCTCCTTCCCGGTAGTCTTCACCAAGGCGAAGAACGCCCGCCTGACCGACGAGGAGGGTCGCGAGTACATCGACTTTCTGGCCGGTGCCGGCACCCTGAACTACGGGCACAACAACCCCAAGATCAAGCAGGCCCTGCTCGACTA
This sequence comes from Halomonas marinisediminis, assembly GCF_004347715.1. Lineage (NCBI taxonomy): Bacteria > Pseudomonadati > Pseudomonadota > Gammaproteobacteria > Oceanospirillales > Halomonadaceae > Halomonas > Halomonas marinisediminis. Next base: position 139,010 of record NZ_SLTR01000001.1, on the reverse strand, counting down.
TCTGGCCGAAGACAATATCATCCACGGTCTGGACTTCTTCACCGCCGCCAAGCGCCGTTATCTCCAGGCTCTCGATGAGATCATCCTCAAGCCGCGAGGCCTCGACTACAAGGTGCAGTTCCCCGGGCCCACCGGCACCAACGCCGTCGAGGCGGCCATTCGCCTGGCACGCAACGCCAAGCAGCGTCACAACATCGTGACCTTCACCAACGGCTTTCACGGCGTGACCATGGGGGCACTCGCCACCACCGGTAACCGCAAGTTCCGTGAGGCCACCGGTGGCGTCCCCACGGTGGGAGGCTCCTTCATGCCCTATGACGGTTACCTGGGCGATGGCACCGACACCCTGGACTACTTCGAGAAGCTGCTGAGCGACAAGTCCGGTGGCCTCGATGTGCCGGCCGGGGTCATTGTCGAGACCGTGCAGGGGGAGGGCGGTATCAATGCCTGTGGCCTCGACTGGCTCAAGCGTCTCGAACAGATCTGCCGTGCCCATGACATCCTGCTGATTGTCGACGACATCCAGGCGGGCTGCGGACGTACCGGCAAGTTCTTCAGCTTCGAGCACGCCGATGTCGTGCCGGATATCGTGACCAACTCCAAATCGCTCTCCGGGCTTGGCCTGCCGTTCTCCCAGGTCCTGATGCGCCCCGAGCTGGATGTCTGGAAGCCGGGACAGTACAACGGTACCTTCCGAGGCTTCGCGCTGGCATTCACCACGGCCGCCGCCGCGATCGAGAACTACTGGACCGATGACAGTTTCGCTAAGGAGGTACAGCGCAAGGGAGAGGTCGTCTCCGAGCGTTTCGCCAAGATTGCCGCCTGGATAAGCGAACAAGGCATCGAGGCCTCCGAACGAGGGCGTGGTCTGATGCGTGGCATCGATGTGGGCAGTGGCGAGATCGCCGACAAGATCACCCACCAGGCGTTCGAGAACGGGCTCGTCATCGAGACCAGCGGCCAGGACGGCGAGGTGGTCAAGTGCCTTTGCCCGCTGACGATTTCCGATGAGGACCTGCAGAAGGGTCTGGATATTCTCGAGCAAAGCGCCAAACAGGCGCTAAGCTGAGAGCGCGATTAGTATGGTACGAGAGAGCCGCAATGTTGGCTCACTTTATGAATAGTCTATCGTTTCCCCAAGAGCGGAAAACAACCCATGCCAAGTAGCAACATTCAAGGCAACATTCAAGGAGAGAACCCATGATCGTTCGTAATCTCGAGGAGTGCCGCAAGACGGATCGCCTGGTCAAGGCGGAGAACGGCAACTGGGACAGCACCCGGCTGTCACTGGCCGACGATGGCGGCAACTGCTCGTTCCACATCACCCGCATATACGAAGGCACCGAGACCCATATCCACTACAAGCACCACTTCGAAGCGGTCTACTGCATCGAAGGTGAAGGCGAGGTGGAGACCCTGGCCGACGGCAAGATCTGGCCGATCAAGCCGGGCGACATCTATATCCTCGACCAGCACGACGAACACCTGCTGCGTGCTACCAAGACCATGCATCTGGCCTGCGTCTTTACCCCTGGGCTAACCGGCAACGAAGTCCACCGGGAAGATGGCTCCTACGCACCGGCCGAGTAATCGGCGGCGCTGAGTCATAAACGCTGCCGCAAGTTGTGTAACGGGCCCCGACAAGCATCGTCGGGGCCCGTTATGTGTTGGGATGAGAAGCCATCGGCAGCGGCAATGCCGTAATTCGCATAATGTATATTATGTTAAATTTGATGATGCAAAACTCCCCAAAGCCTCCTGAAACTCATGTGCTTCGGCCTGGTGAGGCGTCTCCGAGTTGGACAAGATCCTCGGCGACTCCTTATCATCGCCAGACTATCCAAAGGAAGTGCCCTTCCCCATGCTCCATCCTCTGCTGAGTGCGACGCTCGCAGCGTCTGCCATCGCGCTTTCCGGTTGTGTCGCGCTGACGGAAAAGCCGACGCCACCGCCCGTCCTGTCCTCGACCGACTTTCACCAGCGCATGAATGCGCTGGAAGCGACGCTGCTTGCCAGCTGCGACAACACCCGGATTGATGCTGAACTATCGTCTGTTGCGAGCCGCCAGGATCTGCTGATCGGCGATATGCGCGAGGTGGGTTCGCTGTTGCGCAGCACAAACACGCGCCTGGACCAAATCGCTGAGGACGAGTCCGAACCAGTGATTGTCAGGCGCGAGTGCGCGGCCGATGAACTGGGGATCGGCAACAAGGCGGTCCTGGGTAGCAGCGAATGGATCGGGCTGCCCGATGTCGGCACCTACCTCAAGGCGCGTATCGATACCGGCGCCAGTACCTCGTCGCTCTCCGCCCGCGAGATCACCCGTTTCGAACGTGACGGCGAAAACTGGGTCCGCTTCAAGCTGGGACTGGCGGAGGACGACGTCGTCGTCGAGGCGGTGCGGGATGAATGGATCGAAGCCCCTATCGAGCGTCGCGTGCGCATCATCCAGGCAACTGGTGAAGAGTCGCGCCCGGTGGTGACCCTGATGATGACCCTGGGGCCGATTCAGGAGCCGGTAGAATTCACGCTGAGTGATCGTACCCATCTCGATTTTCCGGCCCTGCTGGGCAGGCGCTTCCTGCTCGATATCGCCGTCATCGATGTGGCCGAGAGGTACCTTCACCCGCGGCCCGAATTTCCCGGCGGGCGTCCCGCAGCGGAAGCCGAACGCCATGAGAATGATGCCGACCTCGACAACGAAACGCACTGAGCCGCGCATTAGTCGCTCTCTGCCAAGGAAGCCCCATGTCAAGACTGCCTTTCTATCTGCTGGTTGGCGTGCTGTTCCTGGCCGGCACCGCCATGACCCTGCATCGTCACTATCAGCTCGAGGTGCCCTGGACACCGGGAGAACAGCGCCAGGTATGGGAGGTGGAGGCCCAGGTCAATTTCACGGCACTGGGTGATCCGGTACTGGTGGACATGGCGCTCCCCTCGACTCAGGAGGGCTTTCGCCTGCTTACCGAGCATACGGCCTCGCCCGGCTACGGCCTCTCCTTCGTGGAAGAGAATGGCGGCAGGCGGGCCCAGTGGTCGATCCGTGAAGCCACTGGCTCCCAGCAGCTCTACTACACCGCCCAGGTGCTGGTGGCACCGGACAGCCGCCCTCCTCGCCTGGACACCCCACCGCTTCGCCGCGATATCGTCTGGGAGCGACCCTATGATACGGCGGCCACCCAGATGATCGAACGTGCCTGGGGCCGCAGTGCGGATCCTTTCACCTTCGCCCGTGAGCTGCTTCACGACTTCAATGAGGAGCGTCAGGGCGAGAATGCACGGCTGTTGCTGACCCAGTTCGAGCGCACGCCCCTGCTCGTTCGGCTGCTCAACCAGGCCGGCGTCCCGGCCAGAGAGGTGAGCGGACTAATGCTCGAGGACGGTCGGCGGCGCCAGTCGCTCACCAGCTGGGTCCAGGTGTTTGACGGTCAGCACTGGGCACTCTTCGATCCGGCCACCGGTGCCCAGGGACGCCCCGACAACCTGTTGATCTGGGAAGGCAGCGGTCAGGCCGTGCTCGAGGTTCAGGGGGGCAGCAACTCAAGGGTCACTTTCTCGATGCTGGCTCGCAACCAGCCGGCGGCCGCGGCGGTTCGCAACCAGCTGGCCGAGGATACCCTGCTCAATTTCTCCATTCACAGCCTGCCGCTCGAGGAGCAGGCACTGTTCCAGACGATCCTGTTGATTCCTATCGGCGCGCTGGTAGTGGTGGTACTGCGCATCCTGGTAGGCATCAAGACCTCAGGCACCTTTATGCCGGTACTGATCGCTCTGGCCTTTATCCAGACAAGCCTGGCCACCGGTCTGATCGGCTTCTTGCTGGTGGTCGCCGTCGGCCTGGTGATTCGCAGCTACCTGTCGCACCTCAATCTGTTGCTGGTGGCGCGAGTGACGGCGGTGATCATCACGGTGATCGGCATCATTTCGGTGTTTTCGGTGCTCGCCTACCGCTTCGGGCTTAATGCCGGCCTGACCATCACCTTCTTCCCGATGATTATCCTCTCCTGGACCATCGAGCGGATGTCGATCCTCTGGGAGGAGGAAGGTCCTAAGGAGGTCTTGATCCAGGGCGGTGGCAGCCTGTTCACCGCGGTGCTGGCATATCTGGCCATGAACAACCCCTGGGTACGCCATATCACCTTCAACTTCCTGGGGATTCAGCTGATTCTGATGGCGTTGATCCTGATGATCGGCAACTACACCGGCTATCGCCTGCTGGAGCTGCGTCGCTTCAAGCCGGTCACCGAGGATTGAGCCATGCGAGAATGGACGACGCCTGGCAAGTTGCGTGCCAAGGGCATCATCGGCATGAATCGCCGCAACATTCGCTATATCGGACGCTATAACAATCGCCGTCTCTATCCGCTGGTGGATGACAAGCTGCAGACCAAGCTGCTCGCCGAGCGCTTTGGCATCACCACACCGGCACTGATTGGCACCGTTACCACCCAGTTCGGCGTCAAGCATATCGGTGAGCTGCTTGCCGGACACCAGGGGTTCGTGATCAAGCCCGCCAAGGGCAGCGGCGGCAAGGGCATCCTGGTGGTGGAGCGTGTCGAAGGTAACGACTACATCAAGCCCAGCGGTGTTCGCATGAGCCTATCGGATATCGAGCGTCACGTCTCCAATATCCTCTCCGGGCTCTACTCACTGGGGGGAGCTCCTGATGTGGCGCTGATCGAAGCACTGATCAACTTCGATGAGGGCCTCTCCGAGTACACCTACGAGGGGGTGCCGGATATCCGAGTCATCGTGTTCAAGGGCTACCCGGTCATGGCGATGATGCGCCTCTCCACCGCGGCCTCGGATGGCAAGGCCAACCTGCATCAGGGCGCCGTCGGCGTGGGACTGGATATTGCCTCCGGCACCGCCATCCGGGGAGTTCAGTTCGATCGCACGCGTCATGACCACCCCGATACCGGCCATGAACTGGCCAGCCTGACCATCCCCGACTGGCCTACCCTGCTGCTGCTGGCCGCCGGCTGCTATGAGATGACCGGGCTCGGCTATCTGGGCACTGACATGGTGCTCGATCGCGATCAGGGCCCCATGCTGCTGGAGCTCAACGCCAGGCCCGGGCTGGCGATCCAGATGGCCAACGGCGAAGGATTGAGGCGTCGCCTCGATCTGGTCGAGAAGCAGCCGGAGGGAGTGGCTGCCCAGGCACGGGTGGACTTTGCGCGCCACCATTTCGCCCGTCGAAGCGAGCTTGAAGCCACCGCCGGAGCCTGAGGCACGCTGGCCCGCCCTCGCCCACCCGCGTAGAATGTCGCCAACTTCGACAGCCGACGGGTGCCATGACTGATTCCCGAAACCTGTTGCTCCAGGCGGAGCGGCAGTGCCAGCAGCGCGGGGCGCGCTTTACGCCGATACGACGCCGCGTGCTCGAGATGATTGCCGAGGCGTCCGGTGCCCTAAAGGCCTATGACCTGCTCGACCGCCTGGCCGACGAGCATGCCTCGGCTCGGCCACCCACGGTATACCGTGCCCTGGAGTTTCTGATCGATCAGGGCCTGGTGCACCGTATCGAGTCGCTCAACGCCTATGTTGCCTGTCCCTGCCCGGAGCATTCTCACGGCTTCCAGCTGCTGATCTGCCGCCTCTGCGGGCGAGTCGAGGAACTGCACCTGGAAGATGTCAATGCCCAGCTCGCCGACTGCGCCCAGCAGCTGGGCTTCCGGGTCGAGCGTCAGACGATCGAATTGCTGGGACGCTGCGATGCCTGCGGCGATACCGACGGTTGACCCTTTCTGCGGAGAATTGAGATGTCCGATATCTTCAAGGCGCTCGAGCAGGCGCCCGCCGACAGCCAACACGATCTCGTCCCTGTGCTCGAATCCATCGGGTTCAACGACGATGGTCTGATTCCCGCCATCGCCCAGCAGCACGATAGCGGCGAGGTGTTGATGATGGCCTGGATGAACCGGGAGGCGCTCATGGAGACCCTGCGCACCGGACGGGTCTGCTACTGGTCGCGCTCACGTGGCAAGCTGTGGCGTAAAGGCGAGAGCTCCGGCCAGCAGCAGCACCTCAGGGGAGCCGCGCTCGACTGTGACGGAGACACCCTGCTGCTGCAGGTGAACCAGACGGGCCCCGCCTGTCACAGTGGACGCCGCAGCTGCTTCTATGTAGCGCTCGAGAAGGAGTCGGCACGCATCACCACTGCCCCGCTGATCGATCCCACCGCGCTCTACGGAAAGCCCTGATGCCCTGCCTGGCCAAGCTGGCACGAGGCCTTCGCCAGGCCACGGCCTGGCTGATGATCGGGCTGGTCAGGCTCTATCAGGTAACCCTGAGCCCCCTGCTCGGGCCGCGCTGTCGCTACTGGCCCAGCTGTTCCCGCTATGCCGAGGAGGCGATTCGCGTGCATGGCCCCTTCGAAGGCGGGCTGCTGGCCGCTCGTCGCATCGCCCGCTGCCATCCTGGCTGTGAAGGCGGCATCGACCCGGTGCCGGGCGGCCCCAGCGAGACACTGTGCCGCGAGGATCCCGAGCTCGACGAGAACTTCCGTCCCCGCACGTCGGACCTCCCCGCGGAGCGTGACGGCCCAACCTCCTGAGCCGGTCGGGGCTCAGGCGGTATCCTGCTCCGCCACCTCGTAGATACGCTTGAGCATGGCGTTGAGGCCATTGCTGCGCGTGGGCGACAGGTGCTTGTCGAGCCCCAGGTCACCGAGAAAGTGTGGTGAGGTATCGCGGATCTCTGCGGCGGGCCGGTCGTTGTAGATGCGCAACAGCACGGCGATCAGCCCGGAGACGATGGCGGCATCGGAGATGGCGTCGAAGTGCAGAACACCTTCTCGACACTCGTGGCGCATCCAGACATTGGACTGGCAACCCTGAATCTTGAGCTCGTCACGCTTCCACTCCTCGGGAAACTCCGGCAGCGACTTGCCCATATCGATGATGTACTGGTAGCGATCCATCCAGTTATCGAACAGCTCAAACTCCTCGATCAGTTCCTGTTGGGCCTGCTCGGCGGTTGCGTCAATCGTCATGGAGCCTCCTGTTGGTGAATGGAGTGATTATACCGGCTCCTCCCCCACGCCGTCCGCCTCGGCCCGACCCTCTTCTCTCCCGCCGAGCCCGTGGCGAGCCTGCTGCCGGTGCCAGGCCTCGTCTTCGGCGTGCAGATAGCGGGCGGTGGTGTCCAGTCGCGAGTGCCGCGCCGTGGCCGCCAGGTAGCGCAGCTCGACCCCGGCCTGAGCCTGATGGGTCAGCGCCGTATGGCGCAGCCAGTGGGGTGTGGCCTGGCGCAGGCGTAGCGCCCAGTCGCGGGCGCCCTCCCCCTGCATTACCTCCAGGTCGTCTGCGGCCTGAGTAAAGGCCTGCCTGATCAGCCGATAGAGGCGGTTGTCGCCGATGCCTCGCCTGCCATCCAGGGCGCGCAGCAGTGGCGTCGCCTCATCCGGCTGGGGCTCCGGACTCAGGCCCAGAACCGCTCGCCACTCCTTCAACAGCAAGAGCATGTCGGGTGGCACGGGAATGCTGGCGAACTTGCCCCCCTTGCCTATCACGCTCCACCACCAGCGCCCCTCGCGCCGCTGGAAATCCCCCATTCGGGCGGCACTCATCTCGGCGATACGCGGTGCCAGCAGGTAGGCGAAGCCGAAGACAAAGCGTCGGCGGGCCTCCTCGTAGCGCTCGCGCGATGACGCCCCCTCCTCCGCCTTCGACCTGTTCGCGCCGTTCAACCAGCCCCAGAACCACTCCCACAGCGGCGTCTCTAGATAACGCTCGATACCGGCCAGGCGGTTATCGAGTCGCCGTCGCTTGTCGCGCATCAGTCGGAAGGGGTTGTGGCTCACCCACCCCGCCTCCACCAGCCAGGCATACATGCCCTGCAGGATCACCAGGCTCTGGCGACGGCTGGCCGGCGAGAGCGCTCCGCGGAAGGGTCGCCACTCCTCGGCGTGACGTGAACGCGGTGGCCCGACCCAGCGCGATCTCGGCTGGGGATCGGCGAGGAAGGCCTCGAAGGCCTCCAAATGGTCTCGTCGCACCTGGTCGAGGGTCATGGTCCGTTCGGCGAGCCATAACAGCAGCCGCTCGGCCTCGCGACGATAGGCGCGCTGCGTCCTGGGGCTGGCGCGGTACTCCGCCAACCATTCGCCCACTGCCTCGGCATCGCTGCGCGCGGCGATATAGCCGCCCCGCTCCGCCATGGCTGGTAGCCGCGGCGACTCCTCGAACACAACTTCATTTGTCTGGCGCCCCATCAACCCCTCTCCTTGCTCCTGCCGGCCAGTTTCCCGTGGACTGATAATAAAAATCAAGATAAGGCGCGTAATCTTGCTTTTTTATTTTTATCGTAACGTATTTTACGTATTACGTATAATGTAATTATCTTCCATTCTCTTCTGAATACCGCTATGCTGCGCCGCATATCGATCCAAGAGGTGGCACAAGGAGAGCCTCATGGCGCGCATCGGCGTGACCTACGAAGACGTACAACGGGCCATCGACGAGCTGCTGTCTCGAGGCGATGCCCCCAGCGTGCAGAAGATTCGCGAGATACTGGGAACCGGCAGCTTTACGACGATCAGCGATCATCTGCGGAACTGGCGACAGCAGCGCGAGGAGAACCGCGACGTTCCTCCACCCCGCGGCATGCCGGCCGCTCTTCAAGAGCTGGCCGAGGGGCTCTGGCGCCAGGCCCAGGAGAGCGCCAACGAGGCGCTACGCCACTATCGCGAAGAGGCGGATCGCAAGGTGGAGGAGGCGCAGGAGTCGGTGGCCGACGCTCGCCGACAGGCGGACGATGCCAGGCAGCGTGAAGCGGCCCTGGCCAGCCACCTGTCCGGCACCGAGCAGCGCCTGGAGGCGCTCAGTGCGGAGCTGGCAACGAGCCAGGCGCAGTGTGAGACGCTGAAGGCAGCCGAGAACCGTGTCTCCACGCGTCTGGCCGAAGCGGAGTCGCTGCTGCAGCGTCATCGAGACGAGGCTAGCCGAATGGCGCAGGAGCATCAGCAGGCCATGCAGGCATGTGAGGAGGCGCACCGCGAGAAGCTGACACAGGAGGAGCAACGCCACGAAAGCGCCGAGACACGCCTGATGACCCTGCTCGACCAGGCACGCCAGGAGCGACTGGCCAGTGAGAAGGCGGCGGCCGGAAGAGAGGAACAGCTGGAGAGGCGCCTCGAGCGTCAGGAGTCGCAGCTGCAGGAGTTGCGCGCGAGGCTTGCCAATGAGGAGAAGCACCATCGCGAGGTGGACTGGGCCCGCCGCCAGGCGGAGGCGCTGGCCGAGATTCGCCAGCATGAGCAGTCACTGCTGCAGGCACGCATCGACGAGCAGAAGCGACATCTGGAGGAACAGGTAGAGCGCGTGAGAAGCCTGGAGCAACAGCTCTATCGTTGCCTGTGGCAGGCGCCGAAGGGGGCCTCGGAAGAGGCGAGCGACTCAAATAAGTCGGCCGGTGATAATAGGCAAGGCGATCCGTCTGACCACCGTCTCTGAGGCAGTCTTCGCTGACCATAAGCCATGAAAAAAAGAAGAGCCCCGCCTAAAGGCGGAGCCCAACGTGTGGCGCCAGATAGCCCTGCCGGTCGAGCCGTTGGTACGAGCCCTGCTGGGTTCGGGGGCAGCTTAGCGGTAGTAGGCGTTGGTGGTGTCGCTATGGTCGGTCACGTCACGGATGCCACCCAGCTCCGGAATACGCTCCAGCAGAGTGCGCTCGACACCGTCCTTGAGCGTCAGGTCAACCGCGGCACAGCCCTGGCAGCCACCACCGAAGGCCAGTATCGCCACGTTCTCGTCGGTCAGTTCGACCAGCTTGATCTCCCCGCCATGGGCCGCCAGACCGGGGTTGATCTCGCTGTAGAGCACGTAGTTGACGCGATCGGCGAGGGGGCTATCGGCATTGACCTTGGGCATCTTGGCGTTGGGCGCCTTGATGGTCAGCTGTCCCCCCATGCGATCGGCATTGAAATCGACGACCGCCTCCTCGAGGAACGGCAGGCTGTTCTTGTCCAGGAAGACACCCAGCTTGGGCAGCTCCAGCTTCTCGTCGGTGGGTTCCTCTTCGCCGGGGCGGCAGTAGGCCAGGCAGGTTTCGGCATAGGGAGTGCCTGGCTGGGTGATGAAGATGCGTACCGCGATCCCTTCGACGTTCTGCTTCTCGAGCAGCTCGGCGAGGTAGTCCTGGGCACTATCGGTAATCTGGATCGGTTCGCTCATGCTATTTCCCGCTGTCGGTGCGCGGCAGCGGCGAAATCGCCGCGTACCGGGTAAAAGTGATGACGCTAATGGTAAGACACGGAACGCGGCGAAACAATCCCGAGTGAATTGGTGGGTTTTTAAACACTCACCTGCCCCCACGGCGAGCAGTTTGCTACCATGACCGGCTTGACAGAGGCCGCGACGTAGAAGATGCCCCGAGGCACAACGGCGGTCATGAATATCGGACACCTTCGCTGGAGACAGATTCCCACCATGGCCGCCGCTCCCACTGCCCAAACCACCACCCTGATCGAATGTCTCGCCGAGCGCATCCTGATGCTCGATGGAGGCATGGGCACCATGCTCCAGAACGCCGGCCTCTCCGAGGATGACTTCCGCGGGGCACGCTTTACCGACTGGCCCTCGGATCTCAAGGGCAACAATGATCTCCTGGTACTGACCTGCCCGGAGCTGGTGTCGCGCATCCACCGCGAGTATCTCGAGGCCGGCGCCGACATCGTCGAGACCAACACCTTCAACAGCACTCGCCTGTCTCAGGCGGACTATGGCATGGAGGCGCAGGTCCCCGAGATCAACCGTGAGGCGGCGCGACTGGCGCGCGAGGTCTGCGATGCGGTGACTGCCGAGACCGGAACGCCCCGATATGTCGCCGGCGTACTTGGCCCCACCTCGCGAACGGCCTCACTCTCCCCGGACGTCAACGATCCAGCCAAGCGAAATGTCACCTTCGATGAGTTGCGCAAGAACTACCTCGAAGCCGCCGAGTCGCTGATCGAGGGTGGTGCCGATCTGATCATGATCGAGACCATCTTCGACACCCTCAATGCCAAGGCGGCGATCTACGCCCTGGAAGAGCTCTTCGAGTCACGCGGCGAGCGTCTGCCGGTGATGATCTCCGGTACCATCACCGATGCTTCTGGCCGCACCCTCTCGGGGCAGACCACCGAGGCCTTCTGGAACTCGGTGCGCCACGCCAAGCCACTTTCGGTGGGCCTCAACTGTGCGCTTGGCGCCGCGGAGCTGCGTCCCTACGTCGAGGAGCTGTCGAGCAAGGCCGACACCTACGTCTCGGCCCACCCCAATGCCGGCCTGCCCAATGAGTTCGGCGAATATGATCAGTCTCCCGAAGAGATGGCGGCCATCGTGGCGGAGTTTGCCGCCAGCGGCCTGGTCAATATCATCGGTGGCTGCTGTGGCTCCACTCCCGAGCATATCGCCGCCATCCATCACGCCATTCAGGGCATGACGCCGCGGCACCTGCCGGACATCCCCAAGAATTGCCGTCTCTCCGGCCTCGAACCCTTCAACATCGGACCCGACTCGCTGTTCGTCAACGTCGGCGAGCGCACCAACGTGACCGGCTCGGCGCGCTTCAAGCGCCTGATCAAGGAGGAGGACTACACCACCGCTCTCGAGGTCGCCCTGGAGCAGGTGGAGAACGGCGCCCAGGTCATCGACATCAACATGGACGAGGGGATGCTGGACTCCCAGGAGGCCATGGTCCGCTTCCTGAACCTGATCGCCGGCGAGCCGGATATCTCCCGGGTGCCGATCATGATCGACTCCTCCAAGTGGGAGATCATCGAGGCCGGTCTCAAGTGCATCCAGGGCAAGGCGATCGTCAACTCCATATCGCTCAAGGAGGGGGAAGAGGAGTTTCGCCGGCACGCCACCGTCTGCCGCCGCCATGGCGCCGCCGTGGTCGTCATGGCCTTTGACGAGGCCGGCCAGGCCGACACCTTTGCGCGCAAGACCGAGATCAGCGAACGCGCCTATCGCCTGCTGGTCGATGAGATCGGCTTTCCTCCCGAAGACATCATCTTTGACCCCAACATCTTCGCCATCGCTACCGGGATCGAGGAGCACAACAACTACGCCGTCGACTTCATCCAGGCGACCGAATGGATCCGCACGCACCTGCCCCACGCCCAGGTTTCCGGCGGCGTCTCCAATGTCTCGTTCTCCTTTCGCGGCAACAACGTGGTGCGCGAGGCGATCCACTCGGTATTCCTCTATCACGCCATTCGCGCCGGGCTCTCCATGGGCATCGTCAATGCCGGTCAGCTGGGGGTATACGATGACCTGGATGCCGAACTGCGCGATGCGGTAGAGGATGTGGTGCTCAACCGGCGCGACGATGCGACCGAGCGACTGCTCGACCTGGCCGAGAAGTACAAGGGCGGCGGTAGTGGCGCGGACAAGAAGGAAGACCTGGAGTGGCGTGGCTGGGAGGTCGCCAAGCGCATCGAGCATGCGCTGGTCAAGGGGGTGACCGCCTATATCATCGAGGACACCGAAGAGGCGCGCCTACAGTTCGACCGCCCTATCGAGGTCATCGAGGGACCGTTGATGGATGGCATGAACGTGGTCGGTGACCTGTTCGGCGCCGGCAAGATGTTCCTCCCCCAGGTGGTCAAGTCCGCTCGAGTGATGAAGCAGGCGGTGGCGCACCTGCTGCCCTATATCGAGGCGGAAAAGGACGAAACGACCCAGGCCAAGGGCAAGATCGTCATGGCGACCGTCAAGGGCGATGTTCACGACATCGGCAAGAATATCGTCGGCGTCGTCCTGCAGTGCAACAACTACGACGTCGTCGACCTGGGGGTGATGGTGCCGGCGGAGAAGATCCTGCAGACGGCTCGGGAGGAAAACGCCGACATCATCGGCCTTTCGGGCCTGATCACGCCGTCGCTGGATGAGATGGTCGGCGTGGCCAAGGAGATGCAGCGCCAGGGCTTTGAACTACCGTTGCTGATCGGTGGCGCCACGACATCCAAGGCACATACCGCGGTCAAGGTGGATCCCGGCTACGAGCACCCGGTGATCTACGTGCCGGACGCCTCCCGCGCGGTGGGCGTCGCCTCCAGGCTGCTCTCTCCGGAAATGAAGCCCGGATACATTGCCGAGATCCAGAGCGAATACGAGAGCGTGCGCGAACGTAACGCCAAGCGACGCCCCAAGGGGGCAGACCTGACCTATGAGCAGGCTCGTCAGCGCAAGTTCAAGACCGACTGGAGCCGCTACACCCCGCCACAGCCGGCCATGACCGGCACACTGACCTTCGATGGCTATGATCTCGATGAACTGGTCGAGCGGATCGACTGGACTCCCTTCTTCATGAGCTGGCAGCTAGTCGGCAAGTACCCGAAGATTCTCGACGACGCCAAGGTCGGCGAGGCGGCTCGCAGCCTGTTCCGCGATGCCCAGGCCATGCTGCGCAAGCTGATCGACGAAAAGCTGGTAACAGCGCGGGGCGTGATCGGTATCTGGCCCGCCAACAGTGTCGACGACGATATCATCGAGGTGTATGCCGACGACTCCCGCAGCGAGGTGATCGAACGGCTTCACCATATCCGCCAGCAGACCACCAAGAACCGCGACGGTGTGTGCTATAGCCTGGCCGACTTCGTGGCGCCCCGTTACGACGACAAGGGAGAGCCGAGTGGCAAAGCGGACTGGATCGGCGGCTTCGCCGTGACCACGGGCCACGGTGTCGAGGAGCTCGCCGAGCAGTACAAGGCGGCCGGTGATGACTACAATGCCATTCTGGTGCAGTCGCTTACCGACCGTCTGGCCGAGGCCTTCGCCGAACGCCTGCATGAACGGGTGCGCAAGGAGTTCTGGGGCTATGTACCCGATGAGGCGCTGGACAACGAGGCCCTTATCGCCGAAAAGTATCAGGGCATCCGCCCGGCACCAGGCTATCCGGCGTGCCCCGACCATACCGAGAAGCCAATCCTGTTCAGGCTGCTCGACGCCACCGAGCAGTCCGGCCTCACCCTGACCGAGAACTTCGCCATGTGGCCCGCCGCCGCCGTGGCGGGATGGTACTTCTCGCATCCGCAGTCGAAATACTTCTCCACCGGCAAGATTACCCGTGAACAGGTGGAGAGCCTGGCCAGCCGCAAGGGCATGGGAGTCGAGGAGATGGAGCGCTGGCTCATGCCGGTGCTCTCCTACGACCCCGCCTGATTCACGGTGGGTCGCCAGCCAGGCGGCCCACCTCCTCCTCTATTGCGGATCACCATGCTGCTTCACGCCACACGTCGTCGCACCATCCTGCGCCTCTCACTGCCGATCATCGCCGGCATGCTCTCCCAGAGCCTGATCAATCTGATCGATGCCGCCATGGTCGGCTCGCTAGGCGAAGTCCCGCTGGCGGGGGTGGGGATCGGCGGCTATGTGATGTTCATGGTCACCGCCCTGGTATTCGGACTCTCCTCCGGGGTGCAGGCCCAGACCGCACGACGCCATGGTGAGCAGGCCTGGACACGACTCGCCATGCCGCTCAATGCCGGCCTGCTGATCGCCACCGTGCTCTCACTGCCGATCACCCTGCTCTGCCTGTGGCAGGCGCCGACGCTGATGGCGCTGATCAATCAGGATCCCACGGTCAATGCCGAGGCGGTGGCCTATTTCCGCTGGCGCGTCCTGTCGCTTGCCGCCGTGGCCATGATCTTCTGCTTTCGCGGCTACTGGAACGGCATTCAGCGGACCGGCCTCTACCTGCGCATCATTCTGGTGATGCACGCCATCAACGTGGTCGCGAGCCTGGGACTGATCTTCGGATACCTGGGACTGCCGGCCATGGGCGCTGCGGGCGCAGGGGCCGGCACCACCCTCTCGCTGTTCGTCGGAGCGGTGATCTGGGCCTTTGCCAGCCTGCGTCATGCCAGGCCCGGTGGCCTGCTGGCGGCACTACCGCACCGTCTCACCCTGCTGACCACCCTGCGCCTGGCCGGGCCTCACTCCTTCCAGCAGCTGTGGTTTGCGGCCGGCTACGCGGTACTGTTCTGGATTCTGGGGCAGGTCAACACCGCCAGCGTCGCGGTGGGGCATGTGCTGGTCAATCTCTCGCTGCTGATGATCCTGCCCGGCGTAGGCCTGGGCATGGCGGCCATGAGCCTGGTAGGCCAGGCGCTCGGACGCGATGAGCTGGCCGATGCCCACCGTTGGGGCTGGGAGGTGGTGTACCTCGCCTGGCTGTGCCTGGCCCTTATCGCGCTGCCCATGGTGCTATTGCCCGACGCCGTCCTGGGCCTGTTTCTGCACGATCCAGCCCTGATCGAGCTGGCGCGCCTGCCGCTGCGGCTGACGGCGCTGATGATCGTGCTCGATGCCGCGGCACTGGTTCTTGCCCAGGCACTGCTCGGGGCCGGTGCCAATCGCACGGTGATGACCACGACCCTGTCGCTGCAGTGGCTGCTTTTCCTTCCGCTGGCCTGGCTGGTAGGCGTCTGGCTCGAGCAGGGGCTGGTCGGCATCTGGTGGGTACAGCTCGTCTATCGTTCCCTGAACTCCCTGTGGTTTGCGGGAATCTGGCAGCGCCGACGCTGGCAGCGACTCGTGGTATGAGGGGGCGCCCAGGACGTTTCGAGGGCGGGTCTAATTACTTTAAGTATAAAAACTATGCCTTTTTATTCTTTTAAACAATAAGAGGGTGCGCGTATCGTACAGCCCATGCACTGCCACTTTCATCGCTGCAGGATGGCTGAATGTACCGCTACGATTCCCACGACCAGACTCTCGTTAACGAACGCGTGGCCCAGTTTCGCGACCAGATGGAGCGTTACCTGGCCGGGCGCCTGAGCGAAGAGGAGTTCCTGCCGCTGCGTGTGCAGAACGGCCTGTATATCCAGCGCTATGCCCCCATGCTGCGCATCGCCATCCCCTACGGCATGCTCGCTTCCTATCAGCTGCGCAAGCTGGGCGATCTGGCGCGTGACTACGACCGCGGCTATGGCCACTTCACCACCCGTACCAACCTGCAGCTCAACTGGCCCAGATTGGAGAGCGTGCCGGACATGCTGGCGGAGCTTGCCAGCGTGCAGATGCATGCCATTCAGACCAGCGGCAATGATATCCGCAACACCACTACCGATCAGTTCGCGGGGGTGGCCGAGGATGAGGAGGTCGACCCGAGGCCCTGGTGCGAGCTGATTCGCCAGTGGTCCACCTTCCACCCGGAATTCGCCTATCTGCCGCGCAAGTTCAAGATCGCCGTGACCGGTGCCCGCGAGGACCGCGCCGCGATTCAGGTTCACGATGTCGGCCTGCGGCTGTGGCGAGATGCCCAGGGTGAGGTGCGAGTCAGGGTGCTGGCCGGCGGTGGCCTGGGCCGCACGCCGATGATCGGCGAGGTGGTCCGTGACGATCTCCCCTGGCAACACTTGCTGACCTATCTCGAGGCACTGGTCCGGGTCTATAACCTGTTTGGTCGCCGTGACAACAAGTTCAAGGCGCGCATCAAGATTCTGGTCAAGGCACTCGGCGTCGAGGAGTTCCGACGGCGTGTCGACGAGGAGTGGGCGCACCTGAAGGATGGTCCCCAGACCCTCACCCGGGAGAGCCTCGAGCGGATGGCCTCGCATTTCGAGGATCCCGAGCGCCGCCCCGTCTCGGCGAAGGCCATTGACGAGGTAGAGGCCTTACGCAGCAGGGAGCGCGCCTTCGGCCGCTTCATGACCAACAATGTTCACGCCCACAAGATCTCCGGTTACAAGGCGGTAACCCTCTCCCTGAAACGGCGCGAGCACTCCCCTGGCGACGTCACCTGGAAGCAGATGCATCAGGTGGCAGACCTCGCCGACGAATACAGCTTCGGCGAGATACGCGTCACCCATGAACAGAACCTGGTGCTTACCGACGTGCCCATGGATCGCCTGGAAGCGCTATGGCGCGAGCTGGAAACCCTCGGCATGGCCAACCCCACGGTGGGCACACTGGCGGACTTGATCTGCTGCCCCGGAGGAGACTACTGCGCCCTGGCCAACGCCAAGTCGATCCCGGTGGCCCAGGCCATTCAGGAGCGCTTCGAGGACCTGGATTTTCTCTATGACCTGGGGCCGCTCGACCTCAATATCTCCGGGTGCATGAACGCCTGCGGTCATCACCATGTCGGTCATATCGGCATCCTCGGCGTCGACAAGAAGGGCGAGGAGTGGTACCAGATCTCGCTGGGCGGCACCCAGGGAAATGCGGCATCGCTGGGCAAGATCCTAGGCCCCTCCTTCAGCCGCGACGCGGTACCCGATGTCATCGACACCCTGCTCAAGGTCTATGTCGGTGAGCGCAACGATGACGAGACCTTCCTCGACACCTACCGTCGTATCGGACTCAAACCCTTCAAGGAGCGTGTCTATGCCTGATCATGCCCCCCACACCGCCCCCCTGCCTGCCACCCGGCGCCCCTATCTCTTCCGAGACCAGCCGGCCAGCGATGGCTGGCAGCTGGTCCGCGAGGGCCAGGCGACGACCGATACGCCCTGCATCGTGCCCCTGACCCAGTGGCTCGAGGAGGAGCCTTGCGACCTGCGTGCCCCCTGGCTGGCAGCCGATACCGAGCTCGACCAGCCCCTGACCGCCCGCCTCGCCGAGGCTCCCCTGGTGGCCATCGACTTCCCCAAGTTCACCGACGGGCGGGGCTACAGCCTGGCTCGCCTGCTGCGTGAACGCCATGGCTATCACGGCGAGATACGCGCCATCGGCGATGTGCTGGTCGACCAGCTCTTCTACATGCGCCGTTGCGGATTCGATGGCTTCTCGCTGCGTGAAGACCAGTGGCTGGAAGATGCCCTGCGCAATCTGCAGGTCTTCAGCCGCGCCTATCAGCCCGGGGTGGATCAGCCCGAACCGCTGTTTCGCCTACGCGGGCAGGCTCTTGAGCTTGAGCGCGACGAACGCCCACAGACCGCCTTTGCCTGACCCCCGTTGTCTGTCACCTGTCATCATGGGTATCGTATCCGCCCATGCGCCCTCGCGTTCTGCTGACCACGACCCTCCTCGGCCTCCCACTCATGGTGGGAGGCTGGTTATGGCTGACCCTGCTCAGCCCCTTCCTCTATGAACGCCCCGCGCACCTCGAGCCCATCGCCGAGGGGCCCCATGCGGTGTATGTCTACGGCACCCTGCGCGTGCCCGTGGTGCGTTGGATCGTGATCGGTGATGAGGTCGAGACCCGTCCAGCCAGCCTCGAGGGCTGGCGCCGGACCGGACTCGATCTGGAGCCGGCCCCCGGTGAGCGCGTGCCGGGGGAGGTGTTGATCGTCGATGCCGAAGAACTTGCCCGGCTCGACCGCTATGAGCGCCTGGGCATTCGCTACGAGCGGGTGCGCCACACGCTCGCCGACGGCAGCGAGGCCTGGGTCTATCGACGCCTGCCGGATGAGGCACGGACGTCCTCCCCGTGAGACACAGCGCGGCACTTGCTACAATGCCGCGAGTCGCCGGCAATTGGCCACCACGTCCGCGGAGAGTCCATGACCAAGATTACCCTGATGCATAATCCTCGCTGCTCGAAATCACGTCAGGCTCTCGCCCTGCTTGAAGAAAAGGGTGCCCCGGTAGCGATTCGCCGCTATCTTGACGAGCCGCTGAGTGACGCCGAGCTGCGCGCGCTGATCGAGCGCCTGGAGGGCGGTGTCGAGCGCCTGGTGCGCACCAAGGAGAGCGAGTGGCAGAAGCTGGCCGCCGACGCCCGTGACCCGGAGCAGGTGGTTCAGGCAATCATGGCGCATCCGCGGCTTATGGAACGACCGATTGCCGACGATGGTAAGCGTGCCATCATCGGGCGCCCACCCGAGGACATTCTCGCCCTGCTCGATTGATACTTCCCCCCTTTCCCCGAGCCTCAGGAGTCCCGATGAGCGCCTCCCTGCCCTATGTGCTGATTCTCTACTACTCCCGCCATGGTGCCACCCGGGCCATGGCCGAGCGCCTCGCCGCCGGCGTGGAGTCCCTGCGCGGCATCGAGGCGCGACTGCGCACCGTGCCACCGGTATCCCCCACCTGTGAGGCGGTGGATCCCGAGATTCCCGCCGAAGGGGCGGTCTACGCCTCTCTGGACGACCTGCGCCACTGTGCTGGCCTGGCCATCGGCAGCCCCACACGCTTCGGCAATATGGCGGCCCCCCTCAAGCACTTCCTCGATGGCACCAGCGAGCTATGGCTAGGCGGCGCCCTGATCGACAAGCCGGCGACCGCCTTCACCTCGACCTCGAGCCTGCACGGGGGCCAGGAAACGACCTTGCTGACGATGCTGGTGCCCCTGCTTCACCACGGCATGGTCTATGCTGGACTGCCCTATAGCGAGACCGAACTGATGGAGACGACCCGCGGCGGAACACCCTATGGAGCCAGCCACCTCGCCGGCAAACGCAGTGACCAGCCCCTCGATGATCATGAGCGCGCCCTGGCCCAGGCCCAGGGGCGCCGGCTGGCACGCCTCGCCCTGGCATTGGCCCCTCTGCAGGAGAAGCGCTCATGAGGGCCGCATTGGAACGCCTGGAAAATGCCAAGGGCCTCGATCTGTTGACCGCCAGGATGCGTCGACTGGTGCTGGGCAGCTACACCCTGCTGGTGGCACTGATGGTCTACCGCGGCCTGCAGATCGATGGCGACAGCGGTCCGCTGGTGCCTATCGTTGCCTTCGTGCTCCCCCTGATACTCTTCCTGCCATCCTTGATCGGCAGGCGCCCCCGTGGTCATGCCTGGCTGGCCTTCGTCAGCCTGCTCTACTTTGCCCAGGGAGTCATGGTCGCCACGCTTCCAGGCCAGGGGCTACGCGGCTCACTGGAGGCGCTCGTCTCCCTGGCGCTGTTCACCGGGTGCACCGGCTATGCGCGCTTTCGCAGCCGTCAGCTGCGTGCCACCAGCCCCGGCAGCTGACTCTCTTCCATGCTAGCCTTGTGAGGGTGGTGCCTGTCGAGCCAGTCGACTGACACACAGCCAGCATTAGAAAACGAATCGAAAAGATCGAAAGGAGCTCGTGATGACCGTAACGTTTCGCCCGCTGATCGCCCTTGGCCTATCGGCTACCCTGGCGCTGCCAATCGTCGCTCAGGCCGCCGAGCCCGAAGACGCCATCCACTATCGCCAATCCGCCCTCAGCGTGATGGGCTGGCAGATGGGGCCCATGGGCGCCATGGCCAAGGGCGATATGGAGTACGACGAGGAGGCGTTTGCCACGCGTGCGAACAACCTGGCCGCCGTTGCTCACCTGCCCTGGGAAGGCTTCATGGAAGGCACCCTGAGGGGTGACGGCCACGGTGTCGAGACCGGCGCTCTGGCCAAGATTGGCGACGACTGGGCAGGCTTTGAGGAGCGTCAGAAGACCTTCGAGCAGGAAGCTGCCACCCTGGCCCAGATGGTGAAGGATGGTGAGGCGTTCAGCGCCCTGCGCGCCCAGGTCGGTGCCGTCGGCAAGAGCTGCAAGGGCTGCCACGACGACTACCGCGCCGAGTGAGCCCCCTGCCGTTTGAGATAACGAATGTAGATCGTAAACCACGGGGCGGCCCGATGACCGCCCCGTGGCTTTTACAGAACACCGCCGATCACGCGTTCCAGAGCCAGATAACGGGCAAGGAAGAGAGCGCGAGCACCACCAGCACCAGGGAGAGAGACGCGACCCTGGGCTTTGGTCCCCCCACCGGCTCATCCTCCGGGCAATCATCGAGCGCCTTGCGGCCGGTGATCATGGCGCTCACCAGCCGCTCACCCTTGAGACAATGGAACAGCAGCGCTATTAGATGCGCGGCGATCAACACCACCAGCAGGTCGGCATTCAGGGAGTGAAGCGAGGCGAGGATCTTGACGATCTCGTTGCTTGCCCAGCCGTGGAGGGGGGCATCGAAGAAGATGTCGTCGGTCAGAAATAGACCACTTGCCGCCTGAAATGTCAGCGATACCAGCATGAACAGCACCATGGCGCCCCCCAGCGGGTTGTGACCGGCATAGCGAGGTGCCGTGCCACGCAGCAGCCGACGACCATAGTCGATCATGCGGCCCGGCGGGTATAGAAAACTTGTAAATCGCGCATGGGGACTGCCCAACAGGCCCCAGAGCCAACGAAACAGCAGAAGCCCCACCAGCAGATAGCCCGCCCGAGCATGAATCTCGATGGGAAAGACGAAGGGCGCCCCTTCCGTCTTCATGGTGTAGAAGGATAGTCCCACCAGGGCCACCAGAGACCAATGGAAGAGCCGTACGGGAATATCCCAGACCATCAGTCGCGTCATCTCGCCTCCTTGCCAATATAAGTCGAATTTCTTGTCAAAAGCTGCCAAGCCGGTGGATCTACCTTAATATAGCTGGCATCACTTACCCTCATCCATCAGCAGCAAGGGAGTTTATCACCGTGTCGCCAGCCCACGCCTGGAAGGAAGCCGGGAAGCTCACACTGCCGGTCATGTTCGGCTACCTGCCACTGGGCGCCGCCTATGGCATCCTGGCCGTGGAGGTCGGCGTACCCTGGTGGGCGGCGGTACTGATGTCACTGATCATCTATGCCGGCGCAGGTCAGTTTCTCGCCGTGGCACTCCTCGCCGCCGGTGCCGGGCTGGTGGAGCTGGCAGTGGCCACGTTGATGCTCAACTCCCGCCACCTCTTCTATGGGCTATCGCTGCTCAAGCGCTTTCAGGGTGCGGGCTGGCGCAAGCCCTACATGATCTTTGCCCTGACCGACGAGACCTATTCGTTGATCACCACCCTGCCTAACGTACACGGCAATGACCATCTCCTGGCCTTTCGCATCAGTCTGCTCAATCAGATCTGGTGGGTGCTCGGCTCCATTCTCGGGGTCCTGGCAGGCACCACGTTGACCTTCAACAGTCAGGGGATCGAGTTTGCCCTGACGGCGCTGTTTATCGTGCTCACCCTCGAGCAGGCACGCCGGCTGCGTCGCTGGCTACCCTTTGCCATCGCCCTGCTGACCGGGCTCGTCGGGATATGGCTGGTGCCTGATCGCCATCTGCTGTTGAGCGCTATCGGTGCGGCCAGCCTGATCCTGCTGTTTCACTACTCACTCGACCGCCACCGGGAGACTCGCACATGAGCACCTCAGCCTTGCTGATATTTATCATCGTCTGTGCGTTGGCGACCTTCGCCACCCGGGTCACCCCATTCGTGGCTCTCGCGCGACATGCTGACCATCCCCTTATCCTGCACCTTGGACGCTACCTGCCACCCACGGTGATGATGATCCTGGTGATCTATGCCTTGCGGGACTTCCGTCCCCTGCTCGACGGCCACCTCAATGCCGGCGCCAACGGTTGGCCGATGATC
The DNA here is from genome assembly GCF_004347715.1 of Halomonas marinisediminis. Taxonomy (NCBI): domain Bacteria; kingdom Pseudomonadati; phylum Pseudomonadota; class Gammaproteobacteria; order Oceanospirillales; family Halomonadaceae; genus Halomonas; species Halomonas marinisediminis. Next base: position 116,769 of record NZ_SLTR01000001.1, on the reverse strand, counting down.
ATCGCCTCGCTGATCGTCGCCCTGCTGCATCTGTGGCGGCGCAACGCGCTGCTGTCGATCATCGGTGGCACCGGGGGCTATATGGCGATGGTGCAGCTTGGCTGGGTGGTATAGGAGCGCCACTCTCTTTGCCCATACCAAGTGCCAGGAATCCTGACTACGATCAAAATCAACGGTTGAGCTACGCCAGCGAAGCGGCGACCATGCACATCAGTTTCCAGGAGAGATAACCACGATGACACGCAACATTTCCGACATCCGCCGCGACTATGAAGGGGGGCAGCTCGACGAGTCACAGGCGACCGATGACCCCATGCCACTCTTCGAGGAGTGGTTGACCCTGGCGCTGGAGAGTGAAGGCCTCGATGGCAATGCCATGACGCTGGCCACGGTGGACAGCCAGGGACGCCCCCATGCACGCGTAGTGCTGCTCAAGGGGCTCGATGACAACGGCTTCGTGTTCTACACCAACTACCACAGCCACAAGGGCAGCGAGCTGACCAATGTGCCGCGGGCCGCCCTGACCTTCTGGTGGCCATCGCTGTCTCGCCAGGTGCGTATCGAAGGGAGCGTCGAGCAGGTCAGCGAACAGGAGTCCGATGAGTACTTCGCCAGCCGCCCGCGGGCCAGCCAGCTGGGTGCCTGGATCGCGACCCAGAGCGTGGTGATTCCCGACCGTGGCTGGATCGAGGAGCGCAAGAGCCGGTTCGAGCAGGCCTACGAGGGGCAGGAGATTCATCGCCCGGTCCACTGGGGCGGCTACCGCGTCATTCCCGAAATGATCGAGTTCTGGCAGGGTCAGCCCAGCCGTCTGCATGATCGCATCCGTTATGAGCAGCGTGAGGATGGCTGGCACCACTTCCGGCTGGCGCCCTAGCCCCTTTCAAGATAGACCTTTCAAGACAGACCTTTCAAGACAGACCTTTCGAGACAGCCCCTCTCGAGTCAGCACCTACCGGGACAGCCCCCAACACCGGGGAGTGTCCCGGATTGCCTGGGTGCATTCCCTGGTGGTCAGTCCAGCGGGCTCTCCAGGCGGTGGCGTTGCCATTCGCTTTCGGGCTCGTTGAGGCGCAGCACGGCATCCACTACCTGCTCCTCCATGTTGTAGCGCTGCTTGAAGCCCAGGTGCTTCATCAGCGCCCGCATGGGGTGGTTGTCGACCATGATCTTGCCGATCATCTCCAACGTGCCAACACTCCTGCAGTAGTTGATCATCTTGTTCATCAGCAGGCTGCCGATCCCCAAGCCCTGTAGATCATCGCGGATGATGACGGAAAACTCGGTACGAATGTTGTCGGGGTCGTTCCATACCCTGACCACGCCCAGCATCTCCTTGCGACCATCTTCCAGCAGGTGCTCGGCAATAAAGGCCATCTGTCGGTCGTAGTTGATATGCGAGAGCATCGACAGGTCGCGCTGGGTCAGATCGGCCTTGTTATGGAAGTAACGGAATCGAATGCTCTCTTCCGAGAGCTTGTCATGGAAGCTGGTAATCAGCGGGGCATCCTCTGCCCGGATCGGGCGGACCTCAACTTCCCAACCATTGTTCAGCGTGGTCCACTCTCTCAGCTCCTCGGGATAGGGCATGATCGCGAAGCGTGCCGGACGCCCCAGGTCCATGGCGAAGTCTACCGCGACCACGCCATCTCGATTGAGCAGCAGCGGATTGATCTCCAGCCCCCGCAGCTCGAGAAGGTCGGTGGCCATCTGCGACAACTTGACCAGTAGCTGGCATAGCTGATCGATATCACGCTCGGGGTCGCTCGAGTGCTCGTGGATCAGACGTGCGACATGGGTGTGCTCCACCAGATCCTCGGCCAGCCGCATATTGAGCGGCGGCAGGGCGACCTGGCGGTCGGCCAGGATGTTGACCTTGTAACCGCCGATCCCGAATACCACCACGGGACCAAATACCGGGTCGCGGGTAATTCCCGCACACACCTGCATGGAGTGCTTGCCCCGTTGCATCGGCTGCAGGCAGTACTCGCGGACCTCGAAGGCGGGATAGTTCTCGGCGACCTTTTCTCGCAGCAGCTCGATGCCCTCTGCGACCTGCTGCGGCGTCTTCAGGTCCTGAAGCAGCCCCGCCGAGAGGCGGTGTGGGTGCTTGCGGTACCGGAATGGCCGACAGTTGCCCTCGTGAACCACCTTCAACGCCAAGCTGCCACCGAAGGCTTGTGCTGCCAGGGCGCCCTCTTCGGCCGTCGTGACATAACGGCTTGGCGCCACCGGAATGCCGTAGGCCTCGAGCACCCGAGCGGCCTCGGAATGGGTCAGGGTCTCGCGCCCTTCGACCTTGACCGAGTCGATCAGCTTGCGGCACCGCACCCGAATCTCACGATTCGTGGAGAATGGCAGGCTGGGTGGCGTCTCCTGCAGCAGCGACTGCACACGCTGGTAGTTCACCATATGCATGAAGGCCTTGATCGCCTGCTCGGGAGAGACATAGGTCGGAATGCCCGCCAGATTACACTCGTGCCGGGCGGAAAAGGCCTCCTCCAGCCCCATGAAGCTGGTCAAGAGGTTACGTCGAAAGCGTTTGCGATTGGCCACCAGCGCCTGGGCGGTGATCTTGGAAGGCGCCAGTCGAGTGGGGGCATGTACCACCAGCACCGCATCGACGTTGGGGTCTCCCGCCACCACTTCCAGGGCATCCACCATCATCTCCGGGGTGGCGTTGCCCCCCAGGTCGACGGGGTTCTCTCCGGGCTTGCTGATATCCATGTCACCGCTGCGCAGGGTTCGACGCGTCTCCTCGGTGAAGTCTGCCAGCTTGCCACCGGCAGTGATCAGCTTGTCGATGGCCAGCATCGCCGGCCCCAGACCGTTCGAGACGATCGCCAGGCGATCTCCGCGCAGAGGCTTCATCCGTGACAGGGTCATCAGGGCGTCGAACAGCTCGTCGGAGTCATGGACCCTTACCACACCGGCACGCGAGAAGGCGGCATCGAAGATCTGGTCGCGGTTGGCGATTCCCGGGGTCGGCGGCAGCTCCGTAAGGTCGGACTGGCGGGTGCGCCCACTCTTGATGGCCAGCACCAGGCGATTGCGCGACGCATCGCGCAGCGCCGTCATGAAGTGCTGGGCATCCATCACCTTCTCGAGATGCAGCAGGATGGCCTGGCTGGGCGAATACTGGTTGATGTAATCGAGCAGGTCGGGAAGCAGCACATCGACGCTGTCCCCCAGGGTGATCAGGTGAGAAAAGCCTACCCCCCGCCCCGCCGCCCAGTCGATCATCGCCGTGCCCAGCATACCCGACTGCCCCAGGTAAGCGACCTTGCCCCGCTTGATGGTCTGGCTGGCGTAGGAGGCATTGAGCCGGCGGCCGGGAACGATCAGGCCCATGCATTCGGGGCCCAGCACACGGATACCCGAGGCCCGGGCGGCATCCAGCATGCGACTGCGAATCGAGGCCTTGCCGTCGCGCTCCTCATCGAGGTGTGAGCCTCCGGAGAGCACCAGGGCGGCACGACAACCGAAGCTGCCCAGCCTGGCGATGCGCCCCGGTACCGTTTCGATCGGGGAACAGATCACCGCCAGGTCGGGCACCTCGGGAAGTTGAGACACCCGGGAGAAGCCCGGTTGACCATGTACGCTGCTGTAGCCCTTGGGGTTCACCGCCCAGATGGCGCCGGGATACTCCCCCTCGATGAGATTGCGGATGACGATCCCGCCCAGGGATTCCGGCTTTTCCGAGGCACCTATCACGGCGATGGTACCGGGTTCGAAGAAGTGGCGAAGGAAACGGGTACTCACGAAGATCTCCCGGCAGTTGGCGCATGGCGCTTGAGGTAGCTGCCTACTGTGTACGACCTATTGACACTGTCTGGCAAGGGCTGGAGACAAGTAAAGTGATCCAAGCCTGCATGGAGAGCCTCATGATTACCGGATATATCACGCATCCCGACTGCCAGCTTCACCATATGGGGCCAGAGCACCCGGAAAGCCCTCTGAGGCTCGAGGCAATTCGTGCCCGCCTCTCCCTGACGGGAACCCTGCAGCAGACCATGCAGACAGAGGCGCGCCCGGCGACCGAGGAGGAGCTCGCTCTGGTCCACCCCCTGCGCCATCTTCGTGCCCTGGACAAGTGCGTACCGGAAGCGGGTATCGTCACCCTTGACAGTGACACCATGATGAATCCCGACAGCCTCAGGGCGGCACGCGTCGCCGCCGGTGCGGTGATCCGCGGTGTCGATCAGGTATTTCGCCGCCAGTCCGACAACGTATTCTGTGCGGTGCGCCCGCCAGGCCACCATGCCGAAGCCACCGACGCCATGGGCTTCTGTTTCTACAACAATATTGCGGTAGGTGCCGCCTACGCCCGAGAAAAATACGGTGCACGGCGCATCGCCATCCTCGATTTCGATGTCCACCAGTGCAACGGCACCATCGATATCTTCAAGGATGATCCCGAGGTGCTGGTCTGCACCAGCTTCCAGTTTCCCTTCTATCCTTGGCGCTACCTGCGTAGCGAGTGGCAGAACGTGATCAACACGCCACTCTCCGCCGGCACCGACAGTGCAGCCTTTCGCCAGGCCATCGAGGATGACTGGCTGCCCGCGCTGCATCGTTTCAAGCCCGACCTGGTGCTGCTCTCCTCAGGCTTCGACGCCCATCGCGAGGATGATATGGCCGAGCTCTGCCTGGAGGATGACGACTTTCACTGGGTCACACGGATGGCATTGGAAATTGCCGAGCTCTATGCCGACGGCCGCCTGGTGTCGGTACTCGAAGGGGGCTATCACCTGGCGTCACTGGGACGCAGCGTCGATGCCCACGTCAAGGCACTGCTCGGACTGCCTTTCGGTGATGAGGCTGGTGATGGTGAGGGCACCTGAGGGTAACCGCAGATAGCCGACACCCGGTGGCGGTGTGGTAAGCTGAGGAAAATCTGTTTCCTATAGTGAACAAAAGAACATGCCAGACACCACCGACCAGGATGCCGCCCTGCGCATCGCCTCCGGGCGCAAGCCCTTCGTGGAACCGCTGCGCCTCGGCGAGCGTCTCCGCGAGATACGTCTCTCCAACCAGTGGACGCTGGAGGATGTCAGTCAGCGTACGGGGCTTGCCCGCTCCACGCTGTCGAAGATCGAGAATGACCAGATCTCACCGACCTTCACCGCCGTTCAGAAGCTGATCGGTGGGCTGGACATCGACCTGCCCCAGCTTCTCTCCCCGCCACGCCAGCAGACTCGCACCATGGGGCGCCGCGACCTGACACGACGTGGTCAGGGTGACCTGCACCCGACACCCACCTATGAACATGAACTGCTGAGCTGCGAGCTGGCACAGAAGCGCATGATCCCCTTCAAGACCATTGTGCGGGCACGCGCCTTCGAGGACTTCAGCGAGTGGGTGCGACATGACGGCGAGGAGTTTCTGATGGTGCTGGAGGGCGAGATCCTGCTCTACTCGGAGTTCTACGAACCGCTACGCCTGGAGTGCGGCGACAGCATCTACTTCGACAGTGCCATGGGCCATGCTCTGGTCTCTACCAGCGAACAGGATGCCGTTGTCCTATCGGTCTGTACCCGCGGTGAGGCCGCCTGATCAAGCCTTCTCGCGTCGCTTGTCCCCCGGGCGCCTGGCGGGGATGGCATCGAGTTCGAGGCGCCGGTCAGCATGGATCGCCTGGAAGTGGCGCCCCTTGGCGCGGGCGATCAGCATGACGCCGAACCGCTCCGCCAGTTCCACGCCCTTCTGGGTCACCCCGGAGCGTGAGACCAGCACCCCGATGCCCATCTGGGCCACCTTGATCACCATCTCCGAGGTCAGGCGGCCGGTGGTATAGAAGATATCCGACGCTTCGACAGTCCCCTCTTCCAGCCACTGACGTCCCGCCAAGGTATCCACCGCATTGTGGCGCCCCACATCCTCCACGAAGTCGAGCACCTCGGACTGACGGCAGAGGGCACAGCCATGCACCGCTCCGGCGCTGCGGTAGGTCTCGTTATAGGCGCCCAGATTCTCGAGTAGTGCATAGAGGACCGACTGGCGAACCGGTTCGACGGAAAGAGGCTGCTGAGGCACGGCATCCAGCAGCCTGCCGAAGACCGTGCCCTGGCCACACCCGGTGGTCACGGTGCGATGCCCGAGCCGCTCATCGAGATCCTCGGGAAGGTGGCGCGTGACCACCGCCGCGGCCTCTACCTCCCAGTCGACATGCACCGCCACCAGATCCTCGCGACGCTCTATCAGCCCCTGATTGCGCAGATAGCCCGCCACCAGCGCCTCGGGATCCGCCCCCAGGGTCATCAGGGTGACGATCTCTCGCTTGTTGAGATAGAGGGTCAGCGGACGCTCGGCGGCAATCGCCTGGCGACGGTGATCGCCATACTCATCGAGCACCTCGATCTCCAGGGTGGCGGGCAGGCGGGCGCGGCTAAGGCTGATCGGTGGCATCCGTTACGAGCTCCCGGCAAACTATAACTGTAGGCAGGCCATGATGGCATTCCCGATACAGAAAGTCTTCAATGTAGACAGCCACCCACGCTCGAGAATTCTTTCCCCATGACAGCCTTCTCCAATCACCGCGCCGTAAGTCTCACGCTGGATGAGCAGACAACCCGCATCAAGGGCTTTGTCTCACGGCGCCACTTTATCCGTGAGCTGACCCTGGGTGACGACGGACCCTGGACACTGACGCTTCAGCTCACCATGACCGAGCGAGCCGCCTACCGTTTCAATCTCACCTCCGAGACGCCGCGACTCTTCGTGCGTGGCGGCGATGCCGGCGAGCCTCCCGTCCCGTCGGCGATCACCGCCAGCCAGGACGTCGCCGGCAGCTGGATGGACGGTGAGCAGGAAGTGCTGGAGGTGGCGATGCCCCTGGCGATTCAGGCCTGGATCGAAGCCTACCTGGCCCGCCACGGCGAGGCGCCGCCGGAAGGACGCAAGAAGAAACGCAAGGGTGCGGGACGCGCCCGGGAGATCACGCCATGAGCCGTTTCGAGCGCTGGTCGCGACGCAAGCTGGGTGAAGAGTCGCAGATGGCAGCGCCACTGCCCGATGGTGCGCCCCTGGAGGAGCCAGACACTCACGCCACTCACGCGACTTCCAGTGACAACCAGACGAGTGACCACCAGGAGGGGGGGACGCGGGAGGCCGAGCCGCTTGCACCCGGCAGCCTCGATCACACACTGCCGGACCCCGACACCCTCCCGGCCGAGGCCGACTTCTCTGCCTACCTGCAGCAGGGGGTCAGCCGTCAGCTTCGCCGACGAGCGCTGCGCCGTCTCTGGTCGGCCGGCAATTACGGGATACGCGACGGCCTCGACGACTATGACGAGAACTATCATGAAGTGCTCAAGCCGTTGGCCCGGGACATGGCCGAGCAGTTGCGCCGCTGGACTCGTCCCAGTGAAGAGGCCCTCGAGGAGACCCCGCAGGAAGCGCAGCACGCGGACGATGATATCGATTGTAATACCCAAGCGTCACGCCCTGCCGAGCCGCCATGCGCCGCTCAGCGAGACGACGACGTCGAGGGCTTGTCGCGCCATGAGGAGTCAGCGCAGAGTCCATTAGACGAAGAGGCGACAGACGGCGATAATAAGCTTATCTAAATGTGATATTTTTATATTTCCTAAAATAAAAACAAGCGCGACACTACGACCGTGAGGCTGCATGACACCATCCATTGATGCCATAACCGTGGCCATTGACGCCATAACCGTGGACGATGCGGCCAACCGCAGCGCCCGCGAGACGGCGAGACAGCGTGTTTCCTGGCCGGTCAACCTGACACCGGCCAGCGTCACCTATGAAAGTGCCGGGCATGCCCTGCTCCTCGGCGACGAGGTTAGCGTGCGTCAGGCGGCGGCACGCCTGCAGCGCAGTGGCCTTGCCGCCATGGCACTGCTGATCACCGAGCCGAGTGCCGATGATGCCAGGCTCGACGAGGATCAACTCGAGACGCTGCTGGAGAGCACCCGCCAGCTGCCCTCCCGAACGCTTACGCCCACCCAGCGTGGCCAGCTGCATATCGAGGGCTATCTCGGGCAGTTCAGCATCGGCCTGCATGGCCCGGACGCCCCTCTGGATCTGGCACTGGCGTTGCTCGGCCGTCGCCACGCCGACCTGATTCTCGACCTGGGACGCTCCCCTGTGCTGGAGCTCGAGCTCCTCCCTCCCGGCTATCGGCACCTCTCCCCCCAGGATTCGGCATGTGACGTCGAGCTGAGCGAGTTTGCCGAGCTGGTTGGAGAGTTTGACAAGCCACGCTACTTTCAGATCAACGCCGACCTCTGTGCCCACTCCGCCTCCGGCAATGTCGGGTGCACGCGTTGCCTTGAGGTCTGCCCCGCCGATGCCATCTCCAGTCACAAGGGCCGCATCGAGTCGCGCATCGAGATCGACCCCTACCTCTGCCAGGGCGTTGGCAGCTGCTCCAGCGCCTGCCCGACCGGCGCCATCCAGTTCCGCCTGCCCGAACCCGCTCGCCAGCAGGAGGCACTCATCAGCTGGCTGGAGGCCTATCGCCAGGCCGGCGGCAAGGCGCCGGTGATGCGCTTTGTCGAGGCTGCAGACCTGGAGGGTGAGGCAGATACCCCGGCGGGCCACCTGCTCGATGTACCGCTGGAGGAATTGGGCAATGCCGGGCACGACCAGTGGCTCACCGCCCTGGCCGCGGGTGCCGCCGAGGTGAGAATCCAGGTACATGCCGACCTGCCGGCCACGCTGAGCGCCTTTATCGATGACCAGATCGCCCAAGCCCAGGTGATGCTGGAGGCCCTGGGCCATGACCCGGGTCGGGTTCGTCGTATTCAGCGCGGTGACAGTGCCGCCCGTGACGCCCTGCCGCAGCGACTGCCCCTCGGCGAGGAGCCTCTTGTGCTCTCGGGGGATGGCAAGCGCGAGCGCTTCGAAGCAGTGTTGGCGCGGCTGATGGCTCTGGGTGAGAGCAGCGGTCAACGTCACCCCATGCCACCGGGGTCGGCGTATGGCGGCCTGGAGGTGAATCGTGACGCCTGCACGCTCTGCTTTGCCTGCGTCAGCAACTGTCCCACCCCGGCCCTGGCTACCGGCGATCAGACGCCGATGCTCAGCTATCGCGAGGCCGACTGCGTGCAGTGTGGCCTGTGCGTCGAGGCCTGTCCCGAGGATGCCATTCATCTGCTGCCGGGTTTCCTGGCCGACCCCAGTCGCACCGAGCGGCAGGTGCGTCACGAGGAAGCGCCCTTCTGCTGCATTCGCTGTGACAAGCCCTTCGCGACCGCCGCCACCATCGCCAACATCAAGGCGAAACTGGCCGATCACCCCTACTTTGCCGGTGATGCGGCCGCGCGTCTCGAGATGTGCGAGGACTGCCGCGTAAAGGATGTGTGGCAGTCCATGGCCCGCGACCCGGAATCACAACTCAAGGTATGACGCCATGACTCGGGATATCGAATCGTCAGTGCCGGCCAGGGAGGATGAGGCAGCGATGGAGCAGGACGCACTGCGCGCCGACCTCTACCGTCTCCTGGCACGCCTGATACGCGAACCCGCCGACGCGCCTCTGCTTGCCTGGCTGGCCGACCACCAATCCGATGACGGCATCGCGACGCACCAGGACCCCGTCGTCTCGGCCCTGATAGCCCTGGCGCGGGCGGCGGCTGCCGCCAGCCCGGAAGAGCTGGAACGCGCCCACTTCCGCCACCTGGTGGGGGTGATTCAGGGAGAGATCACCCCCTATGCCTCATGGTATCGCCACGGCGAGCTGATGGAGCAGGCGCTGGTCGCACTACGCGCGGACCTGCGACGGCTCGGCTTCACGCGGAGTGACAACAGCCATGACCCCGAGGATCATCTGGCCGCCATGCTCGAGGTGATGGCCATGCTGGTCGAGGAGCAATCACCGGAGGCGGGAGGGTTCTTCATGTCCCACCTTGCTCCGTGGGCGGAGCGTTGCCTCGACGACCTGGCCCGGGTCGATACGCTCTTCTATGCTCGAACGGGAGAGCTGGGCAAAACCTTCATCGCCGAGGAGCACAGCCAGCTGGCGGCAGAGGCAGAGCGCTCCCCGGTCAGAATCATCGAACCCTGACATTACCTCCCCGATGTCAGCCGTTGGCCATGACAGAGATGGCGAGAAGAAAAATTGAGCATGAGAGAGGAGAAGACCATGCGTGCGACAAGCAACCCCGAACGTAGGCGCTTCCTGAAGACACTCGGTGTGGGTACCGTCGCGGCGGGGACTGCTGCTGCAGTGGGACATGTGACCCTGGCCCAGGCAGACGCCGAGCAGAAGGCCGCTCCTCAAAAGGCCGACACCCACTATCGCGAAACGCCCCATATCCGCGCCTTCTACGCCACCCTGCGTGATTGACGGCTGCCAGCAAGGAGAGAAATGTCATGCGTCTGACTCGTAAGGCACCGTCCCAGCAGCCTCAGGGCCTGGGAATGTCTCGTCGCCAGTTCCTCAAGCGAAGCGGTGCGACCACCGGTGGCCTCGCTGCCGCCGGCTTCATGGGAACTCCGATGATGCGGCGTGCCGAGGCCGCCGAGAAGACCGCGGTCTCCAACGCCCCGGTGGAAACCCGGCGTACCGTCTGCTCCCACTGTTCCGTAGGCTGTGGTGTCTATGCCGAGGTACAGGAGGGCGTCTGGACCAAGCAGGAGCCGGCCTTCGACCACCCCATCAACCGTGGTGCTCACTGTGCCAAGGGAGCCTCTCTCCGCCAGCACGGTCACTCCACCCGCCGCCTCAAGTACCCCATGAAGCTGGTAGGCGGCGAATGGCAGCGCCTGAGCTGGGATGATGCCATCGAGGAGATCGGCAGCAAGGTGCTGGAACTCACCGACCAGCATGGTCCCGACAGTATCTACTGGCTGGGTTCGGCCAAGTTCAATAACGAACAGGCCTATCTGATGCGCAAGTTCGCCGCCCTGGCCGGTACCAACAATACCGACCACCAGGCGCGCATCTGTCACTCCACCACGGTGGCCGGCGTAGCCAACACCTGGGGCTATGGAGCGATGACCAACTCGCTCAACGATATTCAGAACAGCAGGTCGATTCTGTTTATCGGCTCCAACCCCAGCGAAGCGCACCCGGTCGCCATGCAGCACATCCTGCTGGCCAAGGAGAAGAGCAACTGCGAGATCATCGTTGCCGATCCTCGCTTCACGCGGACTGCCGCCAAGGCCAACAAGTTCGTGCGCATTCGTCCCGGCTCCGACGTCGCCTTTATCTGGGGCCTGCTGTGGCACATCTTCGCCAACGGCTGGGAAGACCGCCAATATATCGAGCAGCGCGTCTATGCCATGGACGAGGTGCGCGCCGAAGTCGCCAACTTCCCTCCCGACGAGGTGGAGCGCATCACCGGCGTGCCCGAGGCGCAGATGCATGACACCGCCCGGCGACTCGCCGAAAACCGTCCCGGCTGCATCGTCTGGTGCATGGGGGGAACCCAGCACACCACCGGCAACAACAACACCCGCGCCTACTGCATTCTGGAGCTGGCACTCGGCAACGTCGGCAAGTCTGGCGGTGGCGCCAACATCTTCCGCGGCCACGACAACGTCCAGGGCGCCACGGATCTGGGGCTGATGTCCCACTCGCTACCCGGCTACTATGGCCTTTCCGAGGGGGCCTGGAAGCACTGGGCCCGAGTCTGGGATCTCGACTACGAGTGGCTGAAGAGCCGCTTCGACCAGACCGAGTATGCCGATGGCAAGCCCATGCATACCAACGGCATCACGGTATCGCGCTGGATCGATGGCGTACTGGAAGATGACGAGAATATCTCCCAGCGAACGCAGCTCAAGGCGATGTTCTACTGGGGGCATGCGGTCAACTCCCAGACCCGCGGCCCCGAGATGCAGAAGGCCATGCAGCAGCTGGAGATGATGGTCATCGTCGACCCCTACCCCACGGTGGCTGGCGTCATGCATGGACGGCAGGACGGTGTCTACCTGCTGCCGGCGGCCACTCAGTTCGAGACCACCGGGAGTGTCACCGCGACCAACCGCTCGCTGCAGTGGCGCGACAAGGTCATCGACCCGCTGTTCGAAGCCAAGCCTGACCACGAGATCATGTACCTGCTCTCGCGCAAGCTGGGCTTCGCCGAGGAGCTCTTCAAGAACATCACGGTGAATGGCACCGAGCCACTTATCGAGGACATCACTCGAGAGTTCAATGCCGGCATGTGGACGGTGGGCTATACCGGCCAGAGCCCCGAGCGCCTCAAGCAGCATCAGAAGAACTGGCACACCTTCAGCTTCAGTGACCTCAAGGCCGAGGGTGGCCCCGCCGATGGCGACTACTACGGCCTGCCATGGCCGTGCTGGGGAACGGCGGAGATGGGTCACCCCGGCACACCGATCCTCTATGACACCAGCAAGAAGGTCTCCGAGGGTGGCCTGACCTTCCGCGCCCGCTTCGGCATCGAGCGTGATGGTGAGAACATCCTCTCCGACGGCTCATACAGCCGGGGATCCGAGCTGGAGGATGGCTATCCGGAGTTCACCGCCCAGATGCTCAAGGATCTTGGCTGGTGGGACGACCTGACGGAGGAGGAGAAGGCCGAAGCCGAGGGCAAGAACTGGAAGACCGACCTCTCCGGCGGCATCCAGCGCGTGGCCATCGCCCACGAGTGCGCCCCGTTCGGCAACGCCAAGGCGCGCTGCAATGTCTGGACCTTCCCGGACCCCATTCCCAAGCACCGCGAGCCGCTCTACACCAGCCGCCGCGATCTGGTGAAGGACTATCCAACCTGGGATGACGTCGACTCCCACTATCGCCTGCCGACTCTCTATCGCAGCATTCAGGAGAAGGATGTCACCGACAGATATCCGATCATCCTGACCTCCGGCCGCCTGGTGGAGTACGAGGGCGGTGGCGAAGAGACGCGCTCCATGTCGTGGCTGGCCGAGCTGCAGCAGGAGATGTTCGTAGAGATCAACCCGGCACTGGCGAACGACCTTGGCATCGCCGAGGGCGAGGATGTCTGGGTAGAAGGCGCCGAGGGGGGGCGCGTCAAGGTCAAGGCGCTGGTCACTCCGCGCGTGGCGCGTGAGGTCGTGTTCATGCCCTTCCACTTCGGTGGCAAGTTTCAGGGCGAGAATCTGCATGACCGCTATCCGGAGGGGTCGGCCCCCTACGTTCAGGGCGAGGCGGCCAACACCGCCACGACCTACGGTTACGACTCGGTGACCCAGATGCAAGAAACCAAGTGCACCCTGTGCCGTATCGAGCGCGCCTGACGCCTGACATGAAACGCGGAGTGGCCAGGTTCCACTCCGCGCCAAGGAGATTATCATGGCCCAGATGAAGTTTATGTGTGACGCCGAGCGCTGCATCGAGTGCAACGGTTGCGTCACCGCCTGCAAGAACGCCAACGAAACCGATTGGGGGATCCAGCGCCGTCGTGTCGTGACACTCAACGACGGACAGCCCGAGGAGGTCTCCATCTCGGTCGCCTGCATGCACTGTGACGATGCCCCCTGCATGGCGGTCTGCCCCACGGACTGCTTCTACAAGACCAATGATGGCATCGTGCTCCACGACAAGGACCTCTGCATCGGTTGCGGTTACTGCCTCTATGCCTGCCCCTTCGGCGCCCCGCAGTTCCCCCAGCAGAACGCCTTTGGCGAGCGCGGCAAGATGGACAAGTGCACCTTCTGTGCCGGCGGCCCGGCGGAAACCAAGGAAGAGGAGTTCCAGAAGTACGGCGCCAACCGTATCGAGGAGGGCAAGTTGCCGCTGTGTGCCGAAATGTGCTCCACCAAGGCCCTGCTGGCCGGTGATGCCCAGGAAGTGGCGGATATCTTCCGCCAGCGGGTCGTGCGGCGCGGCCACCCCGATGGGGGCTGGTCCGGTAACCAGCGTCGCGAAAGGCAGCAGACCAGGGCGGGCCAGCCTGATGTTTCCATGGCTGACTCTCTCGCTTACGACGCCGCACGCCAGGGCTGAGGAGGTGATGTCATGAGTCACACCATCCATTGGCGGTCGCTATGGCGACTGCCTTTCCTGGCGCTGTTGCTGGTGGTTGGTCTCGCGCTGCCCCAGGTCGCCGAGGCTCAATCGGACCCACAGGCGGAGGCGGCAACTGCCGTGCCCGCCCTGGATGCCGACACCTGGCGGCAGGTACGCAGCGGTGAGGTCGATGCCTACTACCGCGACAGCCGCTTCGACTCCACCTACAACCTGGTCAATGCCAGCGGCGAGAGCTGGCGCCAGTGGCGTAATCGCTGGGTATCACCCTATGGCCTGATCGTCATGGGCGGCATGCTGGTGATGATCGTCATCTTCTACCTGGTCGCCGGTCGCAAACGGCTGGAAGAGCCACGCACGGGCAACAAGTTGCTTCGCTGGAGTGCACTCGAGCGGACGCTGCACTGGAGTGTCGCGACACTGTTTATCGTGCTGGCACTGACCGGCGTTACGCTGCTCTACGGCAAGCATGTCTTCTATCCACTGTTCGGGGCCGGTATCTGGGGCACCATGGTGTCGGGCTCCAAGCTACTGCACAACTATCTGGGGCCCCTCTTCGGCATCCTGTTGATTGTGCTGCTGGCCAAGCTGTTCGTGCACAACCTGCCGAAGAAGCATGACCTCGAGTGGTTCCGCAAGGGCGGTGGCATGATCGGCAATGAGCATCCCGATGCCGGTTTCGCCAATGCCGGCGAGAAGGTCTGGTACTGGCTGCTGGCCACCGCCGGCATTGTGGTGATCATCAGCGGCCTGGTGCTCGACTTCCCCAACTATGGACAGGCACGGGACACCATGCAGTGGGCCAACCTGATCCATGCAGTGGGTGCCCTGGGCCTGACCGCCGTGGCCTTTGGCCATATCTATATCGGCACCATTGGCACCGAGGGCTCCCTGGAGGGAATGACCACCGGCTATGTCGACGAGACCTGGGCCAAGGAGCACCACAACCTCTGGTACGAAGAGGTGAAGGGTGAGACGGTCCCGGAGGAACAGATTGCCTCGCGTGGCAAGAATGACACCGCCCAGGGACCCGCCCAGAGCTCCCCTTGAACCGCTCGTCACTCAACCATCGACACCGCCCGAGGGCGGTGTCTTTTTGTTATGCTGGACGAAAACCGCACAGAGGAGAGCGTCTTATGCACCATCTCGACGAAACAACCCGTACCGAGCTCGAAGCCGCGGCATTTCGCCACCTTCTGCGTCACCTCGATGAGCACAAGGAGGTACAGAATATCGATCTGATGATCCTTGCCGACTTCTGCCGCAACTGCCTGTCGAAGTGGCTGGTGGGCGCCGCCGAGGAACGCGGCGCCGAACTCGACTACGAGACGGCGCGCGAGTATGTCTACGGTATGCCCTATGGCGAATGGAAGGAGAAGTATCAGCTGGATGCCACGTCGGAGCAGCAGGCCGCCTTCCAGGCCCAGCAGGCGCGAAAACAGGGCCGCGAGGAGTCATCCCAGAATGGCTGAGCCGATGATTCCCCTCTCTGTCGCCGTATTGACGGTGTCCGATACCCGCACCGAAGAGACCGACCGCAGCGGGCAGGCACTGGTCGAACGCCTGGAGCGCACCGGGCACCGACTGGCCGACAAGCGTATTGTCCGCGATGATATCTATCAGATTCGCGCCGTCGTGGCGGCCTGGATCGCCGACCCCGACATTCAGGTCGTGCTGACCACCGGAGGAACAGGCTTTACCGGACGCGACTCCACACCGGAGGCGGTCTCGGTGCTGTTCGATAAACGCATCGAGGGATTTGGTGAACTATTCCGCCATCTGAGTTGGCAGGAAATCGGCAGCTCCACCGTACAGAGCCGCTGCCTGGCCGGGCTCGCCAATGCGACCGTCATCTTTTGCCTGCCCGGCTCCACCGGCGCCTGCCGCACCGCCTGGGACGGCATCCTGGCCGAGCAGCTCGATAGCCGTCACAAGCCGTGCAATTTTGCCAACCTGGTGATTCCCGAGCGGGGTCAGCATGTCTGAGATGACCATCAATCCGCAAAAGCCGTGCAACTCTCTATACCTTCAGACCAACCTGGTGATTCCCGAGCGGGGTCAGCATGGATAGCCCACTCAAACCGGTGACGGCGGCTCTTGACGCGCTGCTCAAGGATGTCGGGGTGCTCGAGACCCAGCGCGTGGCGTGCGAGGAGGCCGCCGGCCGCGTGCTGGCCAATGACGTCATGGCGCGACTCGATGTGCCCTCCTTCGACAACAGCGCCATGGATGGCTATGCGCTGCACCATGGCGATGCCGGCCAGGCACTGCCCATTCGCCAGCGCATCGCCGCCGGGACTACGGTGCAGCCACTCTCGCCCGGCAGCTGCGCGCGGATCTTCACCGGCGGAGAGATTCCGCCGGGAGCCGACTGCGTCGTGATGCAGGAGCGTGTCGAGGTAGCGGATGGCGTCGCCACCCTTCCCGGCGATATCCCGCAGGGTGACAACATCCGTCGACGGGGCCGAGACGTTGCCTGCGGCTCGGTTCTGCTGGAGGCCGGCCGTCGCCTGGAGGCCGCCGCCCTGGGGCATCTTGCCGGCCAGGGCATCACCGAGGTGGAGGTGCGCCGGCGTCCACGCGTCGCGCTGCTCTCCACCGGGGATGAGATCGTCGACCCCGGCACTCCTCTGGGGCCGGGACAACTCTATAACTCCAATCGCCCCATGCTGCGCCGCCTGCTGGAACGCTTCGGGGCAACGGTCGTCTCGATGACATCGATTCCCGACGACCCTTCCGCTACCCGCCGCATGCTCGCCGAGGCCGCCAGCCACGCCGACATCGTGGTGACTACTGGAGGTGTCAGCGTCGGCGAGGAGGATCACGTCAAGGCGGCGGTGGAAGCGTTGGGGGAGCTGGACCTGTGGCGTCTGGCGATCCGTCCAGGGAAACCGCTGGCCCTGGGGAGAATCGGCCGCGGCAACGGCGATGGTGAGGCGCGCTTCGTGGGACTTCCCGGTAACCCGGTCTCAAGCTTCGTCGGGACCTGGCTGTTCCTGAGGCCCCTGATAGGCCGCATGCTGGGCTGCCCGGCCCTGGCCACGCTACCCGAAATACCGGCGCGCAGTGGATTTGCGACCCGGACCGGGCCTCGCGCGCATTACATGCGTGTGAAGCTGCGCTTCGATGACCAGGGCGTGCATGCCGAGGCCTTTACCGACCAGAACTCGGCCGTCCTCTCCTCCTGCATCGAGGCCGACGCTTTGGCGGTCATTCCCGCGGAGACCTCGATCTCCCCCGGAGAGCCGATCAACTGCCTGTGGCTCATGAGCGGTTAGTATCATAAGGAGCGACTTCCAGCGCTTCGCGCACATCGGACCAGAGGCGCTGAAACTCTTCCCCCAGTCTGGGATATTCGGCTTCCAGCCACGGCACCAGTTCCGCGAGCCGGTTGGGTCCCGAGAGGCGCTGACCGATGCCACGGATGGCTCGGCAGGTGAAGCTAAAGTCGGCATAGCGACGCAGCCAATCCTGCTCCACCAGCACGGGCACCATCGGTGCCAGCCGTGAGGGTGCCGAGCGGCGGCTCAGCAACCGATAACTGCGTGAGACGACCGACGACTCCTCATCCTGCGCCTCTTCGAGGTCCAGGGCCACAAAGTGGTCCCAGACCAGATCCAGGGCGATGCCCATATAGCGTCTGCCAGAGCGTGGCGAGCACGCCAGAATATCTCGGGTCACCGCGTGGCGATCCACGAAGGCATCGACCCGACGGTGGTGACGGATGCCGTGCGCCACGTCGGTGGACCAGGCCTCCAGGTCGCTCCCCTTCACGCCATCGGCGATCAGATTGCCATACAGAAAATCGTCGCCTCCACCGCGGGCGAGCCAGGCATGGGCAAGGAAGTTCATAATGGCCTCATAGGCAGTTGGCGGGCTTGGGTAGCCCTGCCAGTCGTGCGCCTACCTTGGCGGGGCTGCCCGGGAACAGTTTCATCAGGTAGATCGAGCGTCCCTTGTCGGGCCCGAGGGCCTGGCCGACGGCCTTTACCAGTGGACGCATCGCCGGTGCCTGTTCGAAGCGGGCATAGAAGTCCCGCAGCACCTGGATGACCTCCCAATGCTCTGCGGTCATCGCGATGCCCTCTTCCTCCGCGAGCTGCTCACAGACGTGTATCGACCACTCGTTCATGTTGACGAGATAGCCTTCCGGGTCGAGTGGGATAAATTGTTTACCTACAGGTAGATAACGGTATATTTCTGTGCTTGCCATCAGTACCAGCTCACCGTGCGCTCGCACGTTTCGGTCAGGGAAATGAAGCCTTCGACGTCCACAACCCTCACCGCTTGGTCCCGGAGCGGGAGGAGTCCACGGGACTCGAGGTCTTCCTGCAGGGCATAGAGGCGCCCCGCCACCCGGTTGAAATGCTCCCGGTGTGCCGGCAAGGCACCGATGACACCATCTTCGATCAACAGCAGCTTGTCATCCGGCCCCATTCCCGCCAAGGCCTGGGCAAGAACCTGGGATGTCGGGGGCCTGTTCAGGGTATGCAGCAACATGGTGTGCCTCGTCAGAAATTCAGTACCAGGGCATGTGATGCCACCAGGCGGGAGATCTCGGCGTCGTCCACCCCCGTGACAGGGAGCATCAGCTGATCACAGGTCAAACCGAGCTCATCCATGCCCCGCTGCTCCACCAGCAGGTTGTCGATGTCGTACATCTCGAGCATGGCGAGTGTCGGGGCCGTACCCTTCTGCCCCAGCGGGCCTGCCTGTTGCCCCTCAAGCAGCGCCGTAATGCCCTCGCCCATGAACAGCAGCGTGACTCGCCGATCGAAGGCCGCAGCGACCAGGGCGACATCGAGTCCCTCCTTGAGCCAGCTGGAGCCATGAGGGGCATGGCGCAGGATCACCATCAGCTCGGCCTGCGATGTTGCATCTTGCATCGGAAACTCTCCTCAGGGGCCGAAGGTGATCAGGCGATCGCAGCGCAGACCCAGGTCGACGAGCTGCCCCAGCCCCGTCAGCTCGAAGGGTGGTGCAACGCTGGCCCCCAGCTTGCCATGCCGTGCGGCCTCCTGTTCATCGAGCAGGCCACGCCTCAGGGCGGCGGCAATGCACACCTGGAGGGGAACGGAGTGCTCCCGCGCCAGCTCGGCCCAGCTATCGACCAGATGTGGCTCATCCTGTGGCGGCGCGGCAAGCCTGGCCGCGTTATGCACGCCGTCATGGTAGAAGAACACTCCTTCGACATCATGCCCCCGCGCCAGCAGCGCGCGGGTAAAACGCAAGGCGGAGTGGGATGCCTGGCTGGTGTAGGGCGCATCGAGTAGAAGGATGGCGTAGCGCATCCGGGGACTCCTGAAACTGGCCTGCAAACAGACTGGCCCCGCCGAAGCGGGGCCAGCCCTGTCTCGCGTGACTCGCGCTGTCAGTCGCTGCTCATGATGCCCAGCAGGGAGAGCAGGCTGACGAAGAGGTTGTAGATCGACACATAGAGCGTGATGGTGGCCAGAATGTAGTTGGTCTCACCGGCGCGATGAACGATCTCACTGGTCTGATAGAGGATCGCCGCGGAAGAGAACAGCACGAAGCCGGCGGATACCATCAGCATCAGCGCGGGGATCTGGAAGAACAGCCCGGCGACCATGGCCAGCACCAGCACGATGGCACCCGCCATCATGAAGTTACCCAGGAAGCTGAAGTCCTTCTTGGTGATCAGCGCCACGGCGGAGAGGCCGATAAAGGTCAGCCCGGTCATCGCCAGGGCATTCATCACCAGGGCGGCGCCGTTGGGCATCGCCAGATAGGCGTTTAGGATCGGCCCCAGGGTGAAGCCCATAAAGCCGGTGAAGGCGAAGGTGGCCAGCAGCCCCATCGCGGAGTTTGCCGTCTTGTGGACCAGGAACATCAGTCCATAGGCACCGATGAAGAACACCAGAATGTTCATGCGCTCGATACCCATCGCCATGGCGGCGCCCGCCGTCACGGCGGAGAAGAGCAGCGTCATGGCCAGCAGGCCATAGGTGTTGCGCAATACCTTGCTGGTATTGCTGACTCCCACCTGACTCTGCTGGCGGCTAATCTGTGACTCTTGGTAGGCCATTGATCCTGTGCTCCCTAACGTCAGTTGATCTTGCCAATCGACTAGCATGCCGGCTGGAAGTTCCTCGCGCAAGAGCTTGATGCACTGGACCTCAACGCTGTTTCTGCTGGTCTCCTGCCGCCAATAGCGCGCCAGCGACCCTGGCCGCACTGCTGCAGACATCGGGCCCCGCCTTTTCCAGTGCATCCCGATCGAGCCAGACCAGCTCCCTGGCGTCGCTTGCCGCAGCCTCTTCCCCGCCCTGCCACGCCATGCGCAGCACGACCACCACATGATGTGAGCGTAGATGGTCCATGGGGTCATGGTCGAGCACATCGATGGCGGCAAGCACCTCACCCGCATTGGCCAGCACCCCGGTTTCTTCGCGCAGCTCACGCTCGGCGGCGGCCTTGAGCGTCTCGCCAGGCTCCACCTTGCCCCCGGGCAGAGCCAACCTCCCGGCGTTCGGGGCATGGGCACGGCGAACCATCAGGATCCGCTCGTTGCGGATCACGGCAGCGGCAACCGCGAGTGTCGGGCGGGGCAAGGTGTCAGGCGTCGACATGGGGTGTCTCGCAGCAGCGAGCGTCCCACTACTTTGCGAGCTCCTCCCCCTGCCCGCAAGGGGGCTTTGCCAGCGGAGCGGCTGACGGGTCAGCTTCCCGAAGCACGGTCTGCCAACTACCGCCGCGTGTCGGCTTCCTGGCGTACCTCGACGCCAACCTCCAATGCCGCCTCGGCACTGGCCAGCCAGATGGCGCCATCCTGGATGGTGATATTGAACTCCATGCCGCGCTGCACCAACTGCCCCAGCGCTGCCATGGTCTCCGGCGAGATGTCATAGACGGAGAGATTGCCCAGGTTGGCCAGCTTGCTGCCGAGCTGCTCCCACCAGATGCCCGCTCCTTGACCGCTGTAGGTATAGAGCACCACCTGGCGGGCGCGGCCGCAGGCACGGCGTATCTCGCGCTCATCCGGCTGTCCCAGCTGAATCCACAGCTCAATCTCGTCGGTCAGGCTCCGCACCCAGAGATCGGGCTCATTGTCGGTGCTGACACCGCGACCGAAGGCGAGATCTTCATGGGCATGTCGGGCGAAGGCCACCACGCGCAGCATCATGCGCTCGTCGGTCTCCGAGGGGTGACGAGCCAGGGTAAGAACATGGTCACCGTAGTAGTGGCGGTCCAGATCGGCAATCTGCAGCCTTGCCTTGTAGATCGTGGCTTTCAATGCCATTCGGGTGGCCTCGAGGAAAGGATGCTATGGCAGAAGGTAGGTAAGGGTAGCCAACCTGGTGGCGACAAGACGTGGCGAGATAGTCGCAAGGCGGGCGACCCAGGAGTAACCCGTCGCCTCCAGGCAGTCGCCGAGGTCAGGGGATGAACCACATGGGCCAGGAGAGAGGCTTAAAAAAAGAAAAAGCCACTGAGAACAGTGGCTTTTCCTAGTGTAATGGCGGAGGGACAGGGATTCGAACCCTGGGTAGGCTCTCACCTACGCCGGTTTTCAAGACCGGTGCATTCAACCGCTCTGCCATCCCTCCGGCTTACGGCGGTGAATATTACCAGCTTTCTCTCTCAGGTCAAGAGCCAATGGCGATCAATGCCTTAGCGGATATATCGGCGATGGCTAGTAAAGCCGCAGACCGACCCGGGTCACGCGGTTGCCATCCATCTCGCTGACCACCCAGTGGATGCCGTGCCAGTCCACATCATCGCCGACCACCGGGTGGCCACCGACACGCAACGAGACAAACTCGCTGAGGCTCATCTCCCGCTCACCGGGACTCAGGGTCAGCCCGTAGGCATCGGCGATATCCTGCATCCTGGCCTCCCCTTCGAAGGTGAACGTGCCGAAGAAGGCGCGTTCCTGCTTGAGCTTCGCCTCTCCATTGAAGAGCCGATTCAGCGCCGGCAGATCCTCGCTGCGACCGATCACGCAAAGCACATCCTCCAGCTGCAATCGCGTACTCCCCTTGGGGTGTAGCATGGCGTGCTCACGAAAGAGGGCCGAGATCAGGGCGCCGGAGGGAAAGCGCAGCAGGCGAATGGGGACGTCGGCGAGATCCTCGTTCTCGACCCGGTAGACGAACATCTCGTAATCGTTCTCGGGCAGAATTCCCAGAGGGCCGCGATGGTTGGGGCTGACCGGTGTCGGTATCAGCACCCGGGTCCACCGCGCCATCAGCGACAGCGTGCCGCCCTGCAGCAACAGGGATAACAGTACCACCGCGAAGGCCACATTGAAGTAAAGCTCCGCCCCCTCCACGCCACCGATCACCGGGAAGATCGCCAGCACGATCGGCACGGCTCCACGCAGGCCGACCCAGGAGATGAAGCCGAGCTCGCGCCAGCGAAACTTGAAGAAGGGCTTGAGCGAGACCAGTACCGCCAGGGGGCGCGCCACAAAGATCAGCATCAGCCCCACCAGGGTCGCAGGCAGCGCATAGTGCAGCAGGTCCGATGGCGATACCAGCAGGCCCAACACCAGGAAGAGCCCTATCTGACTGAGCCAGGCCAGGCCATCATGGACCGGCAGGATGTAGTTGAGGTGGCGTCCCTTCTGGTTGCCGATCATCAGGCCGGCCAGATAGATCGCCAGGAAGCCGCTGCCACCGAGAAAGCTGGTCAGGCCAAAGATACAGAACCCCAGCGACAGGGCGAGCAGAGAGTAGAGCCCGGGCGCCAGATCGACCCAGCGCAGCAGACGGCCACTTAACCAGCCGGCACCCACCCCGATCACCAGGCCGAGGCCGAACTGCTCGATCAGCATCAGCCCGGTCTCCACGGGCCCACCGATGTCGCCGACCAGGATCTCCACCAGCACCAGGGTCAGGAAAATCGCCATGGGATCGTTGGTGCCGGACTCGATCTCCAGGGTCGCCCCGACCCGCTCGTTGAGATTCAGGCCTCGCCCGCTGAGCATCGAGAACACCGCGGCCGCATCGGTCGAGCCCACGATGGCTCCTACCAGCAGGCCTTCGACCAGACCGAGGTCGAATATCCACATCGCAAACAGGCCGACCAGCCCCCCGGTGATAAAGACACCGGCAGACGCCAGGGTCAAAGCTGGCTTGAAGGCGACGCGGAAAGTCTTCAGGCGTGTCCGCAGTCCGCCATCGAGGAGAATCATGGCCAGGGCCAGATGGCTGATCAGAAAGGCCAGGGGGTAGTTATCGAACTCGATCCCAAGCACTCCCTCCTCGCCGGCCAGCATGCCCAGACCAAGGAAGATCAGCAGGAGAGGAAGGCCAATCATTGAGGAGACTCGGCTACCGAGCACGCTCAGGGCGATAAGCAGCCCGGTGAAGAAGAACAGGGTGTTGATGACGTCCATGGCATCCTCTCAAGAGCGGGCCATGCATTATTGCATGTGCCCGGAAAGCGCGCGACAGGCCTGGGTGAGAGCTCCCGACACCAACTGGCGGGGTAGCCGGAGATCCGGATACACTGGCCTGCGGCCGCACACCCCATCAGCCGCGGAGCTCATGAATGCCCAAGCAGCATGCCTCTCCCTACTGGCGTCACCGATGCCTCGCTCTCAGCTTGCTGGTACTCCAGACACTCACGCCCCCCCTGACCTGGGCCGCGGAGAGCCTCGAGGCACCTTCCCCGCCGCTGACCCTGGAGGGCGATGTGATGGTGCCGAATATTGAGCCCTTGCCAAAAGCTGCCTCGGACTCCAGGAAAGGGGGCGAGTCAGAGGAGATCCCCCTTGGCGACCAGGCAGAACTCGTCGAACCTGCCATTCCTGTACCCAGCGTTATTCATTCGCCCCCTGAGCCATTGGCGCCGCCGCCGCTGGAGGCGTTGACCATCATGCTCGACTGGTACCCCAGCCTGCACCACGCCGCGCTGATCCTGGCGGCGAGCAACGGGCTGCCCCAGCGCGAAGGCCTCGAGCTGGAGATTCGGACACCGGCCGACCCAGGCGCGCCGCTTCGCCTCCTCGATGCCAGACTCATCGACCTGGCGCTCACCCACCAGCTGCAACTGCATCTGCAGGTCGACCGTGGCAAGGCTCCCCTGCGCGTCGCGACGCTGGTCGACACTCCGCTGACCGGTGTGGTGACTCGCGAGTCCGCCGGTGTCGAGGGGCCGGAGGGGTTCGCCGGACTCAGCCTCGGGCACGCGACCGACGTGGCCCGAGATATACTATTACCGGCACTTATCGAGCCTCACGGCATCAGCACCGACGAGGTTCAGCTAGTCGAGACCGGCTTTGCCCTGGCCACCGCCATGACCGAGCAGACCCTGGACGGGCTGGTGACGCCCCTGCGCCTGACACTGCCTCATCAACTGGCGAACCGGGGCGTGGCAAACCGACTGCTCAAGGTCGAGGAGTTCGGCATTCCCCACCACGACGGCCTGATACTCGTGGCCCACCGCGACCAGTTTCCCCGCTTGCGAGAGTCGATCAACGAGCTGCTTGACATTTTGCGAGAGACCACCCTCTGGATAATCGAGCACCCCGACGCGGCCTGGGAGGCCCTGATCGAGCAGGAGCCTACGCTTGACACCTCCGCGAACCGGGCAAGCTGGAATGCCAACCTGCTGCGCATGAGCGCCCAGCCGGCAGCACTGGACAGCAGGCGCTACCGCCGTGTCGAGGCCTACCTACATGAAAACGGGCTGATCGATACGATCAGCCCACTGGAGAAATTGGCGGTGGACCCTGGTGCTCAGTAGCCTCCAGGAACAGCGCCTGGGTAAAGGGCGCTACAGCGCGTCGATAAAGGTATCGATGGCCCCACGAAATGCCTCTGGCTGTTCGGCATGTAGCCAATGCCCGGCGTCCAGCGTCACCAGCTGTGCCTCCGGCAATACCTTGCGCAGTGCCGGAAGGTGTTCGTCGGCGACATAGTGGGAGGCACTGCCTCGCAGCACCAGGGTGGGCCCGGTAAAGGGCTTGCTTCCCGCCGGCTCGGCCATGATCGACTCATAGTCTGACTGAATCTGGTCCAGCCCGAGGCGTAGCACCAGTCCCTCGTCTTCACCACGCATCAGATTGGTGGCCAGGAACAGGCGCACCGCCCGCTCCTTCACATGCTCCGCCAGCAGCGCATCGGCCTCGCGGCGATTCGCGGGGCGACCCTCCTTCACTCGGCGCAGTCCCGCCATGACACTGTCGTGATCGTGCCCATAGGCCACCGGCGCGATATCTCCGATGATCAGCGATGCGACCCGCTCAGGGGCCTGACGCGCCAGGGTGATCGCCACCTTCCCCCCCATGGAGTGTCCGAGAAGGTGAGCACGGGAGATCGACAGGCTATCGAGCAGGGCCAGGATATCGTCGGCCATTGCCGTGTACCCCATGCCCTCCACATGTGGGGAGCGACCGTGGTTGCGCAAATCCACCGCCACCACCCGATGGCGCTCCTCCCAGGCCTTGATATGGGAACGCCAGTTATCGGCACTGCCGAACAGGCCGTGGATCACCACCAGTGGCGTGCCATCGCCACCGGTATCCAGGTAGTTGAGCTCGATCGACATGGAAGGGTCCTCGTGCTGTGGTTCGTAAAGCAGGATTCGGAAAGCTGGTTTCGGGTAATAGAGGTTCGCAAAAACCGAAAATCAGTATCGGGCACGCGCCACTTCAGGCGCCACATCCTCGCCCCCGGTGACGCTTACCAGGCGACGGCTGAGCCAGGCCAGTAGCACGCCGTAGAGAGGCAGGAAGAACACCACGCTGATCAATAGCTTGACCGCATAGTCGACCAGCGCGATCTCCAGCCAGTTGGCTGCCATAAAGGCGTCGGAGCTGTTGTGGAAGGCAATCGAGAAGAAGGCCAGGGTATCGGCCAGATTGCCCAGTACCGTGGAGATCGCCGGTGCCACCCACCAGGCGCGCAGTCGACGCAGGCGATCGAAGACGTGAACATCGAGCAACTGACCCAGCACATAGGCCATGAAGCTGGCCACAGCAATGCGCGCGACAAACAGGTCCCACTCGCCAAGCGCCTGGAGCCCCGCAAAGCTGCCACGGGGGAACACCACCGACACCACATAGGAGACCACCAGCGCCGGAAACATCACCCGCATGATGATCGCCCGGGCCGGCCCCTTGCCAAACAGACGCACGGTCAGGTCGGTCGCCAGGAAGATAAAGGGAAAGCTGATGGCGCCCCAGGTGGTATGCAGACCGAACACCATGAATGGCAACTGCACCAGATAGTTGCTGGCGGCGATGACGGCGATATGGAAGGCAACCAGCAGCGCCAGACAGCGACGATACTGTAGTGAAGAGAGCACGAACATCGTGAATCCTTTTTTGGGGAGGGGTGAGGGAACCCTCGTGCAAGATTGCGTCGGTAGCGACGCGGCGCGGGCGCATTATACGGCGTGGGGAACCGACTGGCCATGCGCGACGCCAGGGCCAGCGCAGAGGACACTAGCCAGGGTGGAGGGCGCCTGCCCGAAACGCCGCACGCCGCCCCATGGGGCGGCGTGCGATCACATCATGATGTCACCCAGCGCGACGCCTAGACCTGGCGCGCCTCGCTGGCGGCACCGACGTCATGGGCCTGCATGGCCTCGTGAATCTCCTCGAGGCTCGCCGGGTCATCGATGGTGGAAGGCACCGAGTACTCCTTGCCATCGGCAATGTTGCGCAACAGCTTGCGCAGGATCTTGCCGGAGCGCGTCTTGGGCAGACGATCCACCACCAGCACCTGCTTGAAGCAGGCGATCGGTCCGATCTTCTCCCGCACCAGGGCGATCAGCTCCTTCTCCAGCTCCACCTCCCGCCCATCGAAGCCATCCTTGGGGATGACCAGCCCCACCGGCAGCTGCCCCTTGAGCGCGTCATGGATACCGATGACGGCACACTCGGCCACGGCAGGATGATCGCCAACGACCTCCTCCATCTCGCCGGTGGAGAGGCGGTGACCGGCCACGTTGATGACATCATCGGTGCGCCCCATGATGAACAGATAACCGTCCTCATCGATATAGCCGCCATCCCCGGTCAGATAATACCCCGGAAAGGCTGCCATATAGGCCGAATGGAAACGTTGAGGGTCGCCCCACACCCCCGTCAGACAGCCAGGGGGCAGGGGCTGCTTGATCACCACGCTGCCCTGGGCCATGGGCGCCATGGACTCACCCTCACGGTCGAGGATCTGCACGTTGAAACCGGGCACCGGCACGGTGGCACTGCCCGCCTTGGTGGGCATGGACTCGAGGCCATGGAGGTTGGCGGCGATGGGCCAGCCACTCTCGGTCTGCCACCAGTGGTCGATGACCGGCACGTCGAGCAGATCATCCAGCCAGTGGAAGGTCGGCGGATCGAGGCGCTCCCCCGCCAGGAACAGCGCCTTGAGACTCGAAATATCGTACTGCGCCAGCAACTTGCCGTCCGGGTCCTCCTTCTTGACGGCACGGAAGGCCGTCGGCGCGGTGAAGAAGCTCTTCACCCCATACTCCTCGATGATCCGCCAGAACGCTCCGGCATCCGGCGTCTTTACCGGCTTGCCCTCGTAGACGACGGTGGTCGCCCCGCGCAGCAGCGGCGCATACACGATGTAGGAGTGGCCAACCACCCAGCCCACATCCGAGGCCGAGAAGAACACCTCGCCCGGCGCCACGTCATAGATCACGTCCATGGAGTAATTCAACGCGACCGCATAGCCGCCCGTATCGCGCACCACCCCCTTGGGCTTGCCCGTGGTACCCGAGGTGTAGAGAACATAGAGGGGATCCGTGCCCTTCACCGGGACGCAGTCAGCGGGCGTCGATGTCTCGACCAGCGTCGCCCAGTCATGGTCGCGCTCACCCAGCTCGGCGAGATGCTGCTCGCGCTGGAAGATCACACAGGCATCCGGCTTATGGGCACTCTGCTCGACGGCCGCGTCGACGATCGGCTTGTAGGGCAGAACCTTGCCGACCTCGACGCCACAGGAGGCGGCGACCACCACCTTGGGGGCGGCATCCTCGATGCGCACCGCCAGTTCGTGGGGCGCGAAGCCACCGAACACGACCGAGTGCACCGCGCCGAGCCTGGCACAGGCATACATGGCGACCAGAGCCTCGGGCACCATGGGCATGTAGATCACCACGCGGTCGCCCTTCTCGACCCCCATCGCCTTCAGAGCACCGGCAAACCGCGCCACCTGATCGCGCATCTCCCGATAGCTCAGGGTGCGCTTGCTGTCGGTCACCGGGGAGTCCCACAACAGGGCAGGCTGCTCCCCCCTGCCCTGCTCGACATGATAGTCGAGAGCGGCATAGGCAATATTCAGCTCGCCGTCTCCGAACCAGCGGGCATGGTTGGCCTCATCATACTCGAGGATCCTCTCAGGCTCCTTGAACCAGGGGATGCGGCGCGCCTGCTCGGCCCAGAAGGTCTCGGGGTGATCGATCGAACGACGAAATTCATTGGCGTAGCTGTTCATCGAGTGGTTGCTCATGGCGATCCTG
Organism: Halomonas marinisediminis; assembly: GCF_004347715.1. Taxonomy (NCBI): domain Bacteria; kingdom Pseudomonadati; phylum Pseudomonadota; class Gammaproteobacteria; order Oceanospirillales; family Halomonadaceae; genus Halomonas; species Halomonas marinisediminis. The sequence goes on along the minus strand of NZ_SLTR01000001.1, from coordinate 88,406 downwards.
TCACGGTCCAGTGCATGTAATTGTTGACACTGTAAAGCACAGCCCCCCGGGCTCCCTCATACGATAGGCTAAATTTCGACGAAAGAAGCAGATCTTGATGCTTTATTGTCAACAACTGTAGTAAGGCGGGCTCCATGAAAAAACCGCCGCCTCGACGCCCACAGACAACAGGATTTACGCTATGCTTGAGCAAAGCATGATATACCGTCGCGGCGCTCGGTAGCGCCGGGCACGACCCCTCCACTCACGCGCAGCGCGGGGACACGCCATGAAGACTCCCAGCCGCGAGGCAGCACGACTCATCGAAGGGGGGAGCGGCGCCATTGATCGCGCCACCGCCCTGCTCAAGGCGATGGCCAACGACAACCGGCTTCGCATCCTCTGCCTGCTCGACACGGGCGAGATGTCGGTGACCGAGCTCAATGGACATCTGGCACTGAGCCAGTCGGCCCTATCACAACACCTCGCCATCCTGCGTCGGGAGGAGCTGGTATCGACCCGCCGCAGCTCCCAGACCATCTACTACTCGCTACAGGGCGACAGCGTCAGGTCGATCATCGCCACCCTCGTTAACCTCGGCCTGGCTGACAGCTGACGAGCGAAGGCGTCATATCAAGCCCTCCGGGCCGTAGGCCAGGCCTCCAAGCCGGAGGGCGACGCAGGCGTCAGGCTCAGCGCTTCTGCCAGCGACTGGCATCCAGCGCCTGGGCACCTCGCAGCAGCGCCTGCTCCACTCCGGCGGACACCGCCGCACCGAGCCGCTCGCCAAGCCGGCGTGACGGCTCCAGCTTGACCCGTATGACCCTGGCCTCCTGCATGCGCTCTACCAGATAGGCCTCGCTGGTACCCAGAGCATCGACCAACCCCCTGTCCAGGGCCTCGCTGCCGTACCAGATCTCGCCGGTGGCGATCGCCTCGATATCGAGCTCGGGTCGGCGCTTTGCCACATGGCGCTTGAACAGCTCGTGGGTCCTCTCCAGATCATCGATGAACTTCTCGCGCCCCTCCTCGGTATTCTCACCGAGTACCGTCAGGGTGCGCTTGTAGCGTCCGGCGGTCAGCACCTCGACATCGATATCGTGGCGCTTGAGCAGGCGGTGCACATTGGGCACCTGGGCCACCACACCGATCGAGCCCACCACCGCCAGCGGTGCCGCCTGCACCCTGTCCGCCCCACACGCCATCAGGTAACCACCGCTGGCGGCCACCTTGTCGATACAGACCGTCGTGGCCAGTCCCGCGTCACGCAGGCGGTCGAGCTCGGCGGCAGCCAGACCATAGGCATGCACCAGGCCACCCGCGGACTCGAGGCGCACCACCACCTCGTCTCCCGACTCGGCTGCCGCGATGACCGCCGAAATCTCTTCGGCGAAGCGGTCGGTCCCGCTGGCTCGAATATCCCCATGGAAGTCGATCAGCCAGACCGTCGACCGGCGCTCCTCTCCCTCACGCTTATGAGACTTGCCGGCCTTGGCCTGCTGCTTGTCCTCACGTCTGAAGGCCTTGAGCAGGCGCTTGCGAGCCCCCGGTTCGCTGGCCGCCAGCCGCAATCGCCGCTTCCTTTCGTCACGCCCCCGATTGAGTTCCACGAGCTTGAGCCGTGAGTCGCTGCCCGCCTCCTGTCGCAATCTGGCCACCACCGCGACTGCGAGCCCGACCACCAGCACCACACTCAGCAACTGGACCAGAAACAGTCCGACGTCCGCTAGCCACTCTCCCATCAATGCCTCCCTAGCGACCCGGAGCCCTGCACATGACAACAGCTCTGTAAATAACTACAGCTTTGTAAATAACTACAGCTCTGCGCATCACAACAGCTAAGGCCCGCTTGATTAAAACAGTTGTTTGAAATACGCTCACGCCATCCCCCAAACCCGCAGGAGTCTCACTTGAGCCAGTCTACCCTCGACACCCTGACGTCTCGCTTCGACCCCCAGGCCGCCAGCGGCATGGATGAGGTCTTCCAGTTCCATTTCGACGATGCCGAGAGCCACTACCTGGTCATCCAGGATGAATCGCTGAGCGTCGAGCAGGGGGAACACGACGACCCCTCCGTCAGCTTGACCATGAGCACCGCGACACTCAAGGGCCTGATGACCGGCGAGGTCAACGGCATGACGGCCTTCATGACCGGCAAGCTCAAGGCCACCGGCAACGTCATGCTGGCCACCAAGCTGACCAGCCTGTTTCCCGGCGACTAACCGCAACTCTCCGTCCCAGTCGAGCCCGTCGCTGAACTTAGCGGGCCGCCACCTCGGCCAGATGTGTCTCGATCAGGGCCCGTGAGATCGAGTAGAGCGGAGGCAGCTGAGGTAGCTGGCGTGGAGAGAACCAGGCGGCATCGGCGATCTCCACGCCATCGATGCGGATGCGTCGACTGGCCGCCTCGGCGAAGAAGCCGAGCATCAGGGCGTGGGGAAACGGCCAGGCCTGGCTGCGAAAGTAGCGAATCCTGCCTACGCTCACCCCCACTTCCTCGAAGATCTCGCGGCGCACCGCCTCCTCTGCCGACTCCCCGGGCTCGATAAAGCCTGCCAGGGTCGAGTAACGCCGTGGTGGAAAGCGCGGACTGCGCGCCAGCAACAGCGACTCCCCATGCGTCACCAGAGTGATGATACAGGGCGAGATGCGAGGATAGTTGCGGTGCCCGCAACCGTGGCAATGCATGGCAAACTCAGCATCGAGACGGGCCGCCGGAGCGCCGCATCGACCGCAGAAGCGATGGTTGCGTAGCCAGGCGGCCACCTGCAGCGAGGTCGAGACCAGCCCGAAGCGCGACTCCGGCAGCCGCGCCAGCCACTCACGCCCGCTTGGCCAGTCATCGCCCGCCTCGGCCTCGAGAGAGAGCGCCACCGGCACGTCATGCCAATAGCCCAGCGGCTGCATCTGCTCCGTCCAGGGCATGACCGGCTGCAGGACCCCGCCGTCGGGCGCTGGCGCGATGCGCCCTTCGGCAAGTCGAATCACATGGCCTTCTCGCGCCTCGAGGGGGAGTTCGCGACGCAGCATCAGTGCACAATCCCTTTCACGCCATCCCACAGGCACTCACCCGCCGCCTCGCGGATGCTTGCCAGCTTCTTGCGATGGGCGGCCAGCTCCTGGTCGCTTGGCGTCGACACGCGCAGCTGCCCCGCCGCTATCGATACGGGCCGATGCTGGATGCCGGCCTTTCTGCCCCCCTCCGCATTCATGGAGGCGTCCAGAAGCAGGGCGGTCTGGCCACCGGTCATCGCCAGATAGACCTCGGCGAGGATCTCGGCATCAAGCAGGGCGCCGTGGAGGACCCGGTGACCGTTATCGATCTCGTAGCGCTTGCACAGCGCATCCAGGTTGTTGCGCTGGCCTGGATGCTTGTCGCGTGCCAGCTGCAAGGTATCGAGAATGCGACAATGCTCCGCCACCGGCCCCAGCCGTGGCTCGCCGCGCGAGGCGTTGAGCATGGTCAGCTCATGGTCGATAAACCCCACATCGAAGGGAGCATTATGGATGACCAACTCGCCACCCTCGATAAAGGCCCAGAACTCATCCGCGATCTCCGCGAACAGTGGCTCACCGGCAACCCGTTCATTGGTGATGCCATGCACCGAGATCGCCTCCTCCTCGATCTCGCGCTCGGGGTTGATGAACTGGTGGTAGGTACGCCCGGTCAGTCGGCGATTGACCATCTCCACCGCGCCGATCTCGATCAGGCGGTGGCCTTCCCTGGGGTCAATGCCCGTGGTCTCGGTGTCCAGAATTATCTGACGCATCACATCTCCCTCACGTCTGCTGGCGGTGGCTGTCGATGGCCTCATTGGCAAGCGCATCGGCGCGCTCATTCCCCGGATGACCGCTATGCCCCTTGACCCAGTGCCACTCGATCTCGTGGCGGTGGGTCTCCTCGAGCAGCTCCTTCCACAGCTCGGCATTCTTGACCGGCTGTCGACCGGCCGTCTTCCAGCCCCGCTTGACCCAGCCATGGATCCACTCGGTGATGCCGCGGCGCAGATACTCTGAATCGGTCCATAGCGCCACACGACAGGAGCGCTTGAGCTCGCGCAGTGCCATGATCGCCGCCATCAGCTCCATGCGATTATTGGTGGTGCGCGCCTCGTAGCCATTCAGCGTTTTCTCATGCGGTCCGCTGATCAGCAGCGCCCCCCAGCCACCGGGTCCCGGATTGCCACGACAGGCACCATCGGTATAGATAGTCACCGACGGCGTACCGCCGACCTCTGAGTCACTCACTCTCTGTCATCCCTCTCTCTTGAACCGTCTGCTGTCGAGCCACCCTGTGGTCGGGCTCCAGACGGGCCGCCCCAAATGCCGCCCCTCCCAGCGGAGCAGTAAAACGTAATCCACTTCTTCGGGTCTCGATCAGCTGCGGACGGCGCTGAGCCTGGATCATGTAACTGTCACCCAATGGCAGGTTGTAGCGACGTCCCAGCGTTTCGAAGAGCGCATTACGGGGCAAGCGTCCCGGCAGGTGAAAAGCGCAGTAGTCTACCCGTTCGATCTCGAAGTCGACAAACGCCAACCAGTCGCGCAATCGGTTGGGAGAGCGCCACTGACCACGCCAGGGAAGTCGCTGGCGACGCGCGGGTGATAGCCGTCCCATGGCCATGGGAGACAACGGCATCCAGCCGAAGAGAATGAGCCGCCCCTCATCGGCGGTGATGCGTGCGGCCTCCTGCAGCATGTGATGCGGATCGGGCGCCACCTCGAGCAGATGGTGGACGACCACCAGGTGGAGACTGCCATCGGGGAGTGGCAGCGCGTCGGGTGAGCAGACCAGCGTCGATGCCCCCTGGGCCAGCTCTCGGGTCGGTGCCCACTGCATGGGGTGGCGCACCGGACACATGTCGGCCAACACGCTGCCAAATCCCAGCTCGAGACTGTGCATGCCGAAGAGCCGCTCACAGACCGGTCCCAGGCAGGCCCTTTCGGCACACCGTATGGCTTCACCCGTCGGTGTGGACCAGAAGCGCTGGCCTTCGCGATACAGTGCCGCCAGCCGCTGGGCACCCCTGTCGGTTGACATGTCCCTCCCTACTCTTCATATTAAGCGGATTTTGCGAACCGTTCATGCCCACTCAGGACACTCAGCCCATGTTGAGCGTGACACCGATTCCCGCGTTTAGCGATAACTATATCTGGCTTCTGCGTCAGGACACGACCCCCGATGTCTGCGTGGTGGACCCCGGCGATGCCGCCCCGGTCATCGAGCTGCTCGAGCGCGAGTCGTTGACACTCTCGACGGTGCTGATCACGCACCACCACCGGGATCATACCGGTGGCCTATCCGAGCTTATCGAACGCTACTCACCGCAGGTGATTGGCCCCGATAACGATGCCATCGACGGCATCGGCACCAGGGTGGGCGAGGGCGATGAGGTTCGCGTCATGGGACGGCTATTCGAGGTGATCGCGGTGCCCGGCCATACCCTGGATCATATCGCATTCTTCACCGCCGGCATTCCGCCACTGCTGTTCGGCGGCGACGCCCTGTTCAGTGCCGGTTGCGGCCGCCTCTTCGAAGGCACCCCGGCACAGATGCACGCCTCGCTGCAGAAGCTGGCGGCACTGCCCGATGACACCCTTGTCTTCGCCGCCCATGAATACACTCAGGCCAATCTGCGCTTTGCGTTGGCCGCCGACCCCCACAATCCGGACGTGGTCCAGGCCATGGAAGAGTGCCAGCGTGCCAGGGAGCTAGATCGCCCGACACTGCCCACCTCCCTGGCTCGCGAGAAACGCATCAATCCCTTCCTGCGCGTGGCAGATGCCGGCGTACGCCAGGCCAGCTCGGCCCATGGCGACGTCGACAGTGACGAGGCGACCTTCGCCACCCTGCGCGCCTGGAAGGACAACTTCTGAACTCGATCCAGGACGCCTGATGCCTTCCGGCACTGCCGGAGGCCAAGCCGTGCCTTGGAGGAACACGACCGGATGACCTACTACACCACTCGCCGCCGGCTCTTCGCCTTCGCCAGCAGCGCGGCCCTGCTCGGGGCCTTGATGACCGCCGGCGCCCAGATACAGGCAGCGACATTCGACCAGAGCCGTGGCGACCGAGCGGCGCAGCATGCCACCTTCACGCCCTCCCCCCGCCTGACGTCCCAGCACTTCTGGAACGAACTGGCGGTTGAGCCCCGTGATGCCTGGAGCCAGCTGCGCGACAGCTTCCAGTGGCAAGACGAGCGGGACGAGCCACGCGTGCAGGCCTGGATCGACCACTATCGCCAGTCCCCGCACAATATCGCCGAAATCACCGAGCGTGCACGCCCCTGGCTGGCCTGGATCACCCAGAAGGTCGAGGAGCGCGGCCTGCCCGGCGAGATCGCCCTGATTCCGTTTATCGAAAGCTCCTTCGATCCGAGCGCCCGCTCCCATCGTGGCGCCGCCGGTCTGTGGCAGTTCATGCCGCGCACCGGTGACTCCCTGGGCTTGAGCCGTCAGCGCGGCTACGACGGGCGTCTGGACGTGGTGGCCTCGACCTACGCCGCCCTCGACTATATCGAATACCAGGCCGACCAGTGGTACGAGGGCGATCTCGAGCTCTCCCTGGCGGCCTATAACGCCGGCGCCGGCACCGTCAACAAGGCGCGCCGCCGGGCTCTCGCCCAGGGCAGGAGCGGCGACTACTGGAGTCTTTCGCTGCCCCGCGAAACCATGAACTACGTGCCCAAGCTCAAGGCCATCGCCGCCATCATCGATTCGCCCGAGGAGTACCAGGTCACCCTCCCCGCCATCGAGAATGCCCCGGCCTTCGCCAAGATCCCCGTGGAGCGCCCATTGCGCCTGGACGAGGCTGCCCGCCTCGCCGGCGTCTCGAAGGGTACGATCGCCGAGCTCAACCCGGGGGTAACCGGCGGCACCGTTCTCCCCGGCAATGATCGTGTGCTGCTGGTACCTGCCGAACGCGCCGACGCCATGCTGGCACGCCTCGACACTCCTGCGGCGCCAGGCGGCACCCAGGACTCCCGCTACCGGGTGCAGCGTGGCGACACTCTGGCCGAGATCGCCGCCCTTCAGGGCATCAGCGTCGCCGAGCTGCGCCAGGCCAACGGCCTTTCGGGCAACCTGATTCGCCCAGGGCAGACGCTCGAGCTTCCCACCCGCAGCCTCGCCTCGCGTTAAGCACGGCATGGGTATTGTCTTTCACGCTCGAGACTGACACCTTATCAGGCAACGACGCCGGCGCCAGCAGGCGTTACCGTCGACACGGGATGTCTGAATGCCTACACCATCACGCCGCTGCCTAGCCGCCTCATGTCTCTTGCTGGTTTCCCTGTTCGGCCTTTTCGTTTCTCAGGCCAGCGCACAATCAACTTCGGGCTCGGCTGCATCAAACCCGTCGGCACCCGACCCGAAGGCCCCGGCGACGAACGATGACAGAGTTCCCACCGTGCATGGCCTCTCGCTCTACGGTGAGCCGGCACTCCCCGCAGGCTTTGCGCACTTTCCCTACGTCAATCCCGAGGCGCCCAAGGGGGGCAGCCTGACCCAGGCCGCCGTGGGGGGCAGCTTCGACTCCACCAATCCCTTTATCATTCGTGGCACCCCCGCCGCCGGGGTTTCGCGCATCTACGACACCCTGCTCGAGGGCAACCCCGACGAGCCCTTCTCGCTCTATGGACTGCTGGCCGAAGGCATCCGGCTGGACCCCGACCGGGAGTGGATCGAGTTCGATCTGCGCCCCGAGGCACGCTTCCACGACGGTGAGCCCCTGACGGCCAGAGACGTCGTCTTCAGCTTTGAACTGCTCACCGAACAGGGCAACCCCTTCTACGGGGCCTACTACGCCGACGTCGAGAGTGTGACCGCCCTGGACGATGACACGGTGCGCTTCGCGTTCGCCTCCACCCATTCTCGGGAGCTGCCGCTGATCGTCGGCCAGTTGCCGATCCTGCCCAAACACTACTGGGAAGGCCGCGACTTCGGCTCACCGACCCTGGAGCGACACCCCGGCTCCGGACCCTATCGCATCGCCGAGGTCGACCCTGGGAGACGCATCGTCTATCAGCGCGTGGAAGACTACTGGGCACGTGACCTGCCGGTGAAGCGTGGCCGCCATAATATCGACCGCCTGATCTATGACTATTACCGCGACCGGGATATCGCCTGGGAGGCCTTCAAGGCCGGGGTGCTGGACTATCGTGTCGATGCTCGCGCCGCCACCTGGGCCACCGGCTACGACTTCCCGGCCTTCAACAACGGGCTGGTCAGGAAACTCCGGGTGCCCGACGGTCAGCCGGCGCCGATGCAGGCCTTTATCTACAATCTGCGCCAGGAGAAGTTTCAGGACCCCAGGGTCCGCGAGGCCCTGGCATTGACCTTCGACTTCCCCTGGCTCAACGCCAATATCTTCTACGACGCCTATCGACGCACCGAGAGCTTCTTCCAGAACTCCGAGATGGCCGCCACGGGACTGCCGAGTGAGGCCGAGCTAGAGGTGCTGGCGCCCTGGCGAGAGCAGTTGCCCGAGGATGTGTTCAGCGAGCCGCTGCCCATGGACCACCCCGAGGCGCTGCGTGAGCGGCTGCGCCTCGCCCTCACGCTGCTTCAGGAGGCGGGCTTTGAGGTGCGTGACGGTAGCCTGGTGGAGGCCGAGACAGGCCAGCCCCTGGCGCTCGAGGTGCTGCTCTACGACAGCGGTCTGGAACGGGTAGTCCAGCCGATGCTGCGCAACATGGCGCGCCTGGGGATCCGTGGCACCATTCGCATCGTCGATATCAACCAGTATCTGAACCGTCTGCGCAGCTTCGACTTCGACCTGGTGGTCGGCCAGTTCCCCCAGTCCAACAACCCCGGCAACGAGCAGCGGGAGTTCTGGACCAGCGACTATGCCCAGACGCCCCAGAGCCGCAACCTGATGGGGCTGGCGAGCCCGGTCGTCGACGACCTGGTCGAGCGGCTGATCCGAGCCGACAGTCGCGAGAGCCTCAACACCCTCACCCGGGCCCTCGATCGTGTGCTGCGCCACCAGTTTATCGTCATCCCCCACTACCACTCCGGCGAAACCCGGCTGGCGGTGTGGGACAAGTTCGGCTGGCCCGAGCCCTCGCCCCAATACGGCATGGATCTCGAGGCCTGGTGGGTGGATCCCGAACGGGCAACACGCATCGAAGAGCGTCAGCAGGGAGACTAGGGACATGTCGATGACCCGCAGGGTCCGCTACCCACAAGGGCGGCGACCACGAGGACTGCGAACACGAGGGCCACAAACGTGAGCCGCTATATCCTGCGCCGCCTGCTGCTGATGGTCCCGACCCTGCTCGGCATCATGCTGCTCAACTTCATCATCGTGCAGGCCGCCCCCGGCGGCCCCATCGACCAGATGCTCGCCCGCTTCGAGGGAATCAACAGCCTCTCGAGCACGCGCCTCGACACCGGCGGCGGCGAGGTGGTGGTGCAAGATGAGTCGCGGGGTGCCAGAGGCATCGATCCACGCTTTATCGAGCAGCTCGAGGCCCAGTTCGGCTTCGACCAGCCCGCCCACGAGCGCTTCATCGGCATGCTGGCGGATTACGCCACCTTCGACTTCGGGGTCAGCTTCTTTCGCGACCGACCGGTCATCGAGCTGATGATCGAGCGCCTGCCGGTGTCGGTGTCGCTGGGGCTATGGACCACCCTGCTGGTCTATCTGATCTCGATTCCGCTGGGGATTCGCAAGGCCCTGCGCCATGGTTCGCGCTTCGATGTCTGGACCTCGGGGTTAGTCATCGTCGGCTATGCCATACCCGGTTTCCTGTTCGCCATCCTGTTGATCGTGCTGTTCGCCGGCGGCAGCTACTGGGACCTCTTTCCCCTGCGCGGCCTCACCTCCCCGAACTTCGATGATCTCTCGGCCTGGGGCAAGATCAAGGACTATGTCTGGCACATCACCCTGCCGGTGATCGCCATGACCATCGGCAGCTTCGCGACCTTGACCATGCTCACCAAGAACAGCTTCCTGGACGAGATTCACAAGCAGTATGTGCTGACCGCTCGCGCCAAGGGGGCCAGCGACCAGAGAGTGCTCTACGGCCACGTCTTCCGCAACGCCATGCTGATCATCATCGCCGGCCTCCCCGGCGCGCTGATCTCGATCTTCTTCACCGGGTCGCTGCTGATCGAGGTAATCTTCTCCCTGGAGGGGCTCGGGCTGCTCGGCTTCGAGGCGGTGATGCAGCGCGACTACCCGGTGATCTTCGGCACCCTGTTCCTCTATACGCTGATCGGCCTGCTTCTCAAGCTGGTCTCCGACCTCACCTATGTATGGGTCGATCCCCGCATCGACTTCGAGACACGGGAGTCCTGAGCCGATGGTCGCTGCCTTTACCAAGCTGGCGGGGCGCTTCTCCCCCATCACGCGACGCCGTTTCGGGGTGTTCCGGGCCAATCGCCGCGCCTGGGTCTCGCTCTGGATCTTCGGCGCACTGTTCGTGGTGAGCCTGGCCGCCGAACTGATCGCCAACGACAAGCCCCTGGTGATGCAGTATCAGGGGGAGTGGTACGTGCCGCTGCTGGTCGACTACCCCGAGACCGAGTTCGATGGCTTCCTGCCGACCACCACCGACTACCACGACCCCTTCGTGCGCGAGCAGATCGCGACGCACGGCTGGGCGCTATGGCCGCCGGTACCCTTCTCGTACCAGACCCTGGACATGCAGATGATGCGTCCCTCACCGGCGCCTCCCGATGCTCGCCACTGGCTGGGCACCGACGATCAGGGGCGCGATGTGCTGGCCCGGGTGATCTATGGCTTTCGACTCTCGGTGGCCTTCGCCCTGGTGCTGACCGCCGGCTCCCTCGCCCTGGGCGTGCTGGTCGGCGGCATCCAGGGCTACTTCGGGGGCAAGACCGACCTGATCGGCCAGCGCTTCACCGAGATCTGGCAGGGCCTGCCGGTACTCTTTCTGCTGATCATCCTGGCCAGCTTCGTGCAGCCCGGTTTCTGGTGGCTGCTCGGCATCATGCTGCTGTTCTCCTGGCTGGGCCTGGTCGACGTGGTGCGCGCCGAGTTCCTGCGTGCCCGCAATCTCGAGTATGTGCGGGCGGCGCGCGCCATGGGGCTGACGCCGAGGCTGATCATGTGGCGGCATGTGCTGCCCAACGCCATGGTCGCCACCCTGACCTTTATCCCCTTCCTGTTTACCGGCGCCATCACCACCCTCACCGCCCTGGACTTCCTGGGCTTCGGCCTGCCCCCGGGCTCGCCCTCGCTTGGCGAGCTGGTCGCCCAGGGCAAGAACAACCTGCATGCCCCCTGGCTCGGCATCACCGCCTTCGTCAGCCTGTCATTGATGCTCTCGCTACTGGTATTTATCGGCGAAGGGCTGCGAGATGCCTTCGATCCCCGGCATATCCAGCATGCTGCCCCGGCCATCGAGAGGAGACCCGCCGATGCCTGACCTGTTGCGTCTCGAGGACCTCTCCATCGCCTTCGACGGCGTCAACGTGGTGGATCGCCTGACCCTCAGCGTCGGGCGTGGGGAGACCCTGGCCCTGGTCGGCGAGTCGGGGTCCGGCAAGTCGGTGTCGGCGCTTGGCACCATGGGCCTGCTGCCGGGCAATGCCAGCGTGACCGGCGCCCGCTGGCTGGGCGATACCGACCTCGCCCGCCTGCGTGCCCGTGACTGGCAGGGCCTGCGCGGCGGCCGGGTCGGCTTCATCTTCCAGGAGCCGATGACCTCGCTCAATCCGCTGCATACCGTCGGCAAGCAGATCGGCGAGACCCTGCGCCTGCATCAGGGGCTTACCGGCAAGGGGGCCAGGGCCAGGGTCATCGAACTGCTGGAGCAGGTGCAGCTGCCCCGCGCCGAGGAGCTGGCCGACGCCTGGCCCCACCAGCTCTCCGGCGGCCAGCGTCAGCGGGTCATGATCGCCATGGCCATCGCCAACGCGCCGGAGCTGCTGATCGCCGATGAGCCCACGACGGCACTCGATGTCACCGTGCAACAGGAGATCCTCGCCCTGCTCGCCGACCTGCGTGACCAGCACGGCATGGGCATGCTGTTTATCACCCATGATCTGAATCTGGTGCGCCGCCACGCCGACCGGGTCTGCGTGCTCTACCAGGGCCGCGAGCAGGAGACGGGGCCGGTGGAGCGGGTCTTCACCTCACCCCGCAGTGCCTACACCCGAACCCTGCTGGAGGCCGAGCCCGAGGGTCGCCCCGTGGCTGTCGTCTCGGCGACGCCGCTGCTGAAGGCCGAGGGTCTCGGAGTAAGCTTTCAGCGCCCCAAGAAGCTTCTCATGAAGCGCCCGCCGGCCTTCGAGGCGGTAAAACCCCTGTCGCTGCGGCTCGGTCATGGCGAGACCCTGGGCATCGTCGGCGAATCAGGCTCCGGCAAGACCACGCTGGCCATGGCGCTGCTGCGCCTGGTGCAGAGCCACGGCGAGATCCACCTCGATGGCAGCCGCCTGGACGGTCTCACCGGCGGCGCCCTGCGACGCATGCGTCAGCGGGTGCAGATCGTCTTCCAGGACCCCTACGGCTCGCTCTCCCCACGACTGCCGGTCGCCGATATCGTCAGCGAGGGACTTCGCTTCCACCACCCGGACCTCGAGGAGAGCGAGGTCCGCCGTCGCGTGGCCGACACCCTGCGCGAGGTGGGGCTGCCCGAGGCGTGCGCCGACCGCTACCCTCACGAATTCTCGGGGGGCCAGCGGCAGCGCATCGCCGTCGCCAGGGCGATCATTCTCGAACCGGCACTGCTGGTGCTCGACGAGCCCACCTCGGCCCTGGATCGCACCGTGCAGAAACAGCTGGTCGCACTGCTGCGCGACCTTCAGGCACGACGCGGCATCAGCTATCTATTTATCAGTCACGACCTGGCAGTGGTGCGCGCCATGGCGCACCGCATCCTGGTACTCAAGGAGGGCGAGATCGTGGAACAGGGCGACTGCCTGGAGGTGCTCGAGCGGCCACGCAGCGACTATACCCGCGCCCTGGTGGCCGCCGCTGGGCTGGCGCCCCGCTAGAAGGCAGCGACCTCTTCGGCGGAGAGTTCGCGCCACTCGCCTTCGGCAAGCTCGCCCAGCGCGAGCGGACCGACCGATTCACGGTGCAGGGCCACGACGTGGTTACCGATGGCCGCGAACATCCGTTTCACCTGGTGATACTTGCCCTCGTAGAGGACCAGTTCGGCGACGCGCGGCTCGCGCATCGAGAGCTCAGCGGGCCGGGTCGGCTTCTCCTCGCCCTCGAGCACAATCCCCTCCGCGAAGGCGCGAACGGCATCGTCGAGCCGACTCCCCTCGAGGGGCTCGTCGAGCGTTACCCGATAGACCTTGCCACAGCGCCGCTTGGGCGAGGTGACCCGGTGCGACCACTGACCATCGTCGGTCAGCAGCACCAGGCCGGTGGTATCGACATCCAGGCGCCCTACCGTCTGCAGACGCTCCAGCATCGGCAGGTCGATCAGGTCGATGGCGCGCGGATAGAGCGTGCGTCGTGCGGTACACTCGACGCCGACCGGCTTGTGCAACATCACATAGCGCAGGCCCACCAACACCAGCGGCTCGCCCTGGAGGGTCACGCGGCTCCCCTCGCTCACCTGGGTGGCCGGGTTCTTGATGATCTCGCCGTCGACGCAGACCTCACCGCGATGCATCGCCTTCTTGGCCAGGCTGCGGGTCAGCTCGGTGGATTCACAGATAAAGCGGTCGAGACGCATCAGCAGCCCACCCCATCCGCCAGGCGGAAGTGGTCGGCATCGCGCCAGGCGGGGAACTTGTCTCGGAAGCGCTGCAGCTCCTCCAGGGAGAGCGTGGCGGTTCTCACGAAGGCGGTGCCCTCGGGTTCATCGATCAACGCTTCGCCCTTGGCATCGATCAACATGGAGTCACCGCTGTAGGGCAACCCCTTGGCATCCTCGCCGACACGATTCACCCCGATCACCGGACAGAGGTTCTCGATGGCCCGCGCCTGCAGCAGCACGCGCCATGGGTGTCGCCGGGGGGCCGGCCAGTTGGCCACGCACAGCAGGGCGTCATACTCGAAGTGTTCGTCAGCGCTCGGCTGCTGTCGCAGCCAGACCGGGAAGCGCAGGTCATAGCAGACGCTAAGCAGAATTCGGAAGCCCTTGAGTTCGACAATCACGCGCTCGTGCCCCATGGCATAGCGCTCGTGCTCGCCGGCCATGCGAAACAGATGACGCTTGTCGTAGGTGGCACAGGAGCCGTCGGGACGCGCCCACACCAGCCGGTTGTAATAGTCGCCGTTGTCGACCACCGCCACGCTACCGGTAACCACGCAGCCTCGCTGCCACGCCTGCTCCCTTAGCCAGGCCACGGTGGCACTCTCGCCCATGGGCTCGGCCATCTCGCGAGAGTTCATGGTGAAGCCGGTCGCAAACATCTCCGGCAGCACGATCAGGTCGGTCTCCTCCCCCCCGAGATCGCCAAGGGTCTCCTCCAGCATCCGGCAGTTGGCCGTCGGATCCTCCCAGCGCAGATCACACTGCACCAGGGTCGTTCTCAGCTCACTCATCGGTACTCCCTCTGGGATGGCAATATTGGCGCCCAGACTACCCCACCCGGCGGCCATCGTCAGCCAGCGCAAGGAGACAGGCCGGAACAGCCTCCCCTCGAACAACGCTCAATAGCCTGCTAAGTTGGAGACAACTTCATCACCTGAGATCACCACATGCTCGCCGCTTCCTCCTCTCCCGCCGACCGTGAGGCTCGCCGGGGCGTTATATTCGGCCTGGCCGCCTACAGCATGTGGGGCTGCTTCCCGCTGTTCTTCGCGCTGTTCGAGGGGGTGCCCGCCTATGAAATCCTGATCCACCGGGTGTTGTGGTCCTGCCTGTTTCTGGTTGGCCTGGTGACGCTGCTCGGGCGGTGGGCGCCGATTAGAGAAGCGCTGGGCCAGCCGCGGCGGCTGGGGCGAGTGCTGGGTTGTGCCCTGCTGATCGGGCTCAACTGGGGGCTCTATATCTATTCGGTGGAGACCCGCCAGGTACTGCAGGCCAGCCTCGGCTACTTCATGACGCCGCTGGTCAATGTGGCGCTGGGCATGCTGGTACTGCGCGAGACCATGCATCGACTGCAGGGGGTGGCCGTGGCCCTGGCCGCCACCGCGATCCTGACGCAGCTGGTGATGCTGGGTGAGCTGCCGTGGATCAGCCTGGCCCTGGCCTTCTCCTTCGGTACCTATGGACTGCTGCGCAAGCAGGTGCCCCTGGATGGCCTCTCGGGGCTGTTCGTGGAGACCCTGTTGCTGCTGCCCCTGGGGCTGATCGCCCTGGGCTGGCTGACCCAGGCCGAACTCTCCCACTTCCTGGAGGGTAGCCGGGTCACCCTGCTGCTGGTCGCCAGCGGGGTGATCACCGCCCTGCCACTGCTCGCCTTCGCCGGGGCCGCCAGGCGGCTGCGCCTGGCCACCCTGGGCTTTCTGATGTATATCAACCCCACCATCCAGTTCCTGATCGCCCTGCTGGTGTTCGGCGAGCCGCTGAGCGGCGTGCAGCTGGCCACCTTCGTGATGATCTGGACGGGGCTCGCCCTCTACAGCTGGTCGGCATGGCAAGGCCGGCTGCGGGAAACCCCGCAGCCGGCGCGCTGATTCCCTGGCGGAGGTTCCCGGATGGGGGGCAGACTCCAAACCCCGGGGTCTAAACCCCGGGGTCTGACCCCGGGGCTAATAGTTCACTCCAGGGCGCTGGAGATAAGCCGAAGAGGAGGTCCTACGCCAGGGAAGGCGTCAGTAGCGTACAGGGAAGTATTTACAGCGCCTCCTCGTCGGTCCGGCGTCCCGGGGCTTGTCGCCAGATCAGCCCCGGGCGACAGGGCTAAACTGTTCAGGCTAAGCCTGGCTGGCCGTCAGGGCCTGGTCGAGGTCGGCGATGATATCGTCGACATGCTCGATGCCGATGGAGAGGCGCACCATGTCCGCGGTCACCCCCGCCTTTTTCAACTCCTCGTCGTTGAGCTGGCGATGGGTCGTCGCCGCCGGGATCGAGGAGCAGGTCTTGGCGTCGCCGATATTGACCAGGCGCAGCACCAGGTTCAGGGCATCGTAGAAGCGCGCCCCGGCCTCACGGCCGCCCTTGATGCCGAAGCTGAGGATGCCGGAGGCATGGCCCTCCATGTACTTCCTGGCCAGGGCGTGGTCCTTGTGATTCTCGAGGCCGGCATACTGCACCCAGGTGACGGCATCGTGGCCCTGTAGATACTCGGCCACACGCTGGGCGTTGGCACAGATGCGCTCGATACGCAGGCCCAGGGTCTCGAGGCCCTGCAGCAGCTGCCAGGCGGCCTGGGCGGAGAGTGCCGCCCCCATGTTACGCAGCGGCACCACACGGGCACGGCCGATAAAGGCCGCCTCACCGAGGTCGCGGGTATAGCAGACCCCATGATAGGAGACATCCGGCTCGTTGAGCAGCGGGAAGCGCTCGGCGTTGTCGGCCCAGGGGAACTTGCCGGAGTCCACGATCACCCCACCCACGGTGGTACCGTGCCCGCCGATATACTTGGTGGCGGAGTGGATCACGATATCGGCGCCGTGCTCGATGGGGCGCCACAGGAAGGGGGTGGCCACGGTGTTGTCGACGATCACCGGCACGCCGTGGCGGTGCGCCACCTCGGCCAGGGCCTCCATGTCCACCACGCCCCCGGAGGGGTTGCCAACGCTTTCGCAGAACACCGCCTTGGTGCGCGCATCGATCAACCCCTCGATACCGGCGAAGTCATCCTTGTCGGCGAAGCGCACCTCGATGCCCTGGCGCGGCAGGGTATGGGCGAAGAGGTTGTAGGTGCCGCCATAGAGCTCGCTGATGGAGACGATATTGTCCCCCGCCTCGGCAATGGTCTGGATGGCATAGGTGATCGCCGCCATGCCGGAGGCCACCGCCAGACCGGCGATACCGCCCTCCAGGGCGGCCACGCGCTGCTCGAGCACGCCGCAGGTGGGGTTCATGATCCGCGAATAGATATTGCCCTCGACCTTGAGGTCGAAGAGGTCGGCGGCGTGCTGGGCGCTGTCGAAGGCGAACGAGGTGGTCTGGTGGATCGGCACCGCCACCGCGTGCTGGTCGTCGGGGGTGTAGGCGTGGTGAAGGGCAATGGTCTCGCGTTGCATATCATGTCCTTGGGTGTGGTGATTGGTGTGGTAATTAAGCTAAAACGTGTTTACCCGATGCTAACCAACTCTGAACGAGACCACTAATATCGTTTAGGCTAGGTGCTTATTCCAACCGCCAGGCCAAGGGAGAACATGCTCAAGCGCTATCTACCGGTCCTGAGCTGGCTACCCCACTATAACCGGCGCCTGCTGGGGGCCGACGTGCTGGCCGGCGTGATCGTCACCGCCATGGTGATCCCCCAGTCGCTGGCCTATGCGCTGCTCGCTGGGCTGCCGGCGGTGGTGGGCCTCTACGCCAGCCTGCTGCCGGCAGTGATCTATGCCCTGCTGGGCACCAGCCGCACCCTGGCGGTGGGCCCGGTGGCGATCATCGCCTTGATGACCGGCGCGGCCCTCTCCAATGTCGCCACCCCGGGCAGCGCCGCCTATCTCCAGGCGGCCCTGGTGTTGTCACTGCTCTCCGGGGCGATGCTGGTCGCCATGGGCCTGTTGCGGCTGGGCTTCTTCGCCAACTTCCTGAGCCACCCGGTGATCGCCGGCTTCCTCGCCTCCTCGGCGGTGCTGATCGCCATCAGCCAGGCGGCCCACCTGGCCGGCATCTCGGCCGCCGGCTACACCGCCCTGACGCTGCTGACGAGCCTCGCCGAACAGCTCCACCGGTTGCACTGGCCGACACTTGCCATCGGCCTGGGCACCCTGCTCTTCCTGGTCGCCAGTCGCCGCTATGGCCGCCCGCTGCTGATCAAGCTGGGGCTCGCCGCCCCCACCGCCGGCCTGGTGGCACGCAGTGGACCGGTGCTCGCCGTTGTCGCTACCACGCTGCTGAGTTGGCAGCTCGGCCTGGAGGAGCGTGGCGTCGCCGTGGTTGGCGCCATTCCCGGCGGGCTGCCACCGCTGAACCTGCCGGAGCTGGACCTCGGCCTGTGGCGTGCACTGCTGATGCCGGCCCTGCTGATCAGCGTGGTGGGCTTCGTCGAGTCCATCTCCATGGCCCAGATGCTCGCCGCCAAGCGCCGTCAGCGCATCTCGCCCAACCAGGAGCTGGTGGGTCTGGGTGGCGCCAACCTGGCGGCGGCCGTCACCGGCGGCATGCCGGTCACCGGTGGCCTCTCGCGCACCGTGATCAACGACGAGGCGGGGGCCAGGACCCCCTTTGCCGGCCTGTTCGCGGCGCTGGGCATCGGCCTGGTCACGCTGCTGTTTACCCCGCTGCTGTACCACCTGCCCATCGCCACCCTGGCCGCCACCATCACCGTGGCCATTCTCACTCTGGTCGATATCCCGCTGATCCGTCAGACCTGGCGCTATTCGCGCAGTGACTTCTCCGCCATGGCCGTCACCATCCTGCTGACCCTGACGGAGGGCGTCGAGGCGGGCATCATCAGCGGCGTGGCGCTCTCCATCGGTCTCTTCCTCTATCGTACCAGTCGCCCCCACAGCGCGATGGTCGGGCGCATTCCGGGAACCGAGCACTTCCGCAGCATCCAACGCCATGAGGTCGAGACCCTCGGCCATGTGGCCTTCCTGCGCATCGACGAAAGCCTCTACTTCGCCAATGCCCGCTACCTGGAAGATACGGTCATGCAGATCGTGGCTCGTTACCCCGGTCTGGAGCATGTGGTGCTGATCTGCTCGGCGGTCAACTTGATCGACGCCTCGGCGCTGGAGAGCCTGGAGGCCATCAATGAGCGCCTCAAGGAGGCAGGGGTCACGCTGCACCTGGCCGAGGTGAAGGGGCCGGTCATGGACCGCCTGAAGCGCAGCGACTTCCTCGATGACCTGACCGGCCGGGTCTTTCTGAGCACCTTCGCCGCCTGGCAGGCGTTTAAGCCCAGCCCGGTGGAAGACGAGAGCCTCTGACCTCTGCCCCCAGTTCGGGGATTTGCCCAAGGCGCCTGGAAGGGGTTCTTCACCGGCGCTCGGTAACCTCGGCCACCTTCGCCGAGCGTTATCTGGCCCGGCGTGAGCAGGCTGGATCTCGCTGACGATATTCTCGATGAGGACCAATATTCGTTTGGCCGATAATGCCAGAGAATGGCCAGCAAGTGGCCGGCAATGGGCCCTCTGGGCTATAATGGCCGACAAATGGCCGGTAAATGGTTATGGCCAATAATACGCGTCGGCTTTGAGGGAGGTGCGATGACCCAGCATGTCGCTGGCCGACAGACGGTTCTCGATCACTTGGCAACAAAGAGTGATTGGTTTTCCCTGGCAGAGATTCTTGCAGGCCTGGATAGTGACCTTGCGCCCCGCACACTGCGGCGTTGGCTCAAGGAGTGGGTGGAGCTGGGCGTCCTTGAAAGCCGCGGCGGGCCGCGTAACCGCCAGTATCGCGCGATAGCGGTCGGCGGCCAGCCGCAGTTCAGTGCACGAGCATCCGCGTCGAGACTCCAGGAGCCGCTAAGCGAGCAGGGACGTGCCGCCTTGAGACGCCTCGATGTGCCTCTTTTCCAGCGCCCTGCAAGCACCTACCGTGATGAATGGATCGAGGCCTATGTTCCCGGCCGTAGTCACTATCTGAGCGAGTCGCAGCGTGAATTACTGGCCTCCAGTGGCAGCCGTTTCTCGGGTGCCATGCCGGCGGGCACCTTCGCCAAACGGATCTATAACCGCCTGTTGGTTGATCTCTCCTACAACTCCTCGCGACTGGAGGGAAATACCTATTCACTGGCAGAAACTGAGCGGCTGCTGCTTGAAGGAGTCGCCGCCACCGATAAGCTGGATGCTGAGCAGGCGATGATCCTCAACCATCGAGATGCGATCCACTTCCTCGTTGAGGGAATCAATCGGCTGGAGATCTCGGTCAGCAATATCCAATCGCTTCATTATTTGCTCGCGGATGGCCTGGTGGCCCCTGGAATGGCGGGTGAGCTGCGCGATGAAGCGGTAAGAATCGGTGGCTCTCGCTATCTGCCCCTGGAGCGCCGCCACCAGCTGCTGCCGCGTCTGGAACAGCTGGTCGAGAAGGCCCTGGCCATCCATGACCCCTTCGAGCAGAGTTTTTTCCTGCTGGTCCAGCTCTCTTACCTACAGCCCTTCGTCGATGTGAACAAGCGAACGGCGCGCCTGGCGGCCAACCTTCCTCTGGTGCGCCACAACCTGGTGCCGCTCTCCTTTCATGATGTCGAGCCTGGCGATTACCACGCGGCGATCCTGGTGGCCTATGAATTCAACGAGGTTTCCCCCTTGGCCGAACTCTATGCCTGGACCTATCTGCGCTCCTGCCGCGATTATGATGTGGCGGCCGAAGCAGTCGGTTTCGATCCCTTGCGGGTCGCCTATCGTCGCTCCCGCCGACAGCTGATCGCCGAGATCGTGGCCGAGCTGCTGACGGGCGTCGCCATGGAGGAGCGCATTCAAGAGCGCAGCCAGGCAATCCGTGAAGAGCACCGTGAGCATTTCCTGCGCCACCTCCATGAGGACCTGAACGCCCTGGCGCCGCACCGTATCGCCGGCATGGGAATCTCGCAGCGACAGCTGGAGACCTGGTTTGCCAGGAGGGAGACGGGAAGATCGTGATGGGGCGGTAATAAGCGCCCTGAGGCGTATCGGATCGGTGTGTGGGGGGAGGGATTAGCCCCCTTCAGGCTCGATCTCGTGTCCAGCCGCGTGGCGTCGGGCCTTGCTCAGTAGGGTATTATCTGGTGTAGCGATATTCGGTTATCATGTCAGCACATCGGAAAAATGACGACAACATGGACAGCACAACACGTGAAAACCTCGGGGTCAGCGCCTACCACCGCCTGAAGAACGACATCATCCGCAATGTCTACAAGCCCGGCGAAAAGCTGCTGATGAGCCGTCTGAAGGAGCGCTATGACCTGGGCGTCGGCCCGCTGCGCGAGGCCCTCTCCCAGCTGGTGGCGGAACGCCTGGTGGTGGCCATCAGCCAGCGCGGTTTTCGGGTGGCGCCGATGTCACTGGCCGAGCTCAACGATATCTATGACGCCAGGGCCCAGATCGAGGGGTTGCTGCTCAGGCTCTCCATCGAGCGCGGCGATGACAGCTGGGAAGCCGACATCCTGGCTCGCGCCCATACGCTCTCCAAGGTGGTGAAGGTCAACTCCTCGGAGGAGCTGCTCGAGGTCTGGGATACCCGCCACCAGGCCTTTCATAGCGCGATCGTCAGCGGCTGTCGCTCCCCCCACCTGCTGCAGATTCGCGACAGCCTGTTCGACCAGGTGGAGCGTTATCGCCACCTCTGGCTTCGGGAGACGGTACTCTCCGAGGATGCCCTGGCGCGCAAGCATCAGGAGCATACCGAGCTCGTCGAGGTCATCCTGGCGCGGGACATCGAACGCGCCACCAGGATGATGCGCGACCATCTGATGACCCCCGTGCCGATCATCACCGAGGCGATGCGTCAGCAGGGGCTGGCCTAATGCGAGATGCCCTACCATTCTCCAGAAAATCTGTCATGGTAGGGACATACAGGCCTGCCAGGATGGCCATTGTCGTATGACGCGGCAAGCCTCTTACCATGGAGAACGTGTTATGCCCCACCATCTATTGCGGTTTTCACGTGAACTGGATCGACGCCTCGACGCACTCGTCCAGACCACTGGCCTGAGCAAGGCTGAACTTATCGAGCGCTGCCTCGAAAGCGGTGTCGCCGCCCTCGAGGCCGAGCTGATGATGGAGGGAGCGGAGGCGGCGAGAGGCGGCACCAGCATCGACCAGCTACTGCGCGAGAGTGGCCTGGGGGCCTAGCCACCGTCGGGTGGCCCGCTATCGTTCCAGCGAGCGCCGGAAGTACCGATAGTCGCCCAGCGCCCGCTCGCCGGTGGTGGCGACCAGACGCACCTCCTGCCCCGGCAGGCACTGGGCCAGGCGAGAGGCCGCCAGTGGCGTCAGGGCACCCAGCCGAGGATAACCGCCGATGGTCTGGCGGTCGTTGAGCAGCGCGATGGGCTGGCCGTCCGGCGGCACCTGCACGGCTCCGAGCCCGATCCCCTCCGAGATCAATGAGCCGATGCGGCAATTCAGCCGAGGCCCGGTCAGACGCACCCCCATGCGATCGGCGCGATCGTCCACCCGCCAGCGACTATTGAAGGCGGCATAGAGGCTGGCGCCGGTGAAGTCCGCCACCTGGGCACCCGGCAGCAGCGCCAGGGTCGCAAGCCCCGTGTAGTCCGTTTGCTCCGGTACTGGGACAGCCTCTCTGCCGACCCGCTCCCCTGCCCCCGGCGACACCGCCAGGCGATCCCCCTCGGCGAGCTTGCCGCCATGGCCATCGAAGCCTCCCAGCCCCTCGCGCACCACACAGCTGACGCTGCCCAGCACCGGCTCGGCACGAAAGCCGCCGGCCACCGCCAGATACGCTCGCAGGCCATTGCGTGGCGTGCCGAAGGCCAGGGTCTGCCCCTCCTTGATCGACACCGGCCGCCAGAGCGCCAGGGGCTCCCCGTCCAGGGTGGCGGCCAGGTCGGCCCCTGCCACCGCGATGCTCAGATCGCGCTCGGCCACCAGGGCCAGCCCCCCGAAGGTGACCTCCAGGACCGGCGTGCCCCAGGCGTTGCCCGCCAGGCGATTGGCCCAGGCCCAGCCGTGGAGGTCCGCCGGCCCGCCCTGGGTCACCCCCAGACGCCGCACGCCGAACCGACCGGCATCCTGCAGCAGCGCCAGCGGCCCCGCACGCTCGACGCGAAGCCCGATAACGGTATATTCATTCATATGCCCGCCCCCCTCGGCCGCGTTTCCATGGGCGTCGCATCACCGCCATGGCGCTCGAAGGTCGCCCGGTCCACCGGGACGAACCGCACCCGATCGCCGACCCGCAGCAGGCTGAAGCCCTCCCGGTCACGATCAAACAGCCGCGCCGTGGTCCTGCCCAGCAGGTTCCAGCCCCCCGGCGACACCGCGGGATAGGCGGCGGTCTGGCGGCCGGCGATGGCGACGCTGTTGACCGGCACTCGCTGGCGCGGGGTATCCAGCCGCGGCACCTCGAGGCGCCGGTCGAGCAGACCCATAAAGGCAAACCCGGGGGCGAAGCCCAGCGCGAAGACGCGATACGTCTGCCCGGCATGGCAATCGATCACCGCCTCCAGGCTCATGTTCGCGTGCTGCGCCACCCGCTCCAGGTCCGGGCCCACGCTGGGGTCATACCAGGTGAGTAGCTCATGGAGCTCGCCGGCCTCCGTTTCCTGCTCGGGGGCCGGGTCGGCGAGCAAGTCGGCCAGCAGGTCGGCCAGCCGTCGGCGCGCCGACTCGGGGGTGAGCCGAAGCGGGTCGAACACTACCAACAGCGTGGTATAGGAGGGCACCAGGTCGATGAGAGCCTCACCGAAGGCGGTCTCGCAGCGCCGTGCCAGGGCCCCGAGCCAGGCCAGGTTGGCCTCTTCGATGGTCGGGAAGAGCCGCACCAGCCAGCCATCGAGGCCGGCGGATTCGATCCGCGGCGTAGGCAGCCCTGAATTCGGCGCCTGACTCATGCCCCGGCTCCCAGGCGGTTGAGCGCCTCGCGGATCGCCTTCACCGCGGCGATGGACTCGGGGTTGTCGCCATGCACACAGAGCGTGTCGGCGGCCAGGGTCAATTCACTGCCGTCGCTTGCCACCAGGGGCTCACCGCTGGCGATGCGCACGGCCTGGTCGACGATCACCTCGGGGTCGTGATGGACGGCACCTGGCTCCCGGCGCGATACCAGCCGCCCCGCGCCGTCGTAGGCGCGGTCGGCGAAGGCCTCGAACCACAGGTTGACCCCGTGCTGGCGGGCCAGGTCGGCGGCCGTCGAGGTGTCGCGGGTCGCCATGGTCATCAGGGGCAGCGAGGAGTCGAAGGCCAGGATCGCCCGCATCACCGCGCTCATGATCTCCGGGTCTCGGGCCATATCGTTGTAGAGGGCGCCATGGGGTTTCACATAGCTGACCTCGAGGCCCTCCGCGCGACACACCCCCGCCAGGGCCCCCAGTTGATAGAGCACCAGGTTCTCGATCTCCTGGGCCGAACAGGCCAGTGAACGGCGACCGAAGCCCACCAGGTCGGGATAGGCCGGGTGCGCCCCGACCCGCACGCCATGCCGCGCCGCCAGGCGCACGGTCTGGCGAATCACATCGGGATCCGAGGCGTGAAAGCCGCAGGCCACGTTGGCAAGGTCCACATGGGGCATCACCTCCTGGTCCATTCCCATGACCCAGGGGCCGAAGCTCTCCCCCATATCGGCATTGAGCAGCAAGAGGCGTGACGTCATGCGAGTCTCCCGATCTAAAATTTGATAAGAATTTACCAACGTTTTGTCGTCAAAACATCATCTATTAGTCTAGGTATCGTTGACGTAGCCAACTCCTCGCGCCTAACCTCGCACCCTTTCAGCGACTACACTCACAGCGTAGCCGCTGACATGGATTCCCTGTCCGGAAAAAAACGCGGCAGAAAAAACACTCCAAAAAAACACATCACGAGGATCTCTCGATGACTGTTAGCCACTCCCGACTTCCCTACCTGGCGACCGCCGCCGCTCTCGGGGTCAGCCTGACCGCGATGACCGGCACCTCCCAGGCCGCCACCGAGTGGGACATGCCCACGCCCTACGGTGATCGCACCTTCCATACCGTCAATATTCGTGAGTTCACCGAGGACGTGCGCGAGGCGACCGATGGCGAGCTGGACATCACCGTCCACTCCAACGGCTCGCTGATCGGCCATGCCGAAATCAAGAACTCGGTGCGTCGGGGCATCGTGCCCATGGGCGAGGTGATCATGTCGCGCCTCGCCAACGAGAATCCCATCTTCGAGGTGGACTCCGTGCCCTATCTGGCCGCCAGCTACGAGGAGGCCTGGACGCTGTGGGAAGCCTCCCGCGAGATCATCGCCGAGGAGCTGCAAAAGCAGGGCCTGCGCCTGCTCTTCGCCGTGCCGTGGCCGCCCCAGGGGATCTACACCAACCAGGCCATCGAGAGCGGCGACGATCTCAAGAACCTCAGCATGCGCGCCTACAACACTGCCAGTGAGCGCATCGCCCAGCTGGTCGGTGCCGTGCCCACCCAGGTGGAGGTGCCGGACATCCCCACTGCCTTCAGCACCGGCCGCGTCGAGGCGATGATCACTTCGCCCGCCACCGGCGCCGACACCAAGGCCTGGGACTACCTCAACCACTTCAACCACGCCCAGCTGTGGTTGCCGAAGAACATGATCATCGTCAGCGAGAAGGCCTTCTCGCGCCTTCCCGAGGCGAGCCAACAGGCCCTGCTCGAGGCCGCCGCCGAGGCCGAGACCCGTGGCTGGGAGATGAGTCGCCAGGAGACCGATGACGCCATCGCCGTGCTCGAGGAGAACGGCATCACCGTCACCGAGCCCAGCGAGGCACTGGCCGAGAAACTCAAGGAGGTCGGCGACACCATGACCGAGGAGTGGGTCGAGCGCGCCGGTGAGCAGGGTCAGACGATCCTCGATGCCTACCGGAGTGCCCGGGAGTAATCCCGAATCGACCGCCCCGGCCACAAGGGCCGGGGCGCGCCTGGACCCTTCGCGGAACCGCGCCCATGACCTATCGACTGCGACCCCTCTACAACCTCGGCGGCTATCTCGCGGCCGCCTGCCTGACGCTGATCTGCCTGTTGATCAGCGCCCAGATCGTCGGCCGCCTGATCGACCGACTCGCCACCGCCATCGGTGGCGAGCGCATCGGCCTGGCGATCCCCGCCCTCTCCGATATTTCCGGCTTCCTGCTGGTCGGCGCCAGCTTCCTGGGGCTGGCCTACACCTTCGTGCATGGCGGCCATATTCGCGTCACCCTGCTGATCGGTCGCCTGGCGCCGACGGCTCGCGCCTGGGTGGAGGTGTTCTGTCTTGGGGTGGCCTTGACGCTATGCCTCTATCTGGCCTGGAACCTCTACTGGCTGCTCGCCGACAGCATCGCCTTCAACGAGACCTCCTACGGGCTGGTGCCCATCCCCCTGTGGATTCCCCAGTCCGCCATGATCACGGGGGTGATCCTGTTCTGCCTGGTGTTGGTCGAGACGCTGCTGCAGACCCTGAGCATCGCCATTCGCCGCCCCCACACCTTCACCATCGATGACAGCGGCCAGGAATAGGTCCGGAGATTCCCATGCTAGTGATGATGCTTGTCCTCTTCGGGGCCCTGCTGCTGCTGCTCGGCAGCGGCGTCTGGGTCGCCTTTTCGCTGATGGCCCTCGGCTGGCTGGGGCTCTCCCAGTTCACCTCGATCCCCACCGGCGATGTGATGGCCTCGGATATCTGGGGCTCCAGCTACAGCTGGGAGCTGACCGCCCTGCCGATGTTTATCTGGATGGGCGAGATCCTGTTTCGCTCGCGCCTCGCCGACGACATGTTCACCGGCCTCTCGCCCTGGATGCAGCGCATTCCCGGCCGACTGCTGCATACCAATGTGGTGGGGTCGGGGCTCTTCGCGGCCGTCTCCGGCTCCTCGGCGGCTACCTGTGCCACCATGGGCAAGATGACCATTCCGGAGCTGACGAAGCGCGGCTATGACGAGAGTGTGGTGATCGGCACCCTGGCCGGCTCCGCCACCCTGGGGCTGCTGATTCCCCCCTCGATCATCCTGATCGTCTACGGCGTGGCCACCGACCAGTCCATCTCACGCCTGTTTATGGCGGGCGTATTGCCGGGCCTGATGCTGATCTCGCTGTTCGCCCTCTATCTGATGCTCTGGGCGTGGCGCTATCCGGACCGGGTGCCGCCCGGTGAGGAGCGTCTGCCCCTGATCGAGAAGCTGCGCCGTGCACGGCGGTTGATTCCCCTACTGGGACTGATCGTCGGCGTCATCGGTTCGATCTACGCCGGGCTGGCCTCCCCCACCGAGGCCGCGGCGGTAGGCGTCGTCCTCTCGCTGCTGCTGGCGCGCTTTCAAGGCACCATGACTCGCCGCGTCTTCAGCGACGCCCTGCTCGGTGCCGTTCGCACCTCGACCATGATCGCGTTCATTCTTGCCGGCGCCTCCTTTTTGACCGCCGCCATGGGCTTCACCGGCCTGCCCCGCGATCTCGCCGCCTGGATCGGCACCCTGGAGCTATCGCCCTGGATGCTGCTGGCGGCACTGACGCTGCTGTTTATCCTGCTGGGCTGCTTCCTCGATGGCATTTCGGTGGTGGTACTGACCACCTCCATCATGCTGCCCATGGTGGAGGCGGCGGGCATCGATCTGATCTGGTTCGGTATCTTCCTGGTCATCGTGGTGGAGATGTCACAGATCACACCGCCCGTGGGCTTCAACCTGTTTGTGCTCCAGGGCATGACCGGCCGCAATATCCTCTCCATCGCCTGGGCCGCCCTGCCCTTCTTCTTCCTGATGCTGCTGGGGGTGGTGTTGATCTCGCTCTTCCCCGAGATCGTCACCTACCTGCCCACCGCCATGAACAAGTAGGCTTCCCATGACAGACTCTACCGCCACACACCCCAGGGGCCGCGTCAGCGGCCCCATCGTCTCCTCGGAGCACCTCTCTCACCGGGCGCAGGAGCAGTCGGAGTTCGAGTTCGGACTGATCATCGCCTCCCACGCCTTCACTCGCTGGATGGTGCGCTGCATGGCCGCCGCCGGCTATCCGGAGCTGGGCTCACTGGATGTGTTGGTGCTGCATAGCGTCAACCATCGCGAGCGGGCCAAGCGCCTGGGGGATATCTGTCTGGTACTCAATGTCGAGGACAGCCATACCGTGACCTACGCCCTCAAGAAGCTGGCCAGACACCAGCTGGTGCAGGGCGAGAAGCACGGCAAGGAGACCTTCTTCCGGACCACCGAACTCGGGCGCAGCACCTGCCAGCGCTATGCCGAGATTCGCGAGGACTGCCTGATCGAGTCGCTGTCATCCCTGGGTATCGAACCCGAGGAGACGAGTCGTCTGGCCAGCAAGCTGCGGGCGATGTCGGGGATCTATGACCAGGCCGCCCGGGCGGCGGCTTCCCTGTAGCCCTCTACCAGGAGGGATGCTCCGCTACTCACTAGGGGTTTCGTCACCCTGTGGGAGGCCCGATCCCCCGGGCGATGGCGCCGACAGGCGCCCGTTAGTCTTGCCGCATTTTTCCTGGCCCATCCGAGGAGGCCCTTGGCCTCCATTCGCCCGGCAGAGCCGGCCTCCCATAATTAACCCCGTGCCATTCGAGGCAGAGCCGGCTTCCCACAATGAACCCCGTGCCATTCGAGGCAGAGCCAGCCACGGTTGACTTGGAGGCTCAGGCCGCCTCGCGGGCGTAGAGCCGGCGCGCCCGCCACAGGCTGAACATGAAGAGCAGCGCGCTGGTGAGCATCGAGGCCGCCAGGGAGAGCACAAAGACCAGCATGCCGGGTAGCTGCCCCACCCCGAGATAGCTGATGGTGCAGAAGGCGAGCAGGCTGAGCATTCCCCGCTGGGTCATGCTCACCGTCATGCGCGCGACCGAGGCTCCGTAGCGCTCATGCAGCGCCCAGGCAATGGTCAGGATGCCGGCGGGGAACCCCATGATCACCCCGGAAAACTCGGGCCCCGCCCGGGCCCCCAGGGTGGTGGCCAGACTGACCACACCGCCGGCCAGCAGGCCGCGCAGCAGCAGATCGAGCCAGCCCGAGCTCGCCACCACCACCGGCTGTTCCAGGCTGAGCCAGCGGTTGATCCCCTCGGCCACCACCAGCACCGCCAGATAGGCGCCGAGCGACCACGCCAGGCCCCCGGGGAGGTGCAGCGCCAGCAGTGCCGCCGGCAACCACACCAGGCAGGACAGCCCCAGGCTCCTGAGGGCCGAGAGCCGCTCGGCGGTGATCACGAAGCAGACGGTGAACAGCAGGGTCGCCACCAGCGCATGCAGGGTCGAGAGCACCGCCTCCTGCACGAAGGCCGGTTCCTGCTCACGCAGGATGAAGAAGTATCCCGGCCCCAGGATCACCGGGGTGCCGGCGAGAATTCCGCCGAGACGCGGCCCCACCCGGGCCACCGCCAGGGCCACCAGGATCACGATGCCGGCGGTGGCCAGTAGCTTGAACAACATCGGCTGCAGCATGGGCCGCATCACCTCCCTGTGACAGGTGCAGAAACGACGCCTGATGCTACCCGCTTTCCCGCAGAGGCGACAGTTCGGCCACCTGGCGCGGATTTCGCGGATAGAAGCGCTCCGGCTGGGACTCGACATGCGGGAAGAATCGCGTGTCCTTGTAGGGCATCTTCATGAAGCCGGAGATCCCGAGGCCTTCGATCAACCCCACCGCGGCCAGGATATCTTCCAGGCGCTGGCGAAATTCCGCCTCGCGAGAGGGATCCAGCAGCCGGTAGTAGCTGTGGATCTTGAGGTGGTGAGGCAGCGCCTCGAAGATGATCATGCCGGTATGGTGGATATCGTTGAGCGCTTCCAGCGAGACGATGATGGTCTCGGGCAGGACCAGAAACTCCTCCGGGTCGGGGCCATCCTCGAAGTAGCTATGCAGACGGCTGCGATCCTCCAGCTCCGGCACCGCACTGACCTCGTAGCGCAGCTGCATGCTCGGGTCGAGCACGAAGGGCTGATCCGCCGCCTCCCGCTCCAGGTGCAGGGTGTCCCGGGCATTGAACAGGCAGCTCTTGAAGATGCCCTGGCGATAGATGGCCCGGGCCAGGTTGACCATATTGTTCACCGCGGCGATAAAGGCAGGCTTGAGCGCCGGGTCATGCAGGTTCAGGGTGGTATCGATATAGACCCCGTCGCGCTCCCAGCGCACCGCCAGCCCGCCCACCACCGGATAGCGGCCGAGGCGACTCACCGCGGCGAGAAACGCCTTCTCGGTCTCCCCCATGCCCTGCATGAAGTTCTTGTAGTAGCGGTCGAGCTGCACATCATTTACGTCGTTGAGGGTCTCGGCGACCCCCTCCTCGCGCAGGAAGGCCTTGCGCGAGCTGTAGACCACGGTGTCGATCTCGCGGCCGGAGGGGCGGGTCCAGACCGGCACCAGCGGCAGCTCCGCCGGCTCGGGCAGATCGATCATCACCGTGCGCGCCATGCGAGGCATCTCGCGGATAAAGTGATCGCCGGCCCTCATGCGCAGGCGAGGGTCGGGGTCGAGCATGCCATCGAGCATGCGTGCAAACTCGACCGGCAGCCCCAGGGAGGTGGCCGGGATGGCGTGATGACCGAAGCGGCAGGACTGGGCCGAGGCCAGGGCATAGAGGGTGCCCGCGGCCCCCTGCTCATCGAAGCGCGGCGAGGAGAGCGCACCGTTGAGCTGCTCGTCGCCGATAAAGTAGACATCACCCAAGCGGGCATTGGTCTGCTGAAGGTTGTCCGACATCAGCTCCATGACACTGGCGGCCACGAACTGTTGATTGGCATCGAGCTGGGCGAACACCGAGGAGCCCCAGTCGATCAGGGCGATGGTCTCGTCCCGCGCATCGAACACCAGGTTGGAGGGTTTGATATCGCCATGCACGATCGGCTTGCCCGCCGGCCCCTTCTCCTGACGCAGGTTGCGAAGGATATCGGCGAGCTGGTCGGCGATGCGCACGACCAGCCTGGGTGAGAGACGCCCCTCGCGCAGGGAGACCTCCTCAAGGTTCCACCCTGGCGCCCGCTGCATCACCAGGATCGACTGGTTGCGCACCCGCTGGTAGGCGATCAGCCCCGGCACCCGCGGATGGGCCACCTGCTCGAGCATGAAGGCCTCCTCCTCGAGGCGGTCCTGCAGATGCTGCGGCAGAGTGATCCGGGTGAACTTGAAGACGTACTGATCCCCAAGGGCGGTGACGCCGGCAAAGACGAAGCCATAGGCCCCCTTGCCGATCAGCTCGATATCTCGATAGCCCAGCCGTTCGAGCTTCTCCTGACACAGCGCCACCCACGCCTTGAGCTTGCGGGCATCATCCTGACTGAGCAGATAGACCGACTGCTCCTCGGGAATATAGAACTGCTGCAGCGGCGCCTGGGTCATGAAGGTATCTCCTGTTCAGGCCCTCAGGATCTGTCCCTGAGTCCCCAGGTATTTTGAAACCAATACTCTACTCTCTGTTGTACGACGATCTCACCCTTGAGTAGGTGGATCCGGGTCGCCTGCCGGCATCACGATGGTGGTGTCGTGAGCCACACTGACAAGACGACGCGTGAGTGTAGCCTCTTGGCATGATTACGTGGGGATTTCCTCGGGGACTTTCCCTGGGTGTCCGGGACGGTGTCAGGCTACCATGGCGTCGCACTTTTCCTTGCCGGAGAGAACGCATGCCCGATATTCGTCTGCGCATCGAGCTGCTCGATACCGATCCGCTGGTCTGGCGCCGCGTGGTGGTGCCTGAGCAGATCAACCTGCACCGTCTCCACGAACTCATCCAGGATGTGATGGGTTGGGGGGATTGTCATCTCTACGAGTTCGAGTGTAACGGCCGCTACTACGGCGTGCCGGACGAGTGGAGCGATAGGCCCATCGCCCTGGCTCGCAATGCCAAGCTCAAGGCGATCGCGGCGCGGGTCAAGGAGAATGCCTTCCACTATCTCTACGACTTTGGCGACGGCTGGGAGCACCGTATTATCGTTGAGGCTACGGGGATGGAGGAGCTCGACCCCTGCCCGAGATTTATCGGCGGCGCCATGGCGTGCCCACCGGAGGATATTGGCGGCACGGTGGGCTATGCCGCGTTGAAGGCGGCCGCCACCGGCGAGCAGGATGCGCACGGTCAGGAGCTGCTGGAGGGGCTCGATGGGGAGTTCGACCCCGAAGCGCTGGATGAGGAGGAGATCGCCGACATGCTCGAGCCCTTCCAGGCGGGCTTCCGGCGCTTGGGGGAAGCACCGAGCGAGCCACGCCAGGCGCTATCGAAGCAGTCACAGGGCCTCGATATGGAGCAATCGCTCAAGGCGCAGGGTATCCACAATATCGAAGAGCTGATGCAGGTTCTGCAGGGCGAGATCGACAGGAACCGCCGATGATTCACACGAGATAGGAACAGCTCCCTCGCGGGGACAGTCCCAGACCTGGTCGGTGCCGCCGAAGGTGGTGCCATGGCGTGGGACGGTCACGGCGATTCTGGCAGGGTTGCCACTGCTGTGTGGGCCACCGACAATCAAGACAAACAAGCGGGCCTAGGAGCAGCATTGGGTATGAAGGAGTCACTGGAATCAATTAGCGAAGTGCTGACACATATCGATGATCTTGATTTCGCGGTCTTGATCGGTAGCCGCGCCAGGGACGATGCCCACCCCGGCAGTGACTGGGATATCGCCATCCAGTGGAAGAAGGACAGTGTCCCAGCCCTGGAAGTCTTGTCACGCAATGAACGGCTCAGATCTGAACTGGCTCAGCGCCTGGGCTGTAGACCGGACGATGTCGATATCATTGACCTGATGCGAGCTAACTTGACGATGCGTGCTGTCGTTGCCGAAGAGGGCATTCCCCTGGCCGGAGAGAACGATCTGCCATGGATGCGTTTTTTGAGTCGCACCTGGCATGATCTCGAGCACTGGTATCTGGAGCAAGAGTATGCGGTTTGATCTCTATTTAGCGGAAACTCGCCAGCTGGCGGCACGGCAGAGTGCAGTTCTGGATCAGGCTGCAGCACTACTGGACCGGGGGCATATCCTGAGCCCACTGGAGGAGAACGGAGTTCTGCACAGTCTGCAAGTACTCACCGAAAATGCCATTGGCAAAGCGAAACATACCCTCAAGGCCATGGATGAACCCGTGCCGGTCTCCGCCTACGATGCCTTCAAGACACTATCGATTCTCGGCCAGGTCGATGCCAGCGACCTGCCGACATGGAACGCCGTGATTGGACTAAGGAATCGTATCGTTCACGATTACCTGAACCTGGATATCGAGATCGTTCTCGGCCTGGTGGCTGAGCGAAAACACCACTTTATTCGTGACTACCTGATGGCCGAGATAAGCGATAGCTAGCACCGTCAGGGACGGCCCCCTGTCGGGGACTGTCCCAGCCGTAGCGCTCCTCCAGGACAGTCCCCGGCCATGCCGCTCACTCACCACGGAGGACGTTGCCGGCGACAACACCGCCGCCCAGGGCTGCCGGCACCGTCAGCCGAGGTGGAGCAGCATGCTCTCGGGATCTTCCAGATAGCCCTTCCAGGCATTGCAGAAGCGCGCGATGGTGCCGCCATCGATGACCCGATGGTCCCCCGCCCAGGTCACCGTCATGATCGCCCGCTTGACCACGCGATCCTCGGCATCGAAGCGTGGCAGCCACTGGGTCTTGCCGATGGCGACGATGGCCAGCTCCGGGGCGTTGATGATGGGCGCGGCATAGGTCCCGCCCAGCGCACCGATATTGGAGATGCTGATGGTGCCGTCACGCAGATCCTCCTGGGCCACCTTGCCCGACCTGGCCGCCTCGGTCAGGCGCTGCACCTCGGCCGCCACCTCGAGCAGGCTGCGCCGCTCCACGCCCTTGACGTTGGGCACCAGCAGGCCCGTTCGGCTATCCACCGCCATGCCGACGTTGACCGACGGCAGGTAGTGGATCTCGCTGACGTCGTCATTGAGCCGGGCATTGAGGATCGGTGCCTCACGCACCGCCAACGCCATCGCCTTCATGAAGAAGGGCATCAGTGTCAGGCGCGCGCCTTCGGCCTGGGCCAGTGGCTTGAGGCGTTCACGTAGGGCCAGCAGCGCGGTGACGTCGATCTCCTCGCCATACTGAAAGTGCGGAATGGTGCTGGCCGACTCCACCATGCGCCGGGCCATCACCGCACGCACGCCACGCAACGGCTCAACCCGCACCTCTCCCTGGGAGGACGCCGAAGGAGCCGACGAGGCGGACGAGGTCGCCTGTGAGGCCGCCGACGCCTTCTCGCGGGAGGCGCTTGCCGCGCCCTGCCCAGAACTGCCCTGCTCAAGCCCGCCCTGCTCGAGATAGTTGAGCACATCCTCCTTGAGCACGCGCCCCTGCTTGCCGCTACCGGGCACCGCTTCCAGGGAGAGGCCATGCTCGCGCAGCAGGCGACGCACCGCCGGCGCCGCGGGAATGCGTCCATAGGGGCCCTGGCCCTGCACGCCCTCGGTGCCGCCGGACGACGTTTCGCGCATCGGGGCGCGCTCGGCGGAGGCCGCCGGGGTTGACGGCTGCCCGGCCGCAGCGCCGCTCTCCGCATCCTCGCCGACGCCCGCCTCCGGCGTGTAGGCGTAGAGCGGTGCATGGACCTTGGCGATCTCGCCCTGGGCCACATGCAGCTTGCTCATCACCCCCGCCTCTGACGCGGTGATCTCCACCAGCGCCTTGTCGGTCATCACATCGACCACCGGCTGGTCCTCGGCGATGGCCTCACCCTCCTGGATGCGCCACTCCACCACCTCGCACTCGACGATACCCTCCCCGATATCGGGGAGGATAAAGTCCTTCGTCGCCCGCCCCCGGGACGCGGGCGCCGATTCGGGAGTGGATGATGCTGCGGTGGATGGTGCCGCGGTGGATGGTGCTGCAGTGGACGCCGATGCCGCCGACGGCTCTTCTGCTGGCTCACCGCCGACTGATGCCGTCTCCGTCGAATCGGCACCCTCCGCCTCGTAGGCGAACAGCGGGGCATGCACCTTGGCAATCTCCCCCTGGGGCACATGCAGGCGGGTGATGCGTCCGGCCTCGGGGGCGGTGATCTCGACCAGCGCCTTGTCGGTCATCACCTCGACCACCGGCTGGTCCTCCTCGATCACATCGCCTTCGGCCACGCGCCACTCCACCACCTCGCACTCCACGATACCTTCACCGATATCGGGCAACATGAAATCGCTCATCTCGTCGTCTCCTCGACTGATCGCTTCCGATATCGGCTTCAGAAGGCCACGCTGGCCTTGATCGCCTCGAACACCTTCAGGTGATCCGCCAGATACTCCTTCTCCAGGGTCAGCGGGAAGGGAGTATCCATGCCGGTCACCCGGGCGATGGGCGCTTCCAGGTAGAGGAAACAGCGCTCCTGCACGGTCGCGGCGACTTCGCCGGCGAAGCCACCGGTCAGCGGGGCCTCATGGGTGATCACCAGGCGCCCGGTCTTGAGCACCGACTCCACCACGCTGTCCTGGTCCCAGGGCAGGATGGAGCGCAGGTCGATCACCTCGCAGGAGATCCCCTCCTTCTCGGCAAGCTCCACGGCACGCTCGATCACCTCCATCTGCGCCCCCCAGCCGAGCACGGTGACGTCGCTACCCTCCCGGGTCACCTCCGCCTCGCCGATCGGCAGCTGGTAGTCCTCCTCGGGCACCTCGCCGGTGGAGGCGCGATAGAGGCGCTTGGGCTCGAAGAAGAGGACCGGGTCGGGGTCACGGATCGCCGCCAGCAACAGGCCCTTGGCCTGGTAGGGGTTGCGCGGCACCACGATCTTGAGCCCTGGCGTATGCGCGAAGTAGGCCTCCGGGGACTGGGAGTGATAGAGCCCGCCGGAGATGCCGCCGCCGTAGGGCGTGCGGATGGTCAGGCCGCCCACATTGAAGAGATCACCGGAGCGGTAGCGGAACTTGGCCGTCTCGTTGACGATCTGGTCGAAGGCCGGAAAGATGTAATCGGCGAACTGGATCTCCGCCACCGGCACCGAGCCCTGGGCCGCCAAACCGTTGGCGAAGCCGATGATGCCCTGCTCCACCAGCGGGGTATTGAAGCAGCGCGAACGGCCATACTTCTCCTGCAGATGGCTGGTGGCACGGAAGACGCCACCGAAGATGCCGACGTCCTCACCGAAGCAGAGGACCCTGTCATCCTCCGCCATGGCGATATCGAGGGCGTTGTTGATCGCCTGCAGCATGTTCATTGTCGGCATCTCACTCCCCCTCCTGGGCGTGTGCGTCGCTGGCCTCATCACGCGCCTTTACATCCGGATCCAGGGAGCGCGCCCCCTTCGGATAGGCCTCGGGATACTGACGGATATGGCGCTTGAGCTGGTCGAGCTGACGCTGCAGCGTCGGCGTGACATCGGCGTAGACATCGCTGACCAGGCTGTCCAGCGGAGGCGGCGGCCGCTTCTCGGCACGCTTCATCGTCTCGAGCACCTCGCGACGCAGCGACTCCTGAAGCGCCTTCTCCTCGTCGTCGTTCCACCAGCCCTGACCGACCAGCCAGTGCTGCATGCGCAGGATCGGATCCTTCTCTCGCCAGGCCTCCTCCTCCTTCTTGGAGCGATAACCGGAGGGGTCATCCGAGGAGGAGTGGGCCGCCAGGCGGTAGCTCATCGCCTCGATCAGCACCGGCTTGTTCTGCTCCACGGCGATCCGCCGCGCCTCGCGAGTCGCGGCGAGCACCGCCAGGATGTCGTTGCCGTCGACGCGAATCACATGCATGCGGTAGCCATAGGCCCGCGGCGCCACGCCATCGGCAGCGAACTGCTCGATGGAGGGCGTCGAGATCGCATAGCCGTTGTTGCGACAGAAGAAGATGACCGGCGCCTCATGCACCGCCGCCATATTGAGCGCGGCGTGGAAGTCCCCTTCCGAGGCGGCGCCCTCACCGAAGAAGCAGAGCGTACAGAGCTCATCCCCGGCCAGCTTCTGACCATAGGCGTAGCCGGCCGCCTGGGGGATCTGGGTGGCCAGCGGCGAGGAGATCGTCATGTAGTGCAGCTTGCGTGAGCCGTAGTGGATCGGCATCTGCCGACCCTTGCCATAATCGAGCTCGTTGCCGAACAGCTGGTTCATGAACTCGTCATAGCTGAAGCCGCGATAGACCAGCGCCCCCTGCTCGCGGTACTGGGCCATGATCATGTCGGCATCATCCAGGGCCGCCGTGGCGCCGATCACCGCCGCCTCCTCGCCGGTGCACTGCATGTAGAACGAGAGGCGTCCCTGGCGTTGAGCCGCCATCATCCGTTCATCGAGCACCCGGGTGGCCACCATGCTGTGGTAGATCTTGAGGGCCTGCTCGCGGGAGAGCTCGGGGGCCTCGCCACCGTCATACAGGGTGCCATCCTGCTTGAGCAGACGGAAGGTGGGAATCGAAAGCTCGTCGCCGGTCAAAAACGTCGGCGAATGGATCTCTTGTGTCGTTGTCATCTTGGCATCCTCTACCCCTTGTGGGGGTAGTGTTGTCGCTTGTCTCGACCCTCGCCAGGAGGATCACTCCCGTGGGATCAACGCAACCCAAGGTTGACGTTAACGTAACCTGACAAGAACCGACACCCACAAAGGATTCACCTTTGGTCGCATGCAGCCAGACGATTTCACTGGCGACCTGACAGCAGACGGGCAAAAAAGCTATCTACCGTCAGCGCCAGCAGACCGATCAACAAGGCCCCCTGAAGGATATAGGCGGTATTGCCATTGACGATACCGGCGATGATCGGCGCGCCGAGATTGCTCGCCCCGACGGTCGCCCCCAGCGCCGCGGTGGCGATGTTCACGGTCACCGAGGTACGGATACCGGCCAGGATGACCGGCGCCGCCAGCGGCAACTCCACCTGCCATAGCCGCTGGGCGGCGCCCATGCCCATGCCCCGTGCGGCCTCCTCGACGCCCGGGTCGAACCCCTCCAGGCCCGCCAGGGTGTTGCGAACGATCGGCAGCAGCCCGTAGAGCAGCAGCGCCACGATGATCGGCCAGGTGCCGAAGCCAAGCACCGGCACGGCCAGGGCCAGTACCGCCACCGGCGGAAAGGTCTGGCCCATGGAGGCGACCTGGGCCACCAGGGGCAGGAAGTCGCGCCCGGCGGGACGGGTCACCAGGATCGCCGCCCCGACGCCCACCACCACCGCCAGGCTGGAGGCGATCGCCACCACCTGCAGATGACGCAGCAGCAGGGTCAGCAGGTCGGCCTGGGGGTAGAGGACCCGGCGCGCCTCGGGCTCGCTCCAGCGCAGCAGCGGCTCGAGCCACTCGCCCCCCGCGGCCAGCACCAGCAGCAGGACCAGCCAGGCCAGCGGCGCCGCCCAGCGCTTGAGGCGGTTCGCGCTCACCTGTCACGACCCTCCGCACGGACGACGCCGACGATGCCGCGCAGCGAGATCTCCCCCACCGGCATGTCGTCGTCATCCACCACCGCCAGGCGCTCGACGCGCTCTCGGAACATCACCGCCAGGGCCTGGTGCAGGGTCGCCTCCCGGGCGACCCTGGCCTGGGGCAGCAGCCGCGGCGAGAGGGGGCGCATGCGCTCGACGACCGGCGTGATGGCCGCCTCCTTGAGGCCCCGGTCATCGCCCCCCAGCAGCGACGCCACGAAGTCATCGGCCGGCGCCCGCAACAGCTCGAGTGGACTGCCCTGCTGGACGATGCGCCCCGCCTTCATGACCACCAGGCGGTCGGCCAGGGCCAGGGCCTCATCCATGTCGTGGGTCACGAAGACGATGGTCTTCTGCAGGCGTGCCTGCAGGTCGTGCAGTTCGACCTGCAGCCCCTCCCGGGTGATCGGGTCCAGGGCGCCGAAGGGCTCATCCATCAGCAGGATATCGGGGTCCGCCGCCAGTGCCCTGGCCACCCCCACGCGCTGGGCCTGGCCGCCGGAGAGCTGGGCCGGATACTTGCCGGCGAACTGCTCGACCGGCAGGCCCAGCAGCGCCATCAACTCCTCGACGCGCTCGTTGACCCGGGCGGCCGGCCACTTGAGCAGCCGCGGTACCAGGCCGATATTGCGCGCCACGCTCCAGTGGGGAAACAGCCCCGTGCTCTGGATCGCATAGCCGATCCGCCGACGCAGTATCCGGCCGTCGAACTCGCGAATGGGGCGGCCATCGATATGGATCTCGCCACCATCATGCTCGATCAGGCGGTTGATCATGCGCAGGGTGGTGGACTTGCCGCACCCCGAGGTGCCCACCAGAGCACACAGCTCGCCTCGGTTCACCGTCAACGAGATGGCATCCACCGCCGTCTCGCTACCGAAGCGCTTGGTGACGCTCTTGAGTTCGATCATGGGGTGGCTCCCGTGGTCTGACCGGAGCGGTGATCCAGGCGCCGCGTCAGGGCGCCCAACAGCGCATCGACGGCCAAGGCCATGGCCAGGATCGGCAAGGCGCCGAGCAGCACCAGATCCATGGCCGCCTGGCCCAGGCCCTGAAAGATAAAGGTGCCCAGGCCGCCGGCGCCGATCAGTGCCGCCACGGCGGTGAGGCCGATTGCCTGGACGGTGGTAATCCGCACCCCCTCGAGCACCACCGGAAGTGCCAGCGGCAGGCGCACCTGGCGAAAGACCTGGCCGCGGCTCATGCCCATGCCACGCGCCGCCTCGAGCACGCCGGGCTCCACCCCGGAGAGGGCAACGAAGGTGTTGCGCACCATGGGCAGCAGGCTATAGCCCAGCAGCGCCAGGAAGGCGGGCGCCCAGCCGATACCGCTGACGCCCAGCGCGGAAAGCCAGTCCAAACGGGCCGACAGCCAGGCCAGTGGCGCCAGCAGCAGGCCGAACAGCGCCAGACTGGGAATGGTCTGCAGGAAGTTGAGCAGCGCAAAGCCCAGGCGTTCGACCCGCGGGCTCTGACGCATGGCCAGGGCGATGGCCGCCCCCAGCAGCAGGCTCATGCCCACGGCACCACCCACCAGCAGCAGATGCTGGACCAGGGCCTCGCCGAAGGCCTCTCCCCGCCCCGCAAGCTCCTGCCGTAGCGCCAGCGACTCGAGCCCCTTGCCCGCCAGCCACCAGCCGGCCAGCACCGGCACGATCGAGAGCGCCAGCCGCCAGCCGGCCAGCGCCAGCCGGGTACGCAGCTCGATCAGCAGCAGCGAGAGCCAGAACAGCATCAGCCACCAGGCGGCGCCGATCCCGACCCGGGCCTGGGGCAGCCCGGGATCGAGGTGTTGCTGCGCCATCAGCGCCAGCCATAACGGCAAGGCCGCCAGCAGCAGCAGGGTCAGGGCCAGCGCCACTCGATAGCCTGATCTCGTCGGTCGCCAGGCTACCGCCAGCAGTCCCAGCAGCGGCAGGCAGCTCACCATCGCCAGCGGCCAGCCCACGGCCTGGGCAAGCGGATAGGCGGTGCCGGGCATGATGCGGTTGGGCGCGATACTGCCCAGCGGCAGCCACAGCCAGGTGATCAACGCCATCAGCGTCAGCGACAGCACCACGCGATTGATCGGCGCCTCCCTGCGCGGCACCCGCTTACTCCTTCAACTCGGCGAGGAAATCGGCGGCCACGTCGGCCGGGGAGCGTCCGTTTACCGCCACCTCGCCATTGAGACGCTGTAGGGTGTCGAGATCCAGCGCCGCGAAGAGTGACGCCAGCAGGTCATCGATCTCCGGCCAGGCCTCGAGCACCTCGCTGCGTACCACGGGGGCCGGCTGGTAGATCGGTTGCACCCCCAGGGTGTCCTCCAGCACCACCAGATCCAGCGCCTTCAGGCCACCATCGGTGCCGTAGGTCATGGCCGCATTCACGCCACTGGTCTGCTGGGCGGCGGCACGCATGGTCGAGGCGGTATTGCCCCCGGAGAGCACCAGCAGCTGGTCGTCACCGAGCTCGAAGCCATAGGCCTCCTGGAAGGCGGGCAGGGCCTGCTCGGACTCGACGAACTCGGCACTGGCGGCCAGCTTGAACGTCTCGCCCTCCTCCAGATAGGTCGCCAGATCCTCCAGGGTGGTCAGCCCATGGTCGCGTGCCAGCTCCCCCCGCACACTGATCGCCCAGGTATTGTTGGCCGCCGCCGGCGCCAGCCATGTCAGGCCATTCTCGGCGTCTCGTTCACGCACCGTCTCATAGGCGGCCTGGGCATCGTGCCAGACGTCACTGCCGGTCATGTCGAAGAAGAAGGCGCCGTTGCCGGTGTACTCGGGATAGAGGTCGATCTCGCCGGCCAGCAGCGCCTCGCGCACGATGCTGGTGGCTCCCAGCTGCAGCCGCTCCTCCACCTCGACGCCACCCGCCTCGAGGCGCTGGACGATCAACTCACCCAGCACCGAGCCTTCGGTGTCGATCTTGGAGGAGACCGTTACCGGCTCCTGGGCCTGCAGAGGCGTGGCGCCGAGCGAAACCGCGGCGGCGATGGCGGCGAGGGAAAACAGGGGTCGTTGCATGACGGAATACCACCTGACGGATCATGGATGTACCCTGAGTATAAGAAAACTCGGGAATACCTGCAGCCCATCGCCGCCACCGCACACTGCGCCAACGCACAGGATACTGGCATGCCTACCGACGCTCAGCCCTTGCTGGATCGCTGCCACCACCCGCTGGTGCGCGATCTGGCGTGGCTGCTGCTGGCCCCCGATCTGATCGCCATGCCCTGGCCGGGACGCCCGAGCCGGGAGCAGCTGGGCCTGGAGGATGATGACCGTGCCGCCGACTGGCTGGATAAGTTGGAGGCCTGGCCCCAGGTACTGGAGAGCCAGGTGGGCGACGCGCTGCTGGGGCGCATGGGGCTCTACCATGAGCGCCTCTGGCAGTTTCTGCTCGACACGGCACCGGGCACGCAGTTGCTGGCCCACAACCTGCCCATCCTCGACGGCAAGCTGACGCTCGGCGAGCTTGACCTGCTCTACCGGTGCCAAACCGAGGCGTCGATCACCCATCTCGAGGTCGCCATCAAGTTCTATCTCGGGCTGAAGGAAGGCCCGGGGGACGACCACGCCCAGGCCCGCTGGATCGGCCCCGGTGGCGCCGACAGTCTGGCCGGCAAGCGCGAGCACCTGCATCGCCACCAGCTACGGATGACCGAGCGGCCCGAGACCCGTGACGCCATCAAGGCCGTACTGGAACAACATGGCGACCGTGCAGGGGCGCTGCCGAGTCTGACCAGCCGAGTCGCCATGCCCGGCGTGCTCTTCACCCCCTGGCACCACCCCCTGCCGCCCCCGAGAGAGGCGACCCGGAACCACCTGCAGGGTCTCTGGCTGCACTGGCACGACTGGCATCGCTATCGCGACGGCCTGCCCCGCGGCACCCGAGGGCTCAGGCTTCACAAGCCGCACTGGCTTGCCCTGCCCCGCCCCGAGCACCTTAAGCCGCTTCGGGAACTGGAAGCCCAGCTTATCGCCTATTTCCGAGCGCCTGCCCCGCCACTGCAGATCGCCCTGTGGCACCCCGAGGCCGGCTGGAAACGCCTGTTTATCGTCGCCGACGACTGGCCGCGCCAGATCCCGCTGCCGCCACCGCCTATTGCACCACGGCCTTCGCTGAGCGGCATGTCGGAGGCTCCCCAAGGGTATCCACAGTGAGCCCTATCCCTAAAGGCGGATAATGTGCAAAAATCCCCTATAGAGGATATACTCCATATTATCCGCTTAAAGGGGTAAAAATGAAGATCACCTCCCCGGACATGCTTTCGCATGCCCTGAAGAACGCGAGGCGAGAGCGTCATCTGACACAACACGCCACCGCTGAGCTGGCCGGGATCAAGCAGGCAACCGTATCCGGGTTCGAGAACCACCCAGAGCGAAGCCAGATCGAGACTCTCTTCAAGCTACTGTCGGCGCTGGAGCTTGAGCTGTACGTTGGCGAACGCGACCCGGCAGGTGGCATCACGGGGGGTGACGAGGGCTGGGATCAGGAGTGGTAGACTTGACGAGTCTGACCGTCGCGATGAATG
The DNA here is from genome assembly GCF_004347715.1 of Halomonas marinisediminis. Taxonomy (NCBI): domain Bacteria; kingdom Pseudomonadati; phylum Pseudomonadota; class Gammaproteobacteria; order Oceanospirillales; family Halomonadaceae; genus Halomonas; species Halomonas marinisediminis. The sequence goes on along the minus strand of NZ_SLTR01000001.1, from coordinate 46,011 downwards.
GGATCGAAGTCGGGACCCTGAGCCAGGACCGCTCTGGCGCCATGACTTTTCGATACCGGCCGGAGTGGCTCAAGCGCCCCGGCGCCCGGGCCATCTCTTTGTCGCTGCCACTCACCATGGCAGCGTATCGGGGTAAGGCCGTCTACAACTTCTTCGACAACCTCCTCCCGGACTCGGAGGCAATACGCGGTCGCCTGCAGGCACGATTTCAGGTCCCTACCCGTCACCCGTTCGACCTGCTTGCCAGCATCGGCCGCGACTGTGTCGGCGCGATCCAGCTCTACCCACACGACATGACGATGCCTGATGTGCGGCGCGTGGTCGCCGAGCCGCTGGATGAGCGCGCCATCGAGGCCCTGCTGGTGGGCTACCAGGACACGCCGCTGGGAATGGGTCGGAATCAGGACTTCCGCATCTCACTGGCGGGAGCTCAGGAAAAGACAGCCTTGCTCTGGCACCAGGGAACATGGCAGCGCCCTGCAGGCAGTACGCCGACCAGCCATATCTTCAAGCTGCCGATCGGCTTTCTGGAGCACAGCAATATCGATCTGCGCCACAGTGGCGAAAACGAGTGGCTTTGCCTTCAACTGCTGAAAGCCTTTGGAGTGCCCGTGGCAGAGGCCGAGCTCGCACGATTCGGCGCACAACAGGTACTCGTGGTCGAGCGGTTTGATCGGCGCTGGGCAGAAGATGGCTCATGGCTCATGCGTCTCCCCCAGGAAGATTTCTGCCAAGCGCTGGGCGTGGCCCCAGCACTGAAGTATGAAAGCGATGGTGGTCCCGGCATCCATGCCGCCCTGCGGCTGTTGCGCGGCTCCCAGCAGGCAAGACTGGACCAGGATCTCTTCTTCAAGGCCCAGTTACTCTTCTGGCTATTGGCCGCTATCGACGGCCATGCCAAGAACTTCAGCCTCTTCCTCGAGCCGGACAGCGCTTATCGGATGACGCCGTTATACGATGTCATATCGGCCTACCCTCTCATGCGCCAGGGCAGCATGGCACCCGAGAGAGCCAAGATGGCAATGGCAGTGAAGGGCAAGAACCGACATTACCGCTGGGCAAGGATGGAGCCGAGGCATTTTGTCCATACCGCAGATCAGGCTGGATTCTCGATTGAGCGAGTCACCGCCATGATCCAGGAGATTGCCGAGCGGGCCGATACGATCGTCGCTGATGTCGACGGCCGCCTGCCTGCCGACTTTCCCGCGGCCACCAGCGAACCAGTTTTCGAAGGTATTCTCCAGCAAACGGCAAGGCTGAAGGCTTTTCTCGCATGAGCGAGATCGCATGTCTGCTCCCCGCCCCAAGGGCTGAGGCACCAGAGGCGGGGAGCGACGTCAACAGCTGTCTATGAGACTTCGCGCCCAAGGAACTGCCGGTCTCGGCTAACACCCTGGGTGGGCAGTGTCAGAGCGAGCTGTAATAGGCCGCCAGGTCGGCGATATCCTGATCGCTCAGGTTGGCCGCCTGGGGTGTCATCACCGCGGCCATGCCACCGGCACGCTGCCCCTCGCGATAGGCCTTGAGGGCGCTCTCCAGGTAGGTGGCGGACTGCCCCGCCAGGTTGGGGTAGATACCGGCGGTCCCCTGGCCCTCGGCATCATGACAGGCCACGCAGGTAGCGATCTTCTCGCTCCCGGCCTCGGCATCGCCGGCGGCGCTGGCCGAGCCGGAGAACGCCGCCACGGACAACAGCAGCACCGCTGCCGATCCTCTAACGTGCTTGTTGATCATCACCCTTTCCTCATCGTCTGACCGGATCATGGCGAGGTTCGCCACAAGGCCACTATTTAACGCCAAGGCTCCTTGTATACAAGACGCCTCCCCCTCATCGCATCGCTTTATTGATGCACATCAACCCTATCTCAGATCACGCTGTGCCAGGGCAGTTTTGCGCTAGCCCGCCAGTATACGACGTCTATAATTCGAGGCGACCTGATTAGCCAAGGTGGCCGATAACACCAGCCATTTTCCCTGACAGACCGCACTCCTCCTGGCACGACACTCCATCCTGCTCCGGTGTAACGCGGTACCCGACCACCCGGCTTGCCAAACATCAGTTCTTGATCAGTCAACGTTAATAAATGCCGTGATATGTGCTTCATCGCTGCTGCGGTTCCATAGCCGGCGATGGCCCTTGATGAGGAGAGAACCATGGGGATGTGGAAGCTTAAGCGTCGCGATTTCCTGAAGGGGCTGGGAATCACCGGCACCGGTGCCATGCTCAGCGGCAATGTCTGGGCACTCAACCGGCTCGAGCCGATTGGCGACACCCTGGCCACCGAGTATCCCTATCGCGGCTGGGAAGATCTCTACCGCAACGAGTGGGCCTGGGATAGTGTCGGCCACGCGGCCCACTGCATCAACTGCATGGGCAACTGCGCCTGGAACGTCTACGTGAAGGACGGCATCGTCATTCGCGAGGAGCAGATCGCCAAGTACCCCCAGGTGAACCCCAAGGTGCCCGACGCCAACCCGCGGGGCTGCCAGAAGGGCGCTATCCACTCCACCGCCATGTATGAGGCCGACCGCCTGCGCTACCCGCTCAAGCGGGCCGGCGAGCGTGGCGAGGGCAAGTGGCAGCGCATTTCCTGGGATCAGGCCACCGAAGAGGTCGCCGACAAGATCATCGATATCTTCGAGAAGTATGGTCCGGGCAAGCTCAAGACCCACCAGGGCTCGGGCAACCAGACCATGGTGCGTCAATCTGGACCAAGCCGCTTCGCCTCACTGGTCGGCGGTATCCAGCTGGATGGCTTTACCGTGGTGGGTGACCTGCTGACCGGCGCTCACCTCGCCTATGGCACCCCGCTGGAGAGCTTCACCTCCGACGCCTGGTTCGATGCCGACTATATCCTGATGGGCATGATCAACCCCAATGCCACGCGCATCCCCGATGCCCACTACCTCTGGGAGGCCAAGTACAACGGGGCACGCATCACCAGCACGGCACCGGACTACAACCCTAGCGCCATCCATACCGACCTGTGGATGCCGATCAATCAGGGCACCGACCCCTTCTTCGCGATGTCGCTGGCCAATGTCATCATCGAGGAAAATCTGTACAAGCCGGCCTTCATGAAGGAGCAAACCGACCTCCCGATGCTGGTGCGCGTGGACAATGGCAAGCTGCTGCGCGAGGCCGACCTGGTCGAGGGCGGTGATGAGGAGGTCTTCTACCACTGGGATCTGAACAGCGGCCAGGCGGTGAAGGCCAAGGGCTCCATGGGCAGCGCCGACAAGACCCTGCAGCTGGATGGCGTGGACCCGGCCATCGAAGGCGAGTTCGAGGTCGAGGGCATCGCGGTCACCACGGTGTTCGAGCAGGTCAAGCGCGAGGCGGCCAGGTTCACTCCCGAGTCCACCTTCGAGACCACCAATATTCACCCCGATGTCGTTCGCCAGGAGGCCCGCCACCTGGCCAAGGCACACAAGGCGATCGTCATGCTCGGCTATATCACGTCGAGCTACTCCAACTGCCTGTATACCTGCTGGAGCTATGCGTTGACCCTGGCCCTGACCGGCCATGGCGGGCGCACCGGCGGCCTGGACACCTCCTGGATCTCGTGGAATCACCCGCGCTGGACGGAGCTGGCCACCTTCGAGGGCAAGAAGTCGGCCCGTTACGAGCCGGGTGGCCTGGGCGAGTTCCTGCGCGGCGGCATGATGGAGGGCGCGCGCGAGCACTTCGACAATGCCAAGCTCAAGGAGCGGGTGGGCTTCGACCTCGACGACCTGGAGTCCATGATCAACGAGTCCATCGACGAGGGCTGGATGCCCTATCACGGCGAGATCAAGGGCATGATCTCGATCGCCGACAACACCTTCCGGCGCAACAAGTTCGCCGACCGCTATCGTGACGAGCACCTGCGCCAGGCCAGCGAACTCTACGTCAACATCAACGTGCGCATGGACTCCACCGCCGAGTGGGCCGACTACATCCTGCCGGCGGCCAGCCACTACGAGGCATGGGACCTGCGTACCCAGGGCTATCACCGCTTCTGCAACATCTTCACGCGTTCGGTGGAGCCGGTCGGCGAATCCAAGCCCGACTGGGACATCATGGCGCTGCTGACCAAGAAGATTCAGGAACGCGCCATCGCCCGGGGCATCGGCCCGATCCAGGATGGCGAGGTCACTCGCGACCTGCATACCATTCACGACGACTTCACCCGCAACGGCGAGCTCAGCACCGACCTCGCCGTCGCACGCTATATCGTCGAGAACTCACCGGAGTTCGGGGGCGTCACCCTGGAGGAGGCCGCCGAGCGGGGCTTCATCGTGATGAACGAGCATGCCGGCATCAACCAGCCGCTGCCCAAGGATGAGCCCTACAACCCCTTCGTCGCCCAGACCGAAGGCAAGAAGCCTTACGACACCCTGACCGGACGCGTCACCTTCTACTGTGACCATCCGCGTTTCATGAAGCTGAAGTCCAGCGTGCCCACCGCGCGCCTCTATGCCGGTCCCGAGGCGTCGAACTATCCGCTGCACTTCTATTCGCCCCACGCCCGCTGGGGGATCCACTCCAACTGGCGTAGCAACAAGTATCTGCTTCGCCTGCAGCGTGGGGAGCCCAATATCTACATCAACCCCAAGCTGGCAAAACAGCGTGGCATCAAGGATGGCGACACGGTTCGACTGTTCAACTCCACAGGCGAATTCTTTGCCCAAGCCAAGTTCTATCCCAGCATTCCGGAGCACTCGATCATGATGGAGCATGGTTGGGAGCCCCACCAGTACATCCATCGCAAGCCCATGAACAACTCCATGGCCACCTTCCTGCAGCCCCTCGAGCTGACTGGCGGCTGGGGACACCTGGGCTTCAAGTACGCACTCTGGAATGCCAACCAGCTGCTGCATGAATCGAGCTTCGATATCGAACTCGCCAAGGCCGAAGACATCGCTGATCCGCGGACCGTTTAAGAGGAGATTGTCATGGCTGTCAAACGCCAACTCAGCATGGTGCTGGACCTGAACAAGTGCATCGGCTGCCACACCTGCTCCGCGGCCTGCAAGCTGATGTGGACCAACCGCAACGGTCGCGAGTTCATGTACTGGAACAACGTGGAGTCCCAGCCGGGACTCGGCTACCCCCGGGACTACCAGAACATGGGCGGGGGCTTCGATGCCGATGGTGCCCTGCGCCTGGGCCGCCAGCCGAGCCAGGAGGACTATGGCATTCCCTGGGAGTACAACTATCAGGAAGCACTGATGACCGGCACCGATCCCTGGCTGCGCCCCCACGTCAAGCCGACCTGGGGTGCCAACTGGGATGAGGATCAGGGCGAGGGTGACTACCCCAACAGCTACTACTTCTATCTGCCGCGCCTGTGCAACCACTGCGCCAACCCGGCCTGCCTGGCGGCCTGCTCGCGCAATGCCATCTACAAGCGTCAGGAGGATGGCATCGTGCTGGTGGACCAGGAGCGCTGCCGTGGCTACCGCTACTGCGTCAACGCCTGCCCCTACAAGAAGGTCTACTTCAACGAGCAGATCTCCAAGTCAGAGAAGTGCATCTTCTGCTACCCGCGTATCGAGAAGGGGCTGCCGACTGCCTGCGCCCAACAGTGTGTCGGACGGATCCGCTGGATCGGTTATCGCGATGATGAGGATGGCCCCATCCATCAGCTGGTCGAGAAGCACAAGGTCGCGCTGCCACTGCATGCCGAGTGGGGCACTCAGCCCAATGTCTTCTACGTGCCACCCCTCTCCCCTTCCAGCTATGCGGCCGATGGCAGGGCTCTGGACGAGTCGCGCATTCCGCTCAGTTACCTGGAGAGCCTGTTCGGGCCACGCGTGGGCGAGGTACTCGACACCCTGCAGGCCGAGCGCCAGGCCAAGGCCGAGGGGCGCGAGAGTGAGCTGATGGACATCCTGATCGGCTACAAGCATGCCGAGATGTTCAAGCTGAGCTGAGACGAGGAGATCCCGTGAGCGCACCATCCCCTACCACACACGCAGACGAGGCAGCTCAGCTGGTTGCCGCGGAGACGCTTTACCGTCTGGCAGCCGCCCTGTTCGGCTACCCGTTGGCCGAGACCCAGCAAGCGCTCGAGAGCGGGCGCCTGCACGAGGCGCTGGCACCCGCCTGGCAGACCCTGACCGGTGAGCCCTGGCCGGAACTGCCGGCAAGCCCCGATCTGACTGCGCTGGAGCTCGGCTACATGAGCACCTTCGTGCACGGGCAGCGTGGCAAGCCACGGGTCCCGCTAGTGGCCAGCGCCTACCATGACCTGGTGGGCGGGCAGACGCCGGGCAACTTCCTGCTCAACGTGCAGGCCTTCTATCGGCATTTCGACCTGCAGCCCGCCCAGGGTGATGAGGGCCATGCCGACGAGCCGGACCACCTGGTGGCCATGCTCGAGTTCAGCGCCCTGCTGTGCCATCTCGAACACCAGGCGCTGCTCGCCGGGCGCGACACAGCCCCCTACCAGCGCGCACAACGTGACTTTATCGCCCGCTATCTGGGGCCGCTTCTGACGGCCATTCGGGAGCGCTTCAACGCCGAGAGGCTGCGTACACTCGACCCGACACTGGCGCACCTGATCGACGTACTGCCCCGCTGGGCGAGCAAACAGCAGGCGGCGCTGGCGTCGCGAGTCGGCCCCTGCCCACCGCCCCGCAGCGCCAGCGATCACTCTGACCACGAGATCAGCCCGCTGTGGGACTGACCCGACGGCACACACAAGGGCCTGTTCCCCTTGCGAGGAGATTTGCCATGACAACGCGTTTTCTTCTTAACAGCTCCATGGCGTGTGCCCTGGCGCTAACTTCGGCCGCCACCTGGGCCGACCATACCGAGATCAACCCCAATATCACCGAGATCAAGCCGGGCGATAGCGTTCAGGTGGCACGCCTGCCCGACAACATCTATCTGCGCACCGAGGATGACCCGGATGACATCATCTGGGATAGAATCCCGATGTATCGCACCGAGCTGTTCCCGGCACCACCGGTCCACCAGTCGGTCAAGCTGCGCTTCGACGAAGGCGCCAACCGCAGCAAGCACCTCCACTTTCAGGTCGCACGATCCAGCGAACGCTTCTATGTTCGGCTGCAGTGGAAGGATGATAGCCAGGATACCGACACCACCGTGGACAGCTTCCGCGACGGGGTGGCCATCCAGTACGCCATCGGCGATACCGACACCTCCTACATGATGGGATCCGGCCCCGAAAACCCCGTCAACATCTGGTACTGGCGTGCCGATGACACGAACCGGGTCGAGAATCTCGCCGCCGGTGGTTACCGCAGCACCACGACGCTCGACGACCAACACGTCACCGGGGCAGGCGCCTACTACCCCGATGCCATCGAGCAAGACAGCCTATGGCGGGTGGTGATGTCGCGGCCCCTTACGGCCGGTGGCGAGTATGATGTGAGCCTCGAGCGTGAGCAGGTTCCGATCGCCTTCGCCGTCTGGCAGGGTTCCGACAACGAGCGCGACGGCAACAAGCGCGTCACGCATACCTGGATCCTGCTGGATACCGGCCTGGAAGGCGCTTCCGACAGCTGAGGAGTTAGCGACGATGTCAGTTTCCCACTTTCCCTCCCACGACCCGCTGGCGCTGGCACCCGAAGATTGCGGCCGCGGTCATGCCTGCCAGTTCTGCCCGGATGAGGCGACCTGCCAGCTGGAGAAGGGGCATCACGAGAAGCAGCTGATCGAGTCGCGCCTGGCGCGGATCGGCCAGATCATCATGGTGATGGCCAACAAGGGGGGCGTGGGGAAGAGCACCGTCTCGGCCAACGTCGCCGCCGGCCTTGCCGCTCGTGGCTACCGCGTCGGCATCGCCGATGCCGATATCCACGGCCCCAACCAGAGCCGCTTCTTCGGCTTCGTCGGCGAGCGTGTGCGAATCGACAAGCGTGGCCTAGGTCCCCGTGCCTTTCGCACCGAGAGCATCGACCATCCCATCCAGGTCGGCTCCCTGGCCTTCATGATGGAGAGCGACGACACCCCCATCGTGTGGCGAGATGCCTACAAGCACGACTTCATGCACCACCTGATCGGCTCGTTCGACTGGGGTCCGCTGGACTTTCTGGTGATCGACATGCCGCCGGGCACCGGCAATGAGCTGATCACCCTGGCCGACATGCTCGAAGGGCATGACGTGGCGGCACTGCTGGCCACCACGCCTCAGGAGGTGGCGCTGATGGACAGCCTCAAGGCGGTACGCTTCTGCCAGGAGCGCGGCATGCCGCTGCTCGGTGTCGTGGAGAACATGGCGGGGGTGACCTGTCCCCACTGTGGGGGTGAGTTCCACCTTTTCCCGCGGAGTCACCTGGCCGCGGCACTGGCCGAGGTCGGCGTGGAATCCCTGGCGCAGATTCCCCTGTCCCCGGCCCTGGCCAGCGGCTCCGATGCCGGGCGCCCCATCGTGCTCGATGCCCCTCATGGCCCCGAGGCACGCGCCTTCATGCCCGCGGTGGAGGCGTGTATCGCACATGCCAGCGAGACCTTCGCCGCCGCCGCCGCCGACTCCCTGCAGGCGCTGAGCCAGCACCCGTCGATGTCTGATGAACAGTCGGGTGAACTGGAAGCGGCACTGGCAAGTGTGCCCGACGACCAGCGCGACGCCCTGCGTGCGGAGCTGGGCGCCCTGCTCGGCGCCGGATCTCTTCCAAACAACGACGACGCCTCCCGCTAGCCCCGGACGCTGCGCCACACCACTGACTCTGCGAGGACGCAACATCATGACCCAGGCCCGCCATGGCGATACTCCCCAGGCCGATCGCCGCCGCTTCTTCAGCCAGTTGCTCGACGGCGCCCGCTCCCGCACGCCCCAGCGTGCCCCCTGGCGCCGGGTGCCCGAGGTCGGTGCCGGTGACGGAGATGTGCTCTGGTCCGGCTGGGCCGGCAACGGCGAGGTCTTCGTGGTCGGCGACGAGGGAATGGTGCTGCGCTACACCGGCGCCCCCGATACCGCCGGGCAGCAGTGGGAACGCATGCGCGTGCCCACCAACCTGCCGCTGCACGGCCTCTGGGGGCCCAGCCCCGATTGCCTGATCGCGGTCGGCTGGATGGGAACCGTCCTGCACTTCGATGGTACCGAGTGGCACCAGCAGCGCGGTGGCATCGTCGACGACGAGGGGCGCTTCGCTCCCTGCAGCGAAAACACCCCGCTCTTCGCCATCGATGGCAACGCCGCAGGCGAGGCCTGGGCGGTGGGCGATGATGGCATGATCCTGCACTACGACGGCAGCGAGTGGCACCGGGAGGCGAGTCCGACACGCATCAACCTGCGTGCCGTGGCCTGTGCCCCCAACGGCACCGTCTACGCCGCCGGTGGCGAGGGGACGGTCCTTCAGCGCAACCGGGAAGGCCGCTGGCTGGCCCTCGACTGCCCCCTGAGCTCGGGGTTTCAAGCGATGGTGCTGCTGGGAGACGATGAACTGCTGCTGGGCGGCGGGCGCTACTTCGTCGACCAGGGGGGCTTTCGCGGGGAGCTGGTGCGCTACCGCCATGGCGAGTTCCAGGCACTGACCTTCGAGACGCCGATGCCGCGCCTGCGGGCGCTGAAGGCCTACAAGGAGGGCGTGCTGATCGTCGGCGACCAAGGCCATCTCTACTACTTCAAGGAGTTGCGCCTCGATCGCCTGGAGAGCAACAGTCACCACGACCTGATGGATATCATCACGCTACCCACCGGTGAGGCACTGGCGGTGGGTGACTTCGGCACCATCATGACCGCCGCTCCCGACTTCACCGCCGCCCTGGCGCCACCGCCGGCGGCAGCGCAACCGAGCCCCTGGACCGCCATGGCCTCCCCCACCGCCAATCAGCTGTGGGGCATCCACGAGGCCGGTGAGGGAACCTGCTACGCCTGCGGCGAGGCGGGCACCGTGCTGCGGCTCGACGCGGATGGCTGGCACGCCCTGCCCGCTCCCAGCGAGCTCGCGGTGCACTGTCTGTGGGACAGTGGCAAGGGGCTGTTTGCCGCAGGACAGCTCGGGCGCATCTACCGCTTCGATGGCAGTCACTGGCAGGTGCATTTCGATCTGCATCTCGACCTCACCATCCTCTCCCTGTGGGGCACCGGACCCGACTCGATCTACGCGGTCGGCGACGAAGGCTTGATCCTGCACTTCGACGGCCTGGGCTGGAAGCGCATGCCCAGCGGCACCCAGTCGGCGCTCTACAGCCTCCACGGCTGGGACGATCGGCACCTGCTGGCGGTCGGCGACTTCGGCCTGGTGTTGCGCTACAACGGCAAGGAGTGGGGCGAATTCAACGTCGGCACCGAGAACTTCCTGTATGGGGTCTGGGGACCGACGCTGGAGGATATCTACACCGTGGGCCTCTCCGGCACCCTGGCCCATTTCAACGGCCAGCGCTGGCAGCTTCAGCCGACCCGCCTGCGCGATGACCTGCTGGGAGTGGCCGGCTCCCCGGCCGCCGGCGCCTTTGCGGTGGGCACCCGAGGGCGGATCCTGCGCCTGGAGGAGGGCCAGTGGCTGACCGAGCCCAGCGGCAGTGATGTCGGCCTGCGCGCCATCTGTGCCACCCAGGATGGCGGCGTCTATGCCGTGGGCGATCGCGGCACGATCCTGCGCCGCGACCCCCAGGGCCATGATGCTTAGCCCTCTGGCCATTAAGATCACCGCCACTGACCCAGGGAGCACAGGGAGATAGCGGAGCAGCAGCGCCGGTCGCTTAGCGGTCGGCGCGGCTCAATCGCCAAACGGGGTCTCGATCAGCTGCTTCTTACCCCCGGCCTGCCCTCTACAGCAGCCACTCGATGGGCAGCCACGACATCACCTTTACACCGATACGACGCAGCAGACCGATATTGGGTTCGGTGCGGTGAATGATGTCCCGTTCGCCCGTTTGCTCGTGCCATATCAGATGGCCATCATCGGCCAGCTTGACGCGGTAGCTCTGCTCGGACACTCGATTATCGAAGGCGTCATCCATTGCCGTGGCCAGGGCTGGACTCTCGATCAAGAAACCGGTCTCGGTATTGAGGCGCGCCGAGCGGGGATCGAAGTTGAACGAGCCGATAAATACCCACTTCTCGTCGACGGCGAATGTCTTGGCGTGCAGGCTCGAGCCGGAGCTGCCAAAACGCCCGAAGGGGCTGCTATGCGTTATCATATCCATGGCGCCGCTGCGCTTCAGCTCGAAGAGCTCTACCCCGGCGTCGAGCAGATCCCGGCGACGCTTTGAATACCCGGCATGCACCGCGGCAACGTCTGTCGCTTCCAGGGAGTTGGTCAGCACCCTGACCTGGCCCCCCTGCTCTGCCAGACCCGCCAGCCACTCCGTGCCCTCCTTCATGGGCACAAAATAGGGGGACACCAGATCCAACTGACGCCCCGGCGCGCCGAGCAGATCACCGAGCCGACTGGTCAGAAGCTCCTGTTCCTGAGCCTCTCCCAGCCCCTTGGATGGGTCATCGCTTACCATCCAGGCAGTGGCCCACTCGAAGGCCAGATCCCCACGGACCAGCCCGTTCACCAGATCACTCGCCTCCAGTGCCGCCAGATAGCTCTGGGATCTTGGCAGGCGGCGCGCCTGCTCGGCATTGGCCACAACCCGAGCGAGGCCCTCCCTGCCGACGCTATCGATCAAGCGGCTCGCCGGGTAGGACGACCGACTGTTCCAGTAGCGGTCAAAGTCGTCGGAGACGTCTTGCACGACCGGTCCGATCGCCATCACATCCAGGTCGGAGAACAACACTCCTCGGGTGGCACCGAAGTACTCGTCACCGACGTTTCGCCCACCGATGATGGTGATCTGGTTATCGATGGTGAATGTCTTGTTGTGCATGCGCCGATTGGCACGGGAGAAATCGGTCACATAACCGATGGCGCGGGGCGAGCGCACCACGAAAGGGTTGAAGAGGCGTACCTCGATCCCTGGGTGGGCATCCAGGGCGGCTAGGGTCTCGTCCAGTCCCACCGTATTATTATCATCAAGCAGCAACCTGACCCTGACACCGCGATCGGCGGCGCGTCGCACGGCATCGAACAGCAGGCTGCCCGAGGTATCGTTGTGCCAGATGTAGTACTGCAGGTCGAGGGTCTGCTCGGCGGCCTCTGCCAGCAGCACTCTGGCGGCAAACGCCTCGTGAGCATCACCCAGCGGATAGATACCGCTACGCTCGGGGTGTCGATCCAGCCGATCGCGGACCAGCTCGCCCAGGGTGGTATCCCGCGCCTGCTCGAGGGGCAGTGCCCGGGTCATGCTGCGCCCCTGCAGCGTGGGCAGGGTACAGCCACCCAGCAGCAGGCCGAACATCAGGCTCAGCACCACTCCCCTGACGACTCGCCCCTCAGGCACCAGCGGCTTGCCAAGCGCCTCGAGGCTGACCGAGCCCCACGCTATCTGCTTCGACTTCCTGACCATGACCGACCCGCAGCAATAAAAATGTATAGGGGAGTAGAACATACCTCACCTCGCCATCGAGGCCTTCTATTCACTCCATGGCGTCCAAGGCTCTCCCCCAGCGCTTCCTTGATAAAACCATAAAGGACACTATCATATCTATAAATTAATAAAGAGAGAATAATTAGATACTATAATATCTAAAAAGGACTACCATGCGACTCACATTACTGACCGCCAGCGATGTCCAGCACGACCTGGCGGGAGCGGTTCGACAGCGTCGACGGGAGCTGAAGCTGTCGCGCGACGCTCTCGCCGAGCGCAGCGGCGTGCCGGCCCCCACGATCAAGCGGTTCGAGACGACCGGCCAGATTTCACTGCGTCAGTTTCTGCTGCTATGGCAAAGCGTGGATCGCCTGGAGCGTATAGCGGAGCTGACGGTGCTCAGGCCGAGCATGCCTGGCAGCATCGAGGAGGTGCTGCGTGACGAGTGACTTCAATCCTATCCGGCAGCTGGAGGTGCGCCGCCGCCTCAGCGATGGCCGTCAGGTGTTCGTCGGCCGCCTGGCCCAGAACAGGCAGGGTGTCTTCTTCCAGTACGACGAGGCCTACTGTCGCCAGCAGCACAGCTTGTCGCCGTTTCAGCTGCCCTTCGACACACGCCTGCACGCGGCCCCGCCATCGCCCCACAAGGGACTCCACGGCCTGTTCGCCGACTCACTGCCAGACGGCTGGGGCCTGATGCTGATGGACCGGTTGTTTCGTCAGCACGGCATTCCACCCCATGCCGTGACAGCCATGGACCGGCTGGCCTTCGTCGGCGAGCATGGCATGGGGGCACTCAGCTACCACCCAGCAACAGAACTTGTCGATGAGGACGAAGCCGATCACTGGAGCCGCCTGGGCGAGTTGGGTGAACAGGCTCGACGGCTCTTCGAGGGCCAGACCGACACGGTGTTCGCTGCCCTGGCCCAGGCTGGCAGCTCAGGCGGGGCACGCCCCAAGGTTCAGGTCTATCTGTCGCCGGGCACCATTGACCAGGCCAGCACCCGCCCTCGCCCGGAACTGGAGCCCTGGCTGGTCAAGTTCACCTCCAGCGCACTGGCGCTGGGGCATGAAGAAGGACTGTGCGAAGCGGCCTACTTGGCCCTGGCCAGGCGGGCCGGCATCGAAACACCGGACTGGCAGCTCATCACCCCTCCTGCGGGCTCTCCGGCACTGGCCTGGCTGGCGTTGCGGCGCTTCGACTGCAACCAGCAGGGGCGCTACCATATGAGCAGCGCCTGCGGCCTGCTGGACGCCGACTTCCGCCTGCCATCGCTCGACTACGCAGACCTCATCAAAGCCGGCCAGGTCCTCTGCGGTAGCCCCGCCGTCGGCAGGGCGCTGTTTCGACGAGCAATCTTCAACCTCTTCGCCTGCAACCAGGACGACCACAGCAAGAACTGGGCCTTTCTGCTGCAGAATGATGGCCAGTGGCGCCCCTCCCCCGGGTATGACCTGACCTTCAGCCCGGGCCCTTACGATGAACATGCCACCGCCTTTATGGGGCACGGCAAGAATCCGCCGCGAAAGGTCATTCAGGCCCTGGCCGACCAGGCCGGATTCACGCGCTGGAGCGAGGCCAGGCAGGTGATCGAGGAAGTGATGACGGCGGTCAGTGCATGGAATGAAGTGGCCAGGGCACTGGGTGTCAGTGCAGGTACGCGTCGGGAAATAGCGCAGCGGCTGGATTCCCTTCAGAAAACCCACCGCGGCCTCTGGGCCGAGTGACCTCCCGATGCCACCCCGGATACCAGGACGCCAGCCCCCCCTGTAAACGAGTTCAGGGGGCGGGCGTCTAGAGGATGACGTGGCACCCGAGGCTCCCGAGGCAGGCTAGGCTTCGGGCTTCTCGAAGACCCAGCCGGTACCCTCGCGGGAGTCCTTGAGGATGATGCCCAGGGCGGCGAGCTCGTCGCGAATCCCGTCGGCGGTGGCGAAGTCCTTGGCCTTCTTGGCCGCGGCGCGCTCGTCGATCTTCGCCTGAATCTCCGCTTCCGAGAGCGGCAGCTCACCGGCCCCCGCCTTGAGGAAGAGGGCCGGGTCCTGCTGCAGCAGCCCCAGGATGCCGCCCAGCCGCCTGAGCTCGGCGGCCAGGGCCGGCGCCTGGTCGGGGGCCTCCTTCTTCGCGCGGTTCAGCTCGCGGGCCAGGTCGAAGAGCACCGAGAGCGCCCCGGCGGTATTGAAGTCATCGTCCATCGCCGCGCTAAAGCGCTTGTCGAAGTCGCTATCCACCCCCTCGGTCAGGGCCTCAATGCTGGCAGCATCGATACCTTCGAATGAAACCCCTTCGAGAGAGTTATAAAACCGCTCCAGCGACTTGCGGGCATCGGCCAGGGATTCCGGCGCGTAGTTGATCGCGCTGCGATAGTGACTGGCCACCAGCAGGTAGCGCACCACCTCGGGGTCATGGTGCTCGAGCACCTCGCGGATGGTAAAGAAGTTGCCCAGCGACTTGGACATCTTCTCGTGGTTCACCCGCACCGCGCCGGCGTGCATCCAGGTGTTGACGAAGGGCTTGCCGTTGGCCGCCTCCGACTGGGCGATCTCGTTCTCGTGGTGCGGGAAGGTCAGGTCCGGCCCGCCACCATGAATATCGAAGGTCTCGCCCAGGCAGCACTTCGACATGGCCGAGCATTCGATATGCCAGCCGGGACGCCCCTCGCCCCAGGGCGAAGGCCAGCTCGCCTCGCCCGGCTTGGCCGCCTTCCAGAGCACGAAGTCGAGGGGGTCCTCCTTGTGCTCATCGACCTCGATGCGGGCACCGGAGCGCATCTCGTCCAGGTCACGGTTATTGAGCTTGCCGTAGCCCTCGAAGCGCCTCACCCGGTAGTAGACATCGCCATTGTTCGCGGCATAGGCGTAGCCCTTGGCCAGCAGGGTCTCGATCATGGCGATGATGTCGTCGATATGTCGAGTCGCCCGAGGCTCCTGATCCGGCGCCAGCACCCCGAGGCGCGCCTCGTCCTCGTGCATCGCCTCGATCATGCGCTCGGTCAGCGACGCAATGGTCTCGCCATTCTCGTCGGCCCGACGCAGGATCTTGTCATCGATATCGGTGACGTTGCGCACATAGGTCACGTCATATCCCCTATGACGCAGGTAGCGGGTAATGACGTCGAAGGCCACCATCACCCGGGCATGGCCCAGGTGGCAGTAGTCATAGACGGTCATGCCGCAGACATACATCCGCACCCTGCCCGGCTCGATCGGCGTGAAGGGCTCCTTGCGGCGTGTCAGCGTGTTGTAGATCTGCATATCGGTCATGCTCAGCCCTTGTTCTGCGCGTCTTTCTGCTGGGACTCTTGCTTCTGGGTCTCTTTCTTCAGGGTCTTGGCCCAGCTGTCCTTGAGGCTCACGGTGCGGTTGAACACCAGCTTGCCTTCGCCACAGGCATGGCGGTCGGCGCAGAAGTAGCCCACGCGCTCGAACTGGAAGCGACTCTCGGGCTCGACTCCGGCCAGGCTGGGCTCACCGATGGCCTGACACACCACCAGCGACTCGGGATTCAGATGCTCGAGGAAGTCGGCATCCTTGTCCTTGTCCGGCTGTTCCTCGAGGAACAGATTGTCGTAGAGGCGAACCTCCATGGGCACCCCATGCTCGGCGCTGACCCAGTGGATCACGCCCTTGACCTTGCGGCCTTCGGGGTTCTTGCCCAGGGTGTCGAAGTCCACCGAACAGCGCAGCTCGGTGATCTCGCCGACCTCATCCTTGACCACCTCGTCGCAGCGGATCACGTAGGAGTTGCGCAGCCGCACCTCCTTGCCCGGCGCCAGGCGGAAGAACTTCTTGGGTGGCTCCTCCATGAAGTCGTCCCGGTCGATATAGAGCTCGCGGGTAAAGGGCACCTTGCGCACGGGCATATCCTCCCGCGCCGGGTGGCCGGGTACCTCGTAGGTCTCCTCATGCCCCTCGGGCACATTGGTCAGTACCACCTTGAGCGGCTTGAGTACCGCCATGGCGCGAGGCGCGTTGTCCTCGAGGTCCGAGCGGATGGCGTGATAGAGCATGGCGATCTCTACCAGGCCGCCATCGGCCCGGGTCACACCGATCATTTCGCAGAACTTGCGAATCGAGGCCGGGGTATAGCCGCGGCGACGCAGCCCGGAGATGGTCGGCAGCCGTGGGTCGTCCCAGCCATCGACGATCCCCTCATCCACCAGCAGCTTGAGCTTGCGCTTGGAGGTCAGGGTATAGTTCAGGTTGAGTCGGGCAAACTCGATCTGGCGCGGCCTTGCCGGCACCGGCAGATTGTCAAGGAACCACTCGTAGAGCGGGCGGTGATCCTCGAACTCGAGGGTACAGACGGAGTGGGTGATTCCCTCGATGGCGTCGGACTGGCCATGGGTGAAGTCGTAGGAGGGGTAGATCTTCCACGTGTCGCCGGTCTGGTGGTGGCTGGCATGGCGAATACGGTAGAGGATCGGGTCACGCAGGTTGATATTGGGCGAGGCCATGTCGATCTTCGCGCGCAGCACCTTCTCCCCCTCGGCGAACTCGCCCTCGCGCATGCGCTCGAGCAGGTCGAGGTTCTCCTCGGGGCTGCGCTCGCGATAGGGGCTGGGGCGACCCGGTTCGGTCAGGGTACCGCGATACTCGCGGATCTCGTCCGGTGAGAGGTCGTCGACATAGGCCTTGCCCTCACGCACCAGGTGCTGCGCCCAGGCATAGAGCTGGTCGAAGTAGTCAGAGGCGAAGCGCACGTTGCCCGCCCACTGGAAGCCCAGCCAGCTGACATCCGCCTTGATCGCGTCGATATAGGCCTGGTCCTCCTTGGCCGGGTTGGTGTCATCGAAACGCAGATGACAGTCACCACCGAACTGCTCGGCCAGGCCGAAGTTGAGACAGATCGACTTGGCGTGCCCGATATGCAGGAAACCATTGGGCTCCGGCGGGAAGCGGGTCACGATCTTGCCGTCGCGGCCGGCCTCGATCTCGTCACGTATCTGGTTGCGAATGAAGTTCGGCGCGCTGGTGGTGTCGGTGGTCATGGTTGGGAAAACAACCTCTGGTTGGGGTGCGGTCCGGGGGCCGTTGATGTGGCCTTCACTGCTCGGGGCTTTTCCGGCGACGAGCCTGCGAGGAGGCGCTGTGAACCCCTCCCTGGGCGCTACCGATGCCTTCCATGGCATAGGACCTCCTCTTCGGCTCATCCCCGGCGCCCCTCGCCGCGGCGATCCAAGCCATCATCAGGCTAGCTTCGCGCAGCGAGGCAAAACCGGTATTATAGCGCCACGCCCATGGGCAACGCCAAGGCAGCGCCCCTTTATTGCACAGGAACTTACGCATGATCGTACTGCAGACCACCTTCGGTGACATCCACGTCGAGCTCAACCACGAGAAGGCCCCCAAGACGGCCGCCAACTTCGAACAGTATGTGCGCGAAGGCTTCTATGACGGCACCCTCTTCCACCGGGTGATCGAGGGCTTCATGGTCCAGGGTGGTGGCTTCGACGAGAACTTCGACCAGAAGCCGACCCACGCCCCCATCGAGAACGAGGCCGACAACGGCCTGGCCAACGAGATCGGCACCCTGGCCATGGCGCGCACCCAGGATCCTCACTCCGCCACCGCCCAGTTCTTCATCAATGTCGCCGACAACACCTTCCTCAACCATAGCGGCAAGTCCATCCAGGGCTGGGGCTACTGCGTCTTCGGCCGTGTGGTCGACGGCATGGACGTGGTCGAGAAGATCAAGAGTGTCGAGACCACCCGCCGCGGCATGCACGCCGATGTGCCCGCCGAAGACGTGGTGATCAAGAAGGCCTACATCGAGGAGTAAGCCCTCCGTACTGCCCCCCCCAGCTGGCGCCCGCCCCGTGCGGGCGCCTTGCTCTCTGCCGCCAACCCGGGAACTCTCCATATGGCCACCCTGCTGATTTCCGACCTGCACCTGCACCCCGGCGCCCCCGAGATCACCGAGGGGTTTCTACGCTGGCTGGAGCAGCGCGCCCATGGCTCTCACGCCCTCTATATCCTCGGTGACTTCTTCGAGGCCTGGATCGGCGATGACCTGCTCGACCTGGTGGACATCGACCCCAGCGGCAATGCCGATCTCGCGGCCCGTATCGCCAGGGCACTGCGTCGCCTGGCCGACGACGGCACCGAGGTCTACCTGATGCATGGCAACCGTGACTTCCTGCTCGGTGAGCGCTTCGCGAGCGAAGCCGGCGCCACCCTGCTGGCGGACCCCAGCGTTGTCACCCTCGGCGGTAGCCCGGTACTGCTGATGCACGGTGACAGCCTGTGCACCCGTGACGAGGCCTATCAGGCCTTCCGCGCCCAGGCCCGAGATCCGCTATGGCAGGAGCAGGTGCTGTCGATGCCGATCCAGGAGCGCATCGCCCTGGCCAGGCAGCTTCGCGACCAGTCCGGAGAGGCCAACTCCAACAAGGCCGAGGACATCATGGACGTCACCCAGGACGAGGTCACCCGGGTCATGGCCGAACATGGCGTCACCACGCTGATCCACGGTCACACCCACCGCCCGGCAGTGCATGAGCTCGAGGTCGATGGACGGCCCGCCCGGCGCATCGTGCTGGGTGACTGGCAGCCAACCCTGGGTTGGGAGGTCGTGATCGAGGAAGAGGCCAGACCGGAACTCAGGGAGGTGGCCCTGTGAAAGGTGTCCCTGTCCCAAGAGTGACATCAGCACTGCCCCGCCTCGTCTCGAGGAACTGCTGAAGCCTCTCGAACGACATCGGGCGTGCCAGCAGGAACCCCTGGAACAGATCGCAGCCATGAGAGCGGACCAGTCGATATTGACTGTCGGTCTCGACACCCTCCGCCACGACCCTGAGCCCCAGGTGATGCGCCATGGAGATGATCCCCTGGGTGAGTGAAGCATCATTGGCGTTGCGATCGATCTCGCGAATGAAGCTGCGATCGATCTTGACGGTGTCGACCGGCAGATTTTTCAGATAACTCAGGCTCGAGAAGCCGGTTCCGAAGTCGTCGATCGCCACCTGAACCCCCATCTCTCGCAAGGCTCGCAGCGCCTCGATGGCGCTCTCCGTCTCGCTCATCAGGATGCCTTCGGTCAATTCGAGAGTCAGCAGACCGGCCGGCAGCCCGGTGGCCGATAGCGTGTCATCCAGAGTGGCGAGGAAATTGTCACGCTGAAACTGCAAGGGTGAGATATTCACCGACACACCGAACGTTGTCATGCCCTGACGGCGAAGCCTCACCATGTCCTCGCAGGCACGCATCAGCACCCAGCGACTGATGGAGATAATCTGGCCCGTCTGCTCGGCGATGGGAATAAATGTCGCCGGCGAGATATCACCCCGCCGGTGATTCGGCCAGCGCAGCAACGCCTCCAGGCCAACCACTTCGCCATTGCGATCGAACAGCGGTTGGTAGTGGAGCTCGAAGGACTCCGTATCGATCGCCTCCTGGAGCTCGTTACGCAAGGCGACGCGTTCGCTCACCCGCTTGGTAATCTCGGGAGTAAACCACTGATAGGTATTGCGCCCCTGCTGCTTGGCGCGATACATGGCCATATCGGCCTGCTGAATCAGCTCCATCGGACGCGTCTGGCTATCGACGTTGACGGCGATACCGATACTGGCCGTCAAGTGCAGTTCGTGCTCCTCGATACGGTAGGGCCGTGCGACGAGATCAAGCAGCCGTTCGGCCACCTCCATCGCCCACACCTCATCACAGGGGTCATTGAGAAGCAGCACGAACTCATCGCCGCCGAAGCGCACCAGGGTGTCCTCGCGACGCACCACCTCTCCCAGCCGTGCGGCGAGCCTCTGCAGCAGCTGGTCACCGATGGCATGACCGAGACTATCGTTGATCGGTTTGAAGCCATCGAGATCGATGAACAGCACACATAACCATTTGCCCTCACGGTTCGCCAGCGCCAGGTCATGAGGAAGTCGCTCCTCCAGAACCACACGGTTCGCCAGGCCGGTCAGCACATCGTGGCTGGCGTGATAGGCCAGTTGCCCTTCGTACGCCTTGCGTTCGGAGACATCGTGCTGGATCCCTACAAAGTGAGTCACCTGCCCGCACCGATCACGAATCGGCGAGATATACAGCTCATTCCAGAAGATGGCACCATCCTTGCGATAGTTGCACAGCGTCACATGGACCTCCTGCTGCCTCGACAGCCGTTCACGCAGCTGAAGAACCGCCTGAGGATCGGTATCCGGGCCCTGCAGCAGGCGACAGTTACGCCCCAGCACTTCCTCACGTTGATACCCGGTCATGGTCTCGAACGCCCTGTTGACATAGGTGATCGGCATATCGGGCCTGAGGGCATCCACGATCACCAGGCCGTTGACACTCACCTCGACGCCCTGCTCGAGGATTCGCAGGCGCATCTCGTTGTGTCGACGCTGGGTGATATCCTTGGCGATACCGAAAACACCACGGATACTCCCGTCCACCATGATTGGCAGATTGGTGATATCCAGCTGTCGCGCTTCCCCACTCCTGCCGACCACTTCCAGCTGATAGCGCTGCGCCTCGCCCCTCAGTACCTGCTCAAAATGTGACTGAGTCGTTGCCACCTCATGAGGCTGCACGAAGCGCGAGTAGTGGACTCCCACGATC
The DNA here is from genome assembly GCF_004347715.1 of Halomonas marinisediminis. Lineage (NCBI taxonomy): Bacteria > Pseudomonadati > Pseudomonadota > Gammaproteobacteria > Oceanospirillales > Halomonadaceae > Halomonas > Halomonas marinisediminis. The sequence goes on along the minus strand of NZ_SLTR01000001.1, from coordinate 25,070 downwards.
TCGTGGAGCCGAAAGCCCGTCACCTCCTCGCAGCTGGCATTGGCACTGCTGAAGTAGCCCTCCATATCCAGGGAGTACACGGCATCAGGGTTGTAGGCGAAGAGCGAGCGATAGCGCTGTTCGCTTTCGCTTAACGAACGGCGATCATGATCCCGCTCGATGGCCAGGGCGACGATATCGACCGCCTGACGGACAAGCTCCAGCTCATGCGTTGTGGGACGCATCGGCTCGCGTGAATAGACCCCGAACGTACCGAGCATCCGGCCGTCGCTGGCGATGATGGGATACGACCAGCAGGCAAGCAGTGAGTGCTCTCTCACCAGCGTCTGATAGCCCTGCCAGGCGGGGTCACTGGGGAGGTCATCACATACCACCAGCTTGCGAGAATAGGCGGCACTCCCACAGGCCCCCACACCCGGCGCGATGGGAATAGTGGCCACCGCGTCGCGGTACGCCGCCGGCAGGCGCCGTCCTGCGGCCAGTTCAAGACGGCTCCCGGCCCGATCGGCCAACATGATGGAACAGAGTCGCTGCGGAAGCTGCTCTTCCAGCATTTCGCAGACCGCTTCCAGCGGGGCGTCGAGAGGCGACTCTTCGGCGATAAGAGCGTGAATGGCCTGCTGACGAAGCAGGTATTGCCGCGAGTGATCGAGCTCCCGAGTACGCGAGGCGTTGAGCCTTACCAGGCCCAGGCTCAGCGTCAACAGAAAGCTGAGAAGCAGTCCCCCCAGGCCGACAAACGCCGGCAATCCCAACGCCATTGGCCATAGCGATGCCCTGGCCGAGTGGATATCGACGCCAAGCCTGACGCCACCCGGCAGCCCTATGCTGCGCGACAGCATGCGAGGGGTCTCCGCCACGGGGCGGGCTACCATCCCGGGTGCCGCGACCCTCAGTAGCGCCCGCTCATCATGACGCAGCGCCTCGCCACCCTGATACAGCGCCACCTGAAACGCAGGAAGCGGCACATGCAGTTCGCTCTTCAGCAACTTGCCCAGGTCAATCAAGGCAAGCAATCGATAATCATGGCGGGGTATCCCGACGACGATCAGCGCCTGATTCGGGTGATCGATATCGGGTAACAACATGGCGGCGTGAGTAAAGAGTGACCCCTCCCAGTCATCGGCGAGTGGTCGGCTGGCCTGCCGCCTGAGCCACTGCCTGGCCTCGGCATCGCGCCCACGAAGCCATCGCCAGCGCCCATCATGGGCCATGACCCCAAGAGCCTCCAGGCTCGGCAAGTCGCGCAAATAGTGAATTTGATCGTCACGCGAGACCCTGCCCCCCGAACCATGGGGCGTGGCGTTCAAGCGCTCGGCCATGCGCCTGAGCGACTGCAGACGGATATTCACGGCCCGCTCGGCATCGAGACGAATCGTCTCGAAGATCAGCTCGGCACGCCCCGTCTCGCGCACCACCTGTTGCCAGTTAAGTAGATACCAGGCCGCACTGCTGACGGCCACTCCCAGCAGGCAGGCGCAGAGCGTCTTGCGTCCGATAAGGGGCCTGTCATGCCCGCACCGATAGCCGGCAACCAGCATCGCGGCGCCGAGCAGCAGGGTGAACAGTGCCAGGACTTCGGAGGAGGCATCGCGCACAGCGCGCCCGAGGTCGCTGCCAACGACCAAGACCCACAGTGACAAGGCGCTAACACTCAGCAGCAGCACACCGACGAGTCGCCACAACCTGCCGAGCCATGGTGACCCACTGCCCAGCAGCAGGCACGGTGCCACAACCAGCAGCAGAAGCGCTTCCAGCGAGCCTAGACCGACCCCCCTCTGCAACCAGCGAATATCCGGCATGGACGACTCGTCCAGGCCACCCTGCACCAGGGTATTCAGGGCCAGCCCAGCCAGGGTGATGCCAGCCATGATGCGCGGGCCGGGTTGACGAAGCCAAATCCCCACCAGGCCGACGCCAGTGGCCAATGCAACGAAGGCACTATCCACGGCGAGCAACACCGGCCCCGACAGTTGAAGGGAGTTCGTCGCCAGCGCCACGCCTCCCATCAGCATGAAGGTGACGGAAACCACCATCAACCAGGTATCGGAGGCGATCGAGATTGTCTTGAGCTGCATGCGTCGAGGGCTCTTGGAATCAGTATGGCGATATCACAACAAGAGAGCCCCCGGCGAGGCAACGGCTCACAGGGGGCTGACCAGCGGCATTGATCGAATGGCGTTAACGCTTGATCTCGGCCTCGCTGCGCAGGTGCTCGATCAGACCCTGGATCGCGGCCTGAGCGCGCAGCCGCTCGGCCATCGAGGCGACAAAACGCTCGACCTGCTCATCGACCTCACCCTCGCCCACCGACTCCAGGGCGATGATCACGGCACGATCACCATCGACCACCTGACCATACACGGGAGATTCTCCCTCGGGTGCCGGCAGCCGGAAGGCAGCATTGACCACCGCCGGGGAGACTCCCCGAGACTCCTGGCGACTGACCTCCTCGACCCGCTGCCAGTCGAGCGCCACGGACTCACCGTCGCCAAGGGAATCGACAAGCTGAACCGCTCTAGCCCGCAGCGCCTCCCGACGCTGCTCTGCCGTGACCTGGGCGGCGACCTCGTCGCGCACCTCATCCAGCGGCAGCGTGGTCGCCTCGCGATGCTCGGTGACACGCAGCACCAGACGACGATCGCTATCCAACTCGATCACCTCGCTGTTATAGCCTTCCTCGAGCACATCGTCGCTGAACGCCTGGGCCATGACTCCCGGTTCAGAGAGCACCCCCTCGCGAGTATCACGCGAAACCCAGTCGCTGGAGTGAAGCGCGAGTCCCAGATCATCGGCGACACTCTGCAGATCATCGGCGGCGAAGCTCTCGTCGATCAGCTGCTGCACCTTCTCATTGAACTCCCCCGAGACCCTGTCCAGCGCCACCTGGCGGTGCAGGTCACCCCGCATTGACTCGAACGACTCACGCTCAAGCCCGGTCACGGTCAACAGGTGCAGGCCATTGTCGGTCTCGACGACCTCCGATACGCCACCCTCATCGAGTGAGAAGGCGGCCTCGTCGAAGGCGTCACCGAAGAAGCCGCGGCTGACCACACCCAGGTCGCCACCCTGTTCCGCGGAGACCGTGTCATCGGAGACCTGGGCGGCCAGGTCGGCGAAGGATTCGCCATCGGCGAGGCGCGCCTGTACCTCTTCGAGCTTGGCCACCGCCTCTTCACGGCTGCGCTGCTCACCAAAGGTCACCATGATATGGGAGAGCCGGCGATCGGCATCGGCCGTCTGTTCACGCCAGGCATCACGCAGTGTCTGCTCGTCGATCTCCATCTCATCGGCCATGGTCTGGCGGTCGATCACCACATAGTTCAGACGCACCTGCTCGGGGCGGCGGAAACGCGCCTTATGCTGAGCGTAGTACGCCTCGATGGCCTCATCCGAAGGAGAAAGCTCCTCTTCGAGGTCGTCGGGCCCCAGGGCGGCATATCGGAAGGTACGCGTCTGGCGCTGCAGCTCGGCCAGGCGTTCCTGCTCGCCGGGCAGGCTGAAGTCGCTGAACGCCAACCCCTGCTGCAGCTGCTGCTGCTTCATGTCGCCACGCAGCTGTTGGCGAAAGCCCAGCGGCGTGTAGCCGGCGCTGGCCAGGCGGTTGCGGAACAGCTCCTGGTCGAACCGGCCTTCCTGGTCCTGGAATTCGGGGAGTGACACGATGATCTGGTCGAGCTGCTCCTCTGAAAGGTGCATCCCGCCCTCCTCGACATACTGACTCAACACCCGGGTCGTGATCAGCTCGTCGAGCATCTGACTGCGCAGCGCCCGCTCCTGCTCCGGCGGCACCTGGCCGCTGCGAATGGCCCGTTGCACCGAGAGCTCTAGCTCCTGACGCATGATGGGCTCACCGTTGACCTCGGCGACCTCGTCGCCGCTATTGCCGAACAGGCCCACCAGTGAATCCACACCGAACATCGCCATGGTCACGACCACTGCCCCGATGATGATCTTGGCTCCCCAGCTTCGGGAGCGGTCTCGAATACTTTGCAGCATGCAGGCCTCGGAAGTGTTGCCTCAAGAGAAATACTGGGAAAGGGTGGAGTCTATAACGAGGACAGGCGCACCGCCGAGGGCGATGCGCCTGTATCAATCAACCATCAACGGCGAACCATCAGCGGCGCAAGCTGCGCGACTCCAGCTCGGCGACAGTTAGTTGACGGAATCCTTCAACGCCTTGCCGGCCTTGAAGCCGGGAACCTTGGCCGCCTTGATCTCGATCGGCTGACCAGTCTGGGGGTTACGACCGGTACGCGCTGCACGCTCCTTCACATGGAAGGTCCCGAAGCCGACCAGAGAGACGCTGTCGCCCTTCTTCAGGCTTTCCGTCACGGAATCCACCATGGCATCCAGGGCACGCGCGGCGGAAGCCTTGGGAATATCGGCAGACGCGGCGATGGCTTCGATCAGCTCAGACTTGTTCACACTTCACCCCTTGACTTTTTCGGAAATTGGCCCTAATCGAACCGGCTTTGCAATTGACAAGCACGATCACAGCATAGGCCAATTTATAGCAATGCGGGGAAAGTGCTGTCAAGCAACATTCAAGGCAGAGCCCCACCATACAAGGCTTTAGACAGAGTAATGGTGGGAAAATCGACCTTAATGCGTACTGATCATTGACTGCGCTGACGAGGTTTCTTCTGAATGAGAATCCTCTTTGGGCTCTTCATCCTTTTTTACTAATGCAACCTCGAGCACCTCATCGATCCAGCGCACCGGTATGATATCGAGAGCCTCCTTGATATTCTCCGGCACCTCCTTGAGGTCCCGGCGGTTCTCCTCGGGCACCAGCACGGTCTTTATACCACCACGCCTGGCGGCCAGCAATTTCTCCTTCAGACCACCGATCGGCATCACTTCACCACGCAGGTTGACCTCACCGGTCATCGCCACGTCACAGCGCACCGGGCGCCCAGTATAGGCCGAGACCATGGCGGTCACCATGCCGATGCCGGCACTGGGACCATCCTTGGGGGTCGCCCCCTCAGGCACATGGATATGCAGGTCTTCCTTTTCGAAGCGATCGGGGTCGACCCCCAGGGAGAGGGCACGCGCGCGCACCACGGTGTGGGCGGCACTCACCGACTCCTTCATCACATCACCCAGCGAGCCAGTTTTGTTGATGCGTCCCTTGCCAGGGGTCACCACCGACTCGATATTAAGCAGCTCGCCCCCGACCGATGTCCAGGCCAGGCCGGTCACGCGGCCCACCTGATTCTCCTGGTCGGCCAGCCCGTAGCTGTAACGGCGCACCCCAGCATACTCCTCGATATCCGTGGCGGCCAGCAGCATCGGGGCCTGAGCGCCCTCCTCGCTCTCCTTCTCGATACGCACCCGCAGCACCTTGCGGCAGACCTTGGCGACCTGACGCTCGAGCTCACGCACCCCGGCCTCGCGGCTGTAGTAGCGGATCAGCTCGAGCAGCGACTCATCGGAGAAGGCCAGCTCGTCCTCCTTGAAACCGTTGGCCTTGAGCTGCTTGGGCACCAGATAGCGCTTGGCAATCGCGAGTTTTTCGTCCTCGGTGTAGCCGGGCAGACGAATCACCTCCATGCGATCGAGCAGCGGCCCGGGAATGTTCATGGAGTTGGCGGTACAGATGAACAGCGTCTCTGAGAGGTCGTAATCCAGCTCCAGGTAGTGATCGCTGAAGGTGTCGTTCTGCTCCGGATCGAGCACCTCGAGCAGCGCCGAGGCGGGATCGCCACGATGGTCCATGCCGATCTTGTCGACCTCGTCGAGCAGGAACAGCGGATTCCTGACCCCGGCGCGGGACATGCGCTGGACGATCTTGCCTGGCAGTGAGCCGATATAGGTCCGGCGGTGGCCGCGAATCTCGGACTCGTCACGCACCCCGCCCAGCGCCAGGCGCACATACTTGCGGTTGGTCGCCCGCGCGATGGACTTGCCCAGCGAGGTCTTGCCGACCCCCGGGGGGCCTACCAGACACAGCACCGGCCCCTTGAGCTTCTTGACCCGCTTGTGCACCGCCAGGTACTCGAGAATCCGCGCCTTGACCTCGTCAAGGCCATAGTGATCCTCGTCGAGCACCTTCTGGGCGTGGAGCAGGTCATGCTTGACCCGGGTCCGCTTCTTCCACGGCACCGACACCAGCCAGTCGAGATAGGAGCGCACCACGGTGGCCTCGGCGGAGTTGGGCGACATCATCTTCAGCTTGCCCAGCTCCTGGACGGCCTTGTCGCGTGCCTCCTTGGGCATGCCAGAGTCTTCGATGGCCTGCTCATACTTCTCGGCCTCGTTGGGCACGTTCTCGAGCTCGCCCATCTCCTTCTGGATGGCCTTCATCTGCTCGTTGAGATAGTACTCGCGCTGAGACTTCTCCATCTGCTCCTTGACCCGGGAGCGAATGCGCTTCTCGACCTGCAGCAGGTCGATCTCCGACTCGATCAGCGCCATCAGGTGCTCGATGCGATCGCGCACCCTGTCCATCTCAAGCAGCTGCTGCTTGTCATCAATCTTCAGCGACAGGTGCGCACAGATGGTATCCACCAGGCGGCTGGGGTCCTCGATGCCGGAGAGCGAGTTGAGCACCTCGTTGGGTACCTTCTTCGACATCTTGACGTACTGCTCGAACTGATTGAGCAGCACACGCACCAGAGCGTCCTGTTCACGCTCGGTAAGCGGCGTGCTCTCACGCAGCAACGCCTCGGCGCTGGTGTAGTCATCACCGTCATTCAGCTCGCCCACATCGGCCCGCGAGACTCCCTCGATCAGCACCTTGACGGTGCCGTCGGGCAGCTTGAGCAGCTGCATGATCTCCGCGACGGTACCGATGGCAAACAGATCATCGCGGTCGGGGTCGTCCTTGCTGGCCTCACGCTGGGCGACCAGCAATACCCGCTTGTCGGCACTCATGGCCGCATCGAGGGCCTGAATCGACTTCTCGCGACCCACGAACAGGGGAATGACCATCTGCGGGTAGACGACCACGTCCCGCAGCGGCAAAAGGGGCAGACTCAGGGTCTGATCAGCGTTCTGCTGCATCGCAGACGTACCTCAAGAAAAACGAAGGGATGCCCCGTGGAATGGGGGCGACCGGATAACATTGCAAGGCAGGAGGCGACACGCCAAAAAAAACGGGAGCCACCGTGACCCCAGCCGGCCAGGCCGGTGATGGAGGTAAGGCGCTCCCGTGGGGGATACCCCCGATCGTTCAGCCGTCGGTACCGTCGCTAGCGGCTTCCTGCTGCTGTGAATAGATCAACAACGGCTCGCTTTCGCCACTGATCACCGAGGCATCGATCACCACCTTGCTGACACCGTCCAGCGAGGGGATCTCGTACATGGTGTCGAGCAGCACCGACTCGAGGATGGAGCGCAGGCCGCGTGCGCCGGTCTTGCGGGTCATGGCCTTGACGGCCACCGCGCGCAGGGCATCCTCGCGGAACTCGAGCTCCACATTTTCCATCTCGAACAACTTGGCGTACTGCTTGACCAAGGAGTTCTTGGGCTCGGTGAGGATCTCGATCAACGCCTCTTCGGTGAGATCGGTCAGGGTGGCGATCACCGGCAAGCGGCCGACAAACTCGGGAATCAAGCCAAACTTGACCAGATCCTCGGGCTCCACGGTGGCCAGCACATCACCTACCGGCCTGGTGTCGTCCTTGCTCTTGACCTCGGCATTGAAGCCGATGCCACCCTTCTCGACACGATCACGTATCACCTTCTCCAGGCCGGCGAAGGCACCACCGACGATAAACAGGATGTTGCCGGTGTTGACCTGCAGGAACTCCTGCTGCGGGTGCTTGCGCCCACCCTGAGGGGGTATCGAGGCAGTGGTGCCCTCGATCAGCTTGAGCAGCGCCTGCTGAACGCCCTCGCCCGAGACATCACGAGTGATGGAGGGGTTGTCGGACTTGCGCGACACCTTGTCGATCTCGTCGATGTAGACGATGCCTCGTTCGGCCTTCTCGACATCGTAGTCGCACTTCTGCAGCAGCTTCTGGATGATATTCTCGACATCCTCGCCCACGTAACCGGCCTCGGTCAGCGTGGTGGCATCGGCGATGGTGAACGGCACATTGAGCAGCCGCGCCATGGTCTCGGCAAGCAGCGTCTTGCCGCTGCCGGTGGGGCCGATCAGCAGGATGTTCGACTTGCCCAGCTCGACGTCATCTTTCTTGACCTCGGAGCTCAGGCGCTTGTAGTGGTTGTAGACGGCAACGGACAGCACCATCTTGGCGCGATCCTGACCGATCACATAGTCGTCGAGGGTGTGACGAATCTCACGGGGCGTCGGCAGGCGCTCGTCGTCGCTCTCGGCATCGGCATCGAGCACCTCCTCGCGAATGATGTCATTGCAGAGGTCGACACACTCATCACAGATATAGACGGACGGACCGGCAATAAGCTTGCGCACCTCGTTCTGATTCTTGCCGCAGAACGAGCAGTAGAGCAGCTTGCCACCGTCGTCCTTGCCTTTGCCGTCAGCCATTCGCTTACCTCTTTTCATGTTGGTGGCACCCGCGAGAGCCGGCACCACCGAGCTCGCAACGGCGGCCTGCGCCGCCGGGAACAATCAGCGTGTCATGCAAATCACGCTATCAGGATGTGGGCCGCTTATCCAGCATGGCATCAATCAGGCCATACTCCACGGCCTGGTTGCCGTCCATGAAGTTGTCACGGTCGGTATCCCGGGCGATCGTCTCGATATCCTGACCGGTATGCTCGGCCAGGATGCGGTTGAGCCTGTCGCGGATGCCAAGAATCTCGCGCGTGTGAATCTCGATGTCCGACGCCTGTCCCTGGTACCCACCCAGCGGCTGGTGAATCATCATGCGCGAGTTGGGCAGGCAGAAGCGCTTGTTCGCGGCGCCACCGGCCAGCAGCAACGCTCCCATGCTGGCCGCCTGGCCGATGCACACGGTGGAGACATCCGGCTTGATGAACTGCATGGTGTCGTAGATCGACATGCCGGCAGTCACCGAGCCACCCGGCGAATTGATGTACAGATGGATGTCCTTGTCCGGGTTCTCGGACTCCAGGAACAGCAGCTGTGCCACCACCAGGTTGGCCATGTAGTCTTCCACGGGACCCACCAGGAAGATCACACGCTCCTTGAGCAGGCGGGAATAGATGTCGTAGGAACGCTCGCCACGGGCGCTCTGCTCGACCACCATGGGCACCAGGCCCCCGGCGTTCTGGATCTCGAACTCGTTGCTCATCTGCGTGTTGTCCTTGCATCCGATGAATGGAAGCGACGATAAAGGGAAGCGAAGAGAAACGGCGCCCCGGCACTGGCCGGGGCGCGGAGACATCGATCAGGCCTGGCGCTCTTCCTCGCCGGCCTCTTCGCTGCTTTCTTCCTCGTCGACCTCTTCCTGCTGCTGGGCGGCTGCCAGCACGTCCTGGTAGGACATCTCGACATCCTTGACGCTGGCCTGCTCGAGCAGCACATCCACGGCCTTCTCTTCAAGGATAGCGGACTTGACCTGAGTCTTGAGCTGGTCGTTGCCCATGTAGTGCTCGACCACCTGCTCGGGCTCCTGATACTGCTCGGCGAGCTCCTGCACCTTGGCACGGATCTCGTCGTCGCTGGCCTCGAGCTCGTTGACCTTGATCACCTCGGCCAGCAGCAGGCCCACCTCGACACGGCTGCGCGCCTGCTCCTCGAACAGCTCGTTGGGCAGCTGGGAGACGTCGAAGTCCTCACCCAGACCGAACTGCTGGGCCGCCTGACGCTTGAGGCCATCGGTCTCCTGCTGGACCAGCGCCTGGGGCACGGTGACCTCGTTGGCCTTCTGCAGCGCGGAGAGCACCTGCTGCTTGACGCGGTTGTCCACCGCCTGCTCGGCCTCGCGGCTCATGTTCTTCTTGACCTCGGCGCGGAACTTGTCGAGGTCACCGTCGTCAACGCCGAACTTCTTGACGAACTCGGCATCCACCTCGGGCAGGGCCTGGCCCTTCACCGCATGGACCTTGACCTTGAAGGTCGCTTCCTGGCCGGCCAGGTTCTCGGCCTGGTAGTCCTCCGGGAAGGTGACCTTGAGCTCCTTGTCATCGCCGGCGGTGGCACCGATCAGCTGCTCCTCGAAGCCGGGGATAAAGCTGCCGGAACCGATCACCAGATCATGACCCTCGGCACTGCCGCCCTCGAAGGGCTCGTCACCCAGGAAGCCCTGGAAGTCGATGGTCAGCTGATCGCCATCCTCGGCGGCACGCTCGACCACCTCCCACTCGGCGTTCTGCTTGCGCAGGGTGTCGATCATCTCGTCGACATCGGCCTCGCTCACCTCGACCACCGGACGCTCGACCTCGGCACCCTCGATGGAGGCCAGCGTGATCTCGGGGTAGATCTCCAGTGTCGCGACGAACTCCAGGTCCTTGCCCGCCTCGTTGACGGTGGCCTCGATCTGCGGGAGGCCGGCCGGGTTGAGCTCGTTCTCGGAAATGGCGCGAACGTAGCGCTCACGCATCACCTCGCCCACCACCTCGTTGCGCACTTCGCTGCCGTAGCGCTGGCGGATCACCGTCATCGGCACCTTGCCCCGGCGAAAACCGTCCATACGAACGTTCTTGGCGGCATCCTTGAGACGGGTATTGACGGCCTCATCGATTTCGGCGGCCGGCACTTGGACCGTGATGCGGCGTTCGATCTGGGAGGTCGTATCGACGGAAACTTGCATGAAATGTCCTCTACCGACTGGGGGCACTGTGTTGATTGCGTGAATGGAAAATCAAAAGGGTGATTTTATGAATCCCGTCCGGCACTGGCAAGCACCGAGGCGAAAGATGTGGGGGCACTGTGGGAGATTACAAGGGCCAACGGCGCACCCACGCCAAAAAACGCCGACGCCTGAGCGACCGCGCAAGATACACCGCACGAGAAACATCGAAATAGCGAGAAGAAAGAGATATCCATCCCATGCTAGGCGGGATGATAAGCATCAGAAAAACAAAAGAGAGGGGCCAACCTGATGACGAAAGACATGGGGTGGATGATGGGGATCGAACCCACGACCACCGGAGCCACAATCCGGGGCTCTACCACTGAGCTACATCCACCATAGTCTTGATAATGAAACGTCTTGAGCTTGCAGCACTGACTCGATCTTGCAGCACGCCGAGGTGGGGTGGATGATGGGGATCGAACCCACGACCACCGGAGCCACAATCCGGGGCTCTACCACTGAGCTACATCCACCACTTCGACAACTGCTCGTACTGACTGCCTGCTACCGCACCGGGTGGCGCGCCCAGCAGGACTCGAACCTGCAACCTACGGCTTAGAAGGCCGTTGCTCTATCCGATTGAGCCATGGGCGCATTCTACGTTCCAGGTCGCCTCGCCGCAACCCTGAGTGCCAAAAAACCGCAAGACATTCAAGAAGTTGTGGTCGGAGTGGAGGGATTCGAACCCCCGACATCCTGCTCCCAAAGCAGGCGCGCTACCAGACTGCGCTACACTCCGACGGCGATCAAGCGGGCTGGACGCCGCCGCACAGGCCTCGTCGAGCGATGCGTATTCTACGCGAGTTTCTTCGCCCGTCAAGCGGCAGAACACAGTTTGCTGATATCACCCGCTTTGTTTCGACCGCTTGGCATGCGAAAATCACGCCCTTACCTTTACTACCGGCCACTCAGAGGATCCTCGATGACCGCGCAACAGATCGATGGCAAAGCGATAGCCGCCCGTGTTCGCCAGCAGGTAGCCCGCCAGGTGCAGGCACGCCGCGAAGCAGGGGGTCGCACGCCAGGGCTTGCGGTCGTCCTGGTCGGCGAGGACCCCGCCTCCGCGGTCTATGTGCGTCACAAGCACAACGCCTGCGTCGAGGCCGGCATCGAGTCATTTCGACATCAGCTACCCGCGGAGACCACCCAGCAACAGCTCGAGACGCTGGTCGACCAGCTCAATGACGACCCCAGCGTGGACGGCATCCTGGTTCAGCTGCCCCTGCCGGAGCACCTCGACGCCCGCCCCATCCTCGAGCGCATTCGCCCCGACAAGGACGTGGACGGCTTCCACCCCTACAACCTGGGCCGCCTGGCACAGCGCCTGCCGCTGCTGAGACCCTGCACCCCCAAGGGCGTGATGACGCTGCTCGAGGAGAGTGGCCTGGCGGTGCGTGGCCTCGACGCCACCGTGGTCGGCGCCTCCAATATCGTCGGCCGCCCCATGGCCCTGGAGCTGATGATCGCCGGCTGCACCACCACCGTCTGCCACCGCTTCACTCGCAACCTGGAGGCGCATGTGCGCCGTGCCGACGTGCTGATCGTGGCGGTGGGCAAGCCGGGGCTGGTCAAGGGCGAGTGGGTCAAGGAGGGCGCCATCGTCATCGACGTGGGCATCAACCGCCAGGAGGATGGCCGCCTGATCGGCGACGTCGACTTCGAGGCCGCCGCCGAGCGTGCCGCCTGGATCACGCCGGTTCCAGGGGGTGTCGGCCCCATGACCGTGGCCACCCTGCTGGAGAACACCCTGCAGGCCGCCGATATGCACGACGCCAGTTAACGTTACCTGGGGTAGCTCCCCTGGGGCCCCCAGGGGTCAGACCCCGGGGGTTGGGGTCTGACCCCGAAACAGCCCCGAAACAGAATGAGGAGATCAAGATGAGCGACAAGATGAACGTCGAGAGCTTCAACCTGGATCATACCAAGGTGAAGGCTCCCTACGTGCGCCTGGCCGATATCAAGACCGGCGAGCGCGGCGACACCATCCACAAGTACGACATGCGCATCTGCCAGCCCAACCAGGACCATATGGAGATGCCCGGCCTGCACTCGCTTGAGCACCTGATGGCGGAGCTGTCGCGCAACCACTCCGACAAGGTCGTCGATATCAGCCCCATGGGCTGCCAGACCGGCTTCTACATCGCGATGATCAACCACGACGACTACGAAGGCGTGCTGACCCTGCTCGAGAATACCCTCAAGGACGTCCTCGAGGCCGACGAGGTGCCGGCCTGCAACGAGATGCAGTGCGGCTGGGCCGCCAGCCACAGCCTCGAGGGGGCCAAGCAGATCGCCCGCGGCTTCCTGGCCAAGCGCAACGAGTGGACGGAAATCTTCGCATGAAGCGCATCGGCATCATCGGCGCCATGAGCCAGGAGGTGGAGCGTCTCGCCTCCCTGCTCGAGGGGTGCCAGACCCACAGCCACGTCGGCAGCACCTTCTACAGCGGCAGGCTGCATGGCGTGGAGGTAGTGATCCTGCAGTCGGGCATCGGCAAGGTCAATGCCGCGGTCGGCACCACCCTGCTGCTCGACATGTACCAGCCCGAGGCGATCATCAATACCGGCTCCGCCGGTGGCTTCGGCGAGGGGCTCGAGATCGGCGATATCGTGGTCTCGAGCGAGGTCCGCCACCACGACGTGGATGCCGTGGTGTTCGGCTACGAACATGGCCAGGTCCCCGACATGCCGGCGGCCTATCTGCCCGACGAGCGACTGGTTCACCTGGCCCGGGAGTGTGTCGAGGCGCTGGGCGAGGTCCGGGTGGTCGAGGGGTTGATCGCCACCGGCGATGTGTTCATGGCCTGCCCCGATCTGGTGGCCCAGACCCGTCGGCGCTTCCCCACCATGCTCGCCGCCGAGATGGAGGCCGCGGCCATCGCCCAGACCTGCCACCTCTACGGCTGCCCCTTCGTGGTGATCCGCGCCCTCTCGGATATCCCCGGCGGCGGCGACAACCACCTCTCCTTCGAGGAGTTCCTGGAGAAGGCCGCCCTGCACTCCTCGAAGATGATCGAGGCGATGGTGGCCCGCCTGGGCGATCGGCAGCGTGATGGCGCAATAGCCGCCAGCGCCTAACGCTGGGGCTCGACCCGCCACTCCGGCGATAGACGACGCCAGTGCTCTCTCAGGAGGCACTGGTGCTCTTCTGCCATGGGCAGCGTTGCCAATAGGGCGGGCCATCTGGATCGGACCGTTGCCATGGTCTCATCAAGGGCAGTCGAGACAAGCGACCAACTTACGCCCACCCTCTCGGCCCAGTGCCGAAAATCCTCTTTTCCCAGCAGATCCCAGCGCTTCTTGCCGTTCAGGTTCAGGGCCGCCCCACGCTCATCGGGTAGATAGGCCCTGGTCATCACGATGTCATAAGCAGGCGACAGACGGGGTGTATAACGATCCGGATACCAGAGACTCCAATTCTTCAAGTGAGCATCGCCATTGGCCAATAGCACGTTGATCAGCAGCCGGCGCGCCATCTCCAGCACACAGCTCAGTCCATCAGCCGAAAACTCTCGCAGCAGTCGTCCGACCTGCTCGTAGTTAGGACCGTCATACTTCTCGTAGGGATATCGAAAAAATACCTGCGCAAAATCCTCGGCGTGTATACGCCCAGAACCTTCGCGGTCGAATCGCTTGACCGCATAGGCAAGCGGCTCATCAGGAAGATTGATGCGGGGCAGACCGTGAAGTGACTCGAGCGGGACCAGGCGAATATCCGGAATCGTGACGCCAGCCGCCTGAGCCAGGCGCATGGCGGAATATTCGTTCTGAACAAGCCAAGGATGATGAGGCGACGGGGGCTTGAGGATCCAGTCACCAGGCAGCACCTCATCGGCCCCGAAGAAGCGACCATCCTGTTCGCGCATGGAAAACTTCATCTGCACACCGGCCAGCGAAAACCCACGCCCCACGGTTACCCGCCGCGGCTGAGGCGTCACACTCGACCGATGAACCAACACCCAGGCCGGCATCTCATCGGGCGCCACGGAAGCAACTTCCAGAGCACCCGGCAAATCACGGCCCAGTGCAGCCAGCAGAGGAAACTCATTGTCGGGATGCACCTTGAACTCGGCGGCCAGCCAGTGGCGCAGCGCTCCCTCAGGAAGCAGATTCGATAGCCAGGGATGAAGCCGCTGACGCCGCATCCAGGGCTCCTGCATCAAGCGTCGACCATGGGGCGCCGAAGGCATCAGCGATAGTGTCAGGCTGGGGCGCCCTTCGTCGAGACGCCAGTCATCGTCAAATACCAGTACATTGCGCCCACCACGGTAGCCGGCTAACCAGCCAACACGATGGCCATGAAGCCAGAGGGAGAGCATTTCGACACTTTCGTCGGCCACCCTCACTCCTCCCTGCCAAGCAAACCCTGCCAAGGATCCTCATCGAGAGGAGTGCCGCCCTCGTTCTCCCCATCGAGCAGCGCCTTGACGGCGTACCACTTCTCCAGAGGAATCAGCGCCAGGCGCGCATTGAGACCGTCGGCTACCAGCCGAAGGGTGTCCAGGCGCGGATTGCCGCCACACTCCAGGCGTTGGTATTGCTGGCGCGTTACGCCGATTCGCTCGGCGAGTTGAGCCTGAGTCAATCCCAGGTCACGCCGGCGATGCACTAGATCATCATGGAGGCTCATCAAAATGCACCATATACGCTGCTTTTTCTTAACAATAGCAACATATATGATGCATCGCCATGACGAGAGTCGAAAATCGAGAGTCGAAAATCGAGAGTCGAAAATCGGGTGGTGACCACCCCATCACGCTGAAGGTTTACGTGGGTCGTTGCTACATCAGCTTCCACGCCAGCGTCTCGCCGGCCATCAGCGGCACGATGCGCGCGTCGCCGACATAAGGCAGCGACTCGGGAAGCTGCCAGGGCTCGCGCACCAGGGTGACGGTGTCGGCGTTGCGCGGCAGGCCGTAGAAATCGGGTCCGTGGTGGCTGGCAAAGCCTTCCAGGCGATCCAGGGCGCCGGCCTGCTCGAAGGCGGTGGCATAGTACTCGATCGCCGCCGGCGCGGTGTAGGCACCGGCACAGCCACAGGCGCTCTCCTTGTCCCCCTGGGCATGGGGGGCACTGTCGGTACCCAGGAAGAACTTCGGACTGCCCGAGGTGGCCGCCGCCAGCAGCGCCTCGCGGTGACGCTCGCGCTTGAGGATCGGCAGGCAGTAGTAGTGGGGCCGAATGCCGCCGACCAGCATATGGTTGCGGTTGAACAGCAGATGGTGGGCGGTGATGGTCGCGCCCACATTGGCCGGCGCCGCGGCCACGAACTCGGCCGCCTCGGCGGTGGTGATATGCTCAAACACCACGCGGAGGCTCGGGTGGCGCTCCAGCAGCGGCTTGAGCACCTTCTCGATAAACACCGCCTCGCGATCGAAGATATCGATCTCGGCGTCGGTCACCTCGCCGTGCATCAGCAGCGGGATACCCAGTCTCGCCATGGCGGCGATGGCGTCATCGCAGTGCGCCAGGTCGGTCACCCCGGAGGCGGAGTTGGTGGTGGCACCGGCGGGATAGAGCTTCACCGCCTGGATCAGGCCGCTGGCGTGGGCCCGCTCGATCTCCTCGGCGGGCGTGTTATCGGTAAGATAGAGGGTCATCAACGGCTCGAAGCGGCTCCCCTCGGGCAGCGCCGCCATGATCCGCTCGCGATAGGCCAGCGCCTGTTCGGTGGTGGTCACCGGCGGCGTCAGGTTGGGCATGATGATGGCACGCCCCATCTGCCGGGCGGAGGCCTCGACCACGGCGGCCAGCGCCTGGTCGTCGCGCAGGTGAAGGTGCCAGTCGTCGGGGCGAGTCAGGGTCAGGGTAGTCACGGCGGATCCTGTGTTGAGGGGTTAGCTTGCTATGGCGCCAGTATACCGGATGCCACCGAGCATGGCAGAACGGCGAATCGTATAGTCTGCTAACATGTAGGTTTCGCTGCTTCACCGGACACCCTATGACCGACCCCATGGAGCGCAGCCCGCTGCGTGCCGACCTGCTGCTGCTGACCGTCACCCTGCTCGCCGCCGCCGGCTGGATCTTCTCCAAGGAGGCCCTTGGCGGCATGCCGCCGCTGCTGTTTATCGGCACACGCTTCCTGGTCGCCGGGATGATCCTGGTGCTGTTCGCCCTTCCCGCCCTGCGCCGTCTGCGCCGACGCGACCTGGTCACCAGCGCCGGCGTGGGCCTGCTGTTCAGTGCCGCCATCGGCTTCTGGGTCATGGGGCTCTTCCACTCCCGCCATCTGGGCGAGAGCGCCTTCATCAATAGTCTCGGCATCCTGCTGGTGCCGGTGGTGGCCCGCCTGCTGTTCGGTGACCGCCCGCCGCGCTCCACCTGGATCGCCCTGCCCGTCGCCCTGGTCGGCTTCGGCCTGCTGTCGCTCAACGCCGGCCTGCGACTCGAACCCAGCCAGTGGCTGATCGCCACCTCGGCGCTGCTCTTCTCGCTGCTGATCAACATCAACACACGGGTGGTACGCCACCTCCCCGCCCTGCCGCTTACCGCCATCCAGCTCACCATCGTCGGCATTCTGCTCAGCCTGGCCTCGGCGCTGATCGAACCCTGGCCGGCCCGCATCGGCGGCGATATCCTGGGCTGGCTGGCGGCCAGCATCCTGCTCTCGAGCACCCTGCGCTTCTTCCTGCAGATCCACGCCCAGGGCCTCACCACCCCGAGCCATGCCGCGGTCATCCTGATGCTCGAGGCGGTCTGGACGGCGCTGCTGGCCGCCGCCTGGTACGGCGAGACCATGACCCTGCTGCAACTGGCCGGCTGTTCGCTGATCTTCACCGCCCTGCTGATCAATCGCTGGTACTGGGTCCGCAAGCTGGTGCTGCGCTTCGCCGGGTAGCACACGCCCCGGGAGCAAGCAGCCACTCGCCAGGTAGCCAGGATATCCCGTATCATGCGGCCAGATTCCAGGGAGAGAGAAGATGCCCAAGGCTCGCCACTATGCCGATCTGGCAGCCATCATGGCCGGCTTGATGTGGCTGGTCGTGTACTGGTCGATCAGCCTGTCGGCTCACCTCGGCAACCTGCAGCCCACCCTGGCGGCCCTGCTGCTGCTCGGCACCACCGTGCTGGTCACCTTCGTGCACCGGCCTACCCGGGTTCTATTGCGCCGCTATCACGTCAGGAAGCGCCGTACCGAGATGTGGATGCATATCCTGGCGTTGCCGCTGTTCCTCGCCTTTATGCTCGGCATCACCTTCGAGCTGATCTTCGCGCCGCTTGGCGGCGTGCAGAAGCTGCTGCTGTTCAACGTGATGGCCACCGCCGGCTGGCTGGTGTTTATCGTCACACTGGTAGCCAAGCTGGCCACCCACCAGGTAAAACAGCGCCGCAAGGCATAGGGCCCTGCGGCGCTGTTTACATTGGCCTCCAGCGAGATAGCTTCTGCGGAACAGTCCCCGTGGGGATGGCGACTGCTCCTGCTTGGGTGAGGACTGTCCCGGCTTGGGTGGGGAGTGTCCCGATTAGAAGCGTGTGGCGCTGAAGGGCGCCATATCCACCTCAGGTGTCTCGCCGGCCATCATCTGGCTAAGCAGCAGGCCGGTCACCGGCCCCAGGGTGAAGCCCTGATGACCATGACCGATGGCCAGCCACATTCCCTCCTGCCTGGGTGCCGGCCCGATGATCGGCTTCATGTCCGGCAGGCAGGGGCGTGCGCCCTTCCAGGGCTCGGGATCGCGCCGCTCACCCAGCGGATAGATCTTTCTCGCCGCCTGCTCCGCCGCCTTGAGCTGCTTGAACTTGGGTGGCGCCTCCAGATCGGCCAGCTCGGCCCCGGTGGTCAGACGAATCCCGGCCCGCATCGGCTCGAGCAGGAAACCGGTCTCGGCATCCATGATCCAGTGGTTGAGACGAGCGTTGTCGTCGGCGCTGGCGTAGTGCATATGGTAACCACGCTTGACGAACAGCGGCACCGAGATGCCCAGGCGCGAGAGCAGCTTGTCGCTCCAGGGACCGAGTGCCACCACCAGCTGCTCCGCCTCCAGCGACTCGCGATCGGTGGTCACCTTCCACCCCTTGCCACCCTTCTCGACACCCTGTACCTCGGCCTTCAGAAAGCGGCCGCCCTGCTGCTCGAAGTTTTCGGCGTAGGCCTGTACCAGCGCGCCGGGATCGGCGACGGTCCAGGGTTGGGTCCAGTGGATGGCGCCCACCAGCCCTTTCTTGAGGTGGGGCTCCATATCATAGAGGCCAGCGGCATCCAGGACCTCGAACTCGACACCGTAGAGCTCGCGGTTCTCGCGGGCCTCGACGATACGCGCGTCGAAGGCCTTCTGGGTATGGTAGAGCTCGAGCCAACCGTCGCGCCGCACCAGGTGATCGGCCCCGGCGGCCTCGATCATCGGGGCATGGGTCTCCAGGCAGCGCATGATCAGCGACGCATACTCCGGCACGATCTTGGCGTAGCGGGTCTTGCCGGAGTTGAGCCAGTACTGAAGCAGCGGGCTCATGGCGCTCAGCATGCCCGCCGGGCGATAGCGAATATCCACCTCGCGGTTGGGCAGCACGCGCATCAGCGTGCCGAGGTCGCGTGGAAAGGCATAGGGCCGCACCGACTCGCGCTGGATGATGCCGGCATTGCCGAAGGAGGTCTCGCGTCCCGGCTCTCGTCGGTCCACCAGCGTCACCGAATGCCCCTGGCGCACCAGATGCCAGGCCACCGATACGCCGACCATGCCGGCCCCAAGAACCACGATTTCACGAGACATCACCAACACCTCCTGGAAAGAAATGCAGGCCTCACCAAGGGGTGAGACCCACTCAATAATTGACGCTTCCCTGCCACCAAGCCAACTGGCGCCTGGGTGGCCGCGTTCTCAGGGCATCATAACGTTTCACCGACAGACAAGGCTGCCAAATAATTGCCCCTAAACATGAATTCTTTCCGTTTTATCATCTGGATTCAGGCGGATATCCCAGATCTGTAAAAAGTTTCAGATCACTCCTCCTCATCCGCCGCCGTTATCCTCATCCCCCTGCTGCACCTGGATCTTGGCGCGAATAAAGTCGCCGTGGCTGACGTGCAGCAGCTCGGCCAGCTGGCGAATACGGTGCTCTTCCAGATGATGCTGCTCACCGTCCGCCTGCGCCAGCGCCCACATCATGCGCACCAGCTCGCAGCGACGGGGGTAGTCGTAATGCTGTTTGATCAGCGAGACGAACTGATAGTGATCGACGGCCCCCTCGACCTCCTGCTGGGCCAATGCCATCAGCTCATCGACCGCCTCCTCACCGACACTCAGATGGCGCCGCAGCTGATCACGCAGCGTCTCGAGCTCATCCGGGCTGACCTCGTAGTCGGCGCGAATCACCTCGCAGAGCAGCGCCGCGGCGGCCAGCTCCAGGCTCGGCGTCTCACGCCCGGCACCGTCGCCCTCCTCCGAGAGCATCTGCTGAAAGAATCGCTGAATATTGGCTAGCACAAGTTTCTCCTTCGGTCGCTTCCTCGGTGAGACTCGCCAACGTTATGCGGGTTCGCAGTCCTCGTCACTCCCGACACCGCCAGCGGGCCAGCAGGGAAACCAGTGCCAGGCCAAGCAGCCCCGCCGCCACCCAGCCAATCACCATGACCACCTGGGCAAAGGAGGCCGGCGCTTCCACCGGGCGGTGCTGCAGGCCGAATACCACGAGGCGGCCGAAGGCGTAGAGCATCAGGGCCAGGCTGGAAAGAGGCAGCAGGGAGCGGTTCGCCGCCAGCCAGCGGGTCAGGCCCCAGGGTTCGCAGGGCCTGGCAGGCTGCTGGGTAGCCGCCTTGCGAGGCGCCGCGCTCTTGGCGTTGGATGGCCTGGAGGCAGATGACTTGGCGGCAGATGACTTGGCGGGTGCCTTGCTCGCCGGCTTTCTGGTCGCGGGCTTGCGGGCCTTGGGCTTGATCTTGGTACCCCCCGAGCTGGAGCCGCCCAACCAGCCCAGTGCCCCACGCACCAGGCGCCACAGCGCCCAGCCCAGGGTAAAGCTAACCGAGAGGGCGAGACCGCCCATCACCAGCACATACGCCATTGGCGATCCTTGTCGATTCACGGACCGGATATTGTGCCACAGAGCCGGCAGGCCGCGGGCGGCGGCGCGCGGGCCAGGCGCCGAGGCCTCTAGTCATGGTGAGAGCGATGGGCGCGGCTCATCAGGAAAAGAGCGGCCGCCAGGGCCAGCACCGAGAGCGCCAGATAGATCGCGTCGAGTGGTGTCTCGAAGGTGATATCCACCACCGCGCGGAAGAACTCGATGATCACCGCCAGGATGACCACCCGCGCGATCTTGTCCTTGAGCTCGTCGAACGTAGCGACATTGAAGGGATTTGACGCCGGATGCGATTCGGCCGGCTCGATCGGCGACACGAACAGCCGATACACCCCAAGGCCGAAGATCAGCAGCACGATGGCCACCAGATAGATATCCACGGCCAGCACGACGCGCGGCACCACGCTGTCGTGAATGTCCGGCTGCCCACCCAGCAGATAGTAGGCGCCAGCATCAATCGCCAACGTGACGATATCCAGGGTGCCGATAATAAAAAGCACCAGGGAACCCAGCAGACTCGGCACCACCGCCAGCATCACCAGCAGGCGACTCTTCCACAGGAAGCGCTCGAAGGCACGCTCGTAACGGGAGCTCTTCGCCTGGGTCTGGCTCTCTCCCTGGTGCTTCGCTGACTGGCTGGAGTTTAAAGACATGGTAGTTCCCGGCGATGAGGTTTCGATGTTTACGATACCACCGGCTGCCCCTCGGAGAGATAGCCCGGCGATGCATCGTGGGAGGCCGGCTCTGCGTGGGAGGCCGGCTCTGCGTGGGAGGCCGGCTCTGCCGGGCGAATGGAGGCCAACGGCCTCCCCGGATGGACCAGAAGAATGCGGCAAGACTAACGGGCGCCTACCGGCGCCATCGCCCGGGAAAACCGGCCTCCCACAAGGTACGGCCGCCTGTCGGCGCCATCGCCCGGGAAACCCGGCCTCCCACAGGGTGGCGAAATGCCCAGTGGGTAGCGGAGCATCCCTTCTACCTAGAGGTTTAAGGTCAGTCTGCGATGAATCAAATACAAGAACGGATCATGGCACCACCACGATAGGCACCGGGATCCTGGCCAGCAGCTCGGCATCCTGCTCAAGCAGAAGGATCAGGCGTTCACGCGTCATGGCCAGCGCCCCACGCCGCGCCTGGCCCAGGAACGCCTCGAGGGCTGGCGCCTCCATGATGGCGAGCTCCTCGCGCCCCACGAACAGTGGATGCCACCGCACCGCCTCCCGGGGCGTCTCCCCCCAGGGCAGCGCCGGCGCCTCGCCGCGGAAGTAGCGCAGCGGGCCGGGCGTCGGCGGATGACGCTCATCCCAGATCACCACCGTGCAGGGAGCCTCGAGAACAAGACGCCGGCTGGTGGAGCCCAGGCGGCTACCCCAGCGCGCCGAGAGTCCGGCCTTGCCCAGGAACAGCACATCGCCCGGCGCGGCCTCGGCCAGGGCCTCGCTTGCCACCTGCCCGCGGCTGACCTGCAGGCGATGACGCAGCGCCCTGCCCGCCGCGGCCCGCTCCAGCGCCCGCGCCACTCGGCGCTCCTGGTGCAACAGGCTCGACTCCAGTCGCTCCAGGCTGAGGGGGCGCACCACCCCGCTGCTCGCGCCAATCTCGCGCGAAAAGGGGAAGCCGGCACACTGCAGCAGGTTCTGGTCCTCCACATACAGCGCCACCAGTTCCGCACTCACCTGTTCGGCCAGCAGCACCGCCGCCTCGAGGGCCGCCACTCCCTGGCGCGAGTCATCCAGCAGCGTCAGTACCCGAAGCATCTCGACACTCAGCGCCACCGCTGATGGGTTCTCGGGGTCAGGCGTCATCGTCACTCTCCATCTCCCCCTCCTCGCCATCACCGGTGGCCTTCTCGTCATTGCCATGCCCTTCCGGGCCGGCCTTGACCGCCGCCTGGAAGGCCGCCAGGCGCGCCTGCACACGACCATTGAGGCTCGCTTCGGGGAAGTTGCCCTCCCCATCGGCCTCTCCCGGGGTCTCACCGGTCAGCAGCGCCAGGGCCTCATCCACATGGCGCACCGCATAGACACGGAACTTGCCCGCCGCCATCGCCTCGCGCACCTCGGCCTTGAGCATCAGGTGCTCGACATTGCTGGCCGGCAGGATCACCGCCTGACCGGCAAGCTCGCCCCGGGCGCGACAGATATCGAAGAAGCCCTCGATCTTCTCGTTGACGCCCCCCACCGCCTGCACCTCGCCGTGCTGATTGATCGAGCCGGTGACCGCGAACGCCTGATCGAGCCCCACCCGAGTGATGGCCGAGACCAGCGCGCACACCTCCGCCACCGAGGCGCTGTCCCCCTCGACCCCACCGTAGGACTGCTCGAAGGCGAGGCTCGCCGACAGCGACAGGGTCGACTCCCGGGCATAGCGGCCGGCCAGGTAGCGCGACAGGATCATCACCGCCTTGGAGTGGATGCGCCCGCCCAGGCGCGCCTCGCGCTCGATATCCACCACCTGGCCACTGCCGGGCCTGGCCGTGGCGGTAATCCGGGTCGGTTGACCGAAGGCGACATCGCCCACCGCCAGTACCGACAGCCCATTGACCTGCCCCACCACCCGCCCCTCGGTGGCGATCATCAGGGTGCCGCGGACGATCTGCTCCTGGCTACGTTCGCGGATGCGCCCGGCGCGCCACAACTGCTGGACGACCGCCTTCTCCACATGCGGCCGTGTGATCGTGCGGGCCCCTTCCACGCTCGCCCAGTACCCCGCCTCCAGCAGCAGATCCTGCAGGTCGCGATGCCTCGCCGTGAGCCGCTGCTGATCGTCGGCCAGCCGGCCGGCGCGCTCGATGGTCGCCGCCACCCCGCTGCGGTCGAGCGGTGCCAGCTCCGCCTCCCGGGCCAGGGTGGCGATCATCCGCGCATAGAGCAGCAGATTCTCCTCGTTGCGCTCCAGCTCATCCTCGAGATCGACCTGCACCTTGAACAGCTCCAGGAACTCGGGGTCGTGTTCACACAGCAGGTAGTAGAGCAGGCGCTCGCCGAGCAGCACGATCTTGACGTCCAGCGGTATCGGCTGGGGCTCCAGGCTAACGGTGCTGATCAACCCATAGGCCTGCTCCAGCGACTCGGTGCGGATCTCACCGGCCTGCAGCACCCGTTTGAGGGTCTCCCAGGCCCCGGGCTGACTCAGCAGGCCGCGAACATCCAGCACCAGATACCCCCCGTTGGCATGATGCAGCGCCCCGGGGCGAATCAGCGAGAAATCGGTCAGCAGCGTGCCGTTATGCACGTGATGCTCGATACGCCCCACCAGATGCTGGTGCCCCGGCAGGTCCTGATAGATCACCGGCGCCCCTTCGGTATCGGCATTATCCACCAGCAGGTTGATATAGCAGCGACTGAAGATCGCCTCCGGGGGAATCTCCGGCTCATCGGCCACAAACGTCTCGGCGTGCTCCAGTATCGCTTCACGAATCATCCCCAGATGATCGATGATGCCCTGTTGCGTCTGGTAGCGCTCCTCGAGCTCCGCCAGCGGCGCGCCGATGGCCGCCTGCAGCACCTCCTCGTTGAGCTGCTGAATCTGCTCGCGCAGCGCCTTGGCCAGCTTCGGCATGCGGCGGATCGCCTGGGCGAGCTTGCGCTGCAGGATCTCCACCGTATGCTCGAGGCGCTCGCGCTCCTCCCTGGGCAACGCCTCGTACTCCTGTGGCGACACCATCTCGTCGCTATCGCCCTGGGCCGGCGCGAAGGTGAAGCCATTGGGCGTCGAGAGCAGCAGGATGCCCTGCTCGCGAGCCTCGCGGCGCACCTGTTCGATGGCATCACGCTGGCGCTCGCCCATCGCCTGCTTCAACTCCTGCAGACGATTCTGGTACTCGTCCCGCTCGAACACCGCCGGAATCGCACTGCGCAGCTCATCGACCAGCGCCTCGATATCGCGGCGCAGCTGCCGTCCCAACCCCGACGGCAGCTCGAGATAGAGCGGCGTGGCGGGATCCTCGAAGTTGTAGAGATAGCACCAGTCCGGCGGCGAGGCTTCATCACGCGAGCGCCGCATCAGATAGCGCTCCACCAGATCGTGCTTGCCGTGCCCCGGCTGACCGAGCACGAAGAGGTTGAAACCCTCGCGGCGAATGTCCGTGCCGAAGGCCAGCGCCTGGCTGGCCCGAACATGCCCCGCGAGCAGGTCCAGTGGCTCGAGCTCGCTGGTGAGCTCGAAATGGAACCCCTCCTCCGGACACGCCTGAAACACCTCTGCTGCGCCAAGCGGCTCGACCATTACGCTCTTCTCCTTCTGCATCATCCCTGGCGACGACTGCTACTACTTACCATGGAGCAGTAGGATCCTAATCCCCGGATAGCAGTGATAGAACCGTTCGACCACTGGGATCGGGTGGTCGATCTCCCGA
>NZ_SLTR01000019.1:0-73743 GCF_004347715.1 Halomonas marinisediminis | reverse complement strand
TGGTACGGACCCGTATGCCCGGTGGTGTGGGAGGGCGCCGGGGGCAACCCCGGCCCCTACCCGATTTGGCCTGGGCCGGAAGGCTTAGCGCCAGCCGACGCGATCGAAGATCCGAATCGCCTCGGGGTTGTTCTCGCCGAGTTTGCTGATGTTCAGGCTATCCTTCTTGAAGTCGCCCCAGGACTCGAGCACCGGATTTTTCATCGCACCCTCGACCACCGGGAACTCGTAGTTGCCGTTGGCGAAGATCTCCTGGGCGGTATCGGAGGCCAGGAACTCGAGGAAGCGCACGGCATTTTCGCGGTTGGGAGCCCCTTCGACTACGCCAGCGCCGCCCACGTTGACATGAGTGCCGCGGCCGTCTTGGTTGGGGAAGATCACGCCGACACGGCGGGCGACCTCACGATCCGCCTCGTTGTCGGAGTGCAGCAGGCGAACGTAGTAGTAGTGGTTGGCCACCGCCAGGGAGCACTCGCCGCTGGCCACGCCCTTGATCTGGTCGGTGTCGCCCCCTTCGGGGTCGCGTGCCATGTTGGCCACCACGCCCTGGGCCCACTCCTCGGCGCCCTCGGCGCCATGGTGCTCGACCAGTGAGGCGAGCAGCGACTGGTTGTAGATATTGTTCGAGGAGCGGATGCACAGCTGACCCTCGAACTTCGGATCGGCGAGCTCCTCGTAGCTGCCGATCTGGCTCGGGTCGAAGTTCTCGCGGTCATAGAAGATGGCGCGGGCGCGCTGACTGAAGCCGAACCACAGTCCCTCGGGGTGACGCATGGCTTCCGGCAGGCGTTCGTTCAGCACCTCGGAGTCGACGCTCTGGAAGATATCCTCCTGCTCGGCACGCCACAGGCGGCCGGCGTCAACGGTGATCATCACGTCGGCGGGGCTGGCCACGCCCTCGCGGGTGATGCGCTCGATCAGCTGGTCCGAATCGCCCTCCAGCAGGTTCACTTCGATGCCGGTCTCCTCGGTGAAGGCCTCGTAGAGCGCCTCGTCGGAGTCGTAGTGACGTGCCGAGTAGATGTTCAGCTCGTCGGCGGAGACGGCGGTAGCGAAGGCGGAACCGGCCAGCGCGACGGCGATGGGGGCGGCGAGACGAACGTTCTTGATCATCATGACCTCTGGGATATCCGGCAGAGTGGAGATAGTGGAATGATAATACGTTGCATTAATGACCCGCTTATTGAAGCCCCGTACGTCGGCGGCGTCAAGGGGCAGGGCGGCGATTCCTTGCGCTGAAGCAGTGAAATATTGAATGCGAGTCGCTTTCAAACGCATTAGCGCTCGTGATCGGTTATGATGGGGAGATCTCCACCGACACGACGTCGAGGGCCCTAATGAACCTGAATCTGCAACAGCCGCACGCCACTTCCGCTCCGGTACTCTCCATGCAGGGCATTCACCACGCCTTCGGCAAGCACGAGGTGGTGAAGGGCATCGATCTGGATATTCAGCCGGGTGAAGTGGTCTGCCTGCTGGGCCCCTCGGGGTGTGGCAAGACCACCCTGCTGCGCATCGCCGCGGGCCTCGAGAAGCTACAGCACGGTCGCGTGGTCCTGGAGGGCGATGAGGTAGCCCGCCCTGGCGGGCGTCACCTCCCCCCCGAGAAGCGCAGCGTCGGCCTGGCCTTTCAGGACTCCGCGCTCTTTCCCCACCTTTCCGTGCTGGAAAACGTGACCTTCGGGCTCAAGCACTTGCCGACAGGCGAGCGTCGTCGGCGTGCCTTGAGGCTACTCGAGCAGCTGGGGATGGGCGCCCGGGCCGAGGGCTATCCCCACATGCTCTCCGGGGGCCAGCAGCAGCGCGTGGCACTGGCTCGTGCGCTGGCGCCGGAGCCGCACCTGATGCTGCTCGACGAGCCCTTCTCCAGCCTCGATGCGCGGCTTCGCGACCAGATTCGCGATGACACCCTGCACGTGCTCAAGGAGGTCGGGGCCGCCACCCTGCTGGTGACTCACGACCCGGAAGAGGCGATGTTCATGGCCGACCGCATCGCCCTGATGCGTGATGGCCATATCGTTCAGGTCGGTACGCCACGCGAGCTCTACTGCAACCCCAGCGACCCCTTCGTGGTGACCTTCTTCGGTGAGGTGAACGAACTCTCCGGGGTGGTTCGCGACGGCAAGGTGCTGACACCGGTGGGCATCGTGGATGCCGGCTGGCTGGCCGAGGGCAGTGAGGTACGCGTGCTGGTGCGACCGGAGGCGTTGCAGGTGGCGAGGCTGGATGTGCCGGCCGAAGCGCACAGCCACAGCCATATCGTCATGGCCAAGTTGCTGGGGCGCAGCAGCCTGCTGCATATCTGTGCCCACGACTCCGACGGCGATGAAGCCCATATCCATGCGCGGGTGCCAGGGGTCTTCCTGCCCGCCGAGGGCCAGCCCGTGACACTGCGGCTGGACCCCTCTCAGGTATTTGTCTTTCCCTCGCGCTCCTCGTCACTTTCCGCCGCCGGGGCGCGAGCGGCGCATGGCGAGGCTGAGCAGGATCACCGGGACTATGCCTACCACCACGATGGCCAGTGAGGCCGTCGAGGCCTCGGCGAGACGCTCGTCTGCCGCCAGGTTGTGAGCGCGTACCGCCAGGGTATCGAAGTTGAAGGGGCGCAGGATGATGGTCGCCGGTAGCTCCTTCATCACATCCACGAAGACCAGGATGCAGGCCGCCAGCAGGCTGCCGCGCATGATCGGAGTGTGCACCCGCTTCAGTGTGCCGGTGGCGGTCTGGCCCAGGGTGCGAGAGGCGGCATCCATGCTCGGTGTCACCTTGCCCAGGCTGGCCTCCACGGCGTTGAACGAAACCGCCAGGAAGCGCACCACGTAGGCGTAGATCAGGATAAACGCCGAACCGCTGAAGATCAGTCCGATAACCTCGCCACCGCGCGACAGCAGCCAGGTATTGAGGGTGTTGTCCAGCCAGGCGAAGGGGATCAGGATGCCTACCGCGACCACCGACCCCGGAATCGCATAGCCCATGGCCGAGATACGCGTGGCGGTTCGGGTCAGTCGAGTATTGTTGAGGCGCACCCCGTAGCTGAGCACTACCGCCAGGGTGACCGCCACCAGTGCGGCGATCGAGGCCAGCAGCAGACTGTTGCGGGCGTAGCCGATAAAGCTCTTGCCGAAGAGCGAGTCACCCTGCTGGATGGCCAGCTCGGCGAGGATGCCGCTGGGGATCAGGAAGCCGCCCAGGATCGGCAGCAGGCAGGCCAGGAAGGCGCCTGCCGAGGCCCAGCCGCCGAGGTGGAACTCCGGCAGCTGTTGATAGCGGCTGGAGGTGTGGAAGTAGCGCCGCTTGCCCCGCGACCAGCGCTCCAGCAGCACCAGGGCGATCACGAAGGTCAGCAGGCAGGCGGCGAGCTGGGCGGCGGCGGCCTGCTCGCCGAGGCCGAACCAGGTGCGGTAGATGCCGGTGGTGAAGGTGTCCACGCCGAAGTACTGCACCGCGCCGAACTCGTTCAGCGTTTCCATCAGGGCTAGTGATACGCCGCCCACCAGTGCCGGACGCGAGAGCGGAATCGCCACGCTCCAGAACAGCTGCCAGGGGCCGCGGCCCAGGGTGCGACCCACATCCAGCATGCACACCGACTGCTCCATGAAGGAGGCGCGTGCGAGCATGTAGACGTAGGGGTAGAGCACCAGGCTGATCAGCGCTGCCGCCCCGCCCAGCGAGCGCACCTCGGGGAACCAGTAGTCCCCGAAGCCCCACCCGAACAGGTCGCGCAGCCACCCCTGCAAGGGGCCCGAGAACTGCAGGAAGTCGGTATAGGCGTAGGCGATCACATAGGTCGGCACGGCCAGCGGCAGCAGCAGCGCCCACTCGAACAGCCGTCGCCCCGGGAAGCGGCACATCACCACCAGCCAGGCGGTACCGGTACCGATCACCAGGGTGCCGATGCCCACCGTGATGACCAGGAACAGGGTGTTGGCCAGGTAGCGAGGCAGCACCGTACCGGCCAGGTGCTGCCAGACGCCACCGGTGGGTACCAGGATGTGCGCCAGTACCGCCAGCACCGGCAGTGCCACGACCAGCGCGACCCCGAGCAGCAGGGCGGTCCATGGAGTGAATGAGGGGATCAGTCGGCGTGAGAGAGTGGGCAGGTCGCCGCTGGCAGGTCGAGACAAGGGAGGCTCCTTGCGGGCGCAGGATGGTAAATGCGAGACATTGACGCCGGCAAATAGTATCAGTTGCGCTTGTCTGCTGCAGCCAGCATCGGTTGACCACCGTCAAACGACGACGCCCGCCGTCGGCTGACGGCGGGCGTCGTTACGCGTTCATGGGTCAGTAGCCGAGTAGCATCGATGGCAGACCGGTGATAAGGGCCGGGAAGAAGGCCATCAGCACACAGGCCAGCACGATCAGCGCCACGAAGGGAATGACCGCCTTGTAGAGATCGACGATCTCCACCCCGGGGGGCGCCACTCCCTTCAGGTAGAAGAGTGCATAGCCGAACGGCGGGGTCAGGAAGGAGGTCTGCAGCACCACGGCCACCATCACCACGAACCACAGCATATCCACGCCCAGGCTGTCGACGATGGGCAGCATGATCGGGAAGCTGAGCAGCACGATGCCGGTCCAGTCCAGGAACATGCCCAGCAGGAATACCAGGAACAGCATCAGTATCAGGGCCCCGATGGTGCCGCCGGGCATCGCCGTCACCACGTTATGGATGACATCCATGCCGCCACCGATGGAGAACACGCCGGTGAAGGCGGTCGCCCCCACCACCACCAGCATCACCATGGTGGTGGTCTTGCTGGCCTCGATCAGGGTGCGATAGCAGGTCGACGCCTTGCGATCGCCGAAGATCAGGAACAGCAGGAAGGCGATGGCCACGCCGATGGCCGAGGCCTCGGTGGCCGTGGCGATACCCAGGAACAGCGAGCCCAGCACACCGAGAATCAGCGACATGGGCGGCAGCACATACTTGCCGAGCATGATCAGCAGCTGGCCGGTCGAGGTCTCGGCGCGCTCCTCGGCGGGCACGGCTGGGCCATAGCTGGGCTTGATAAAGCAGATGATCAGTACGTAGAGGGCATACATCACGCCCAGCATCACCCCCGGTACCAGGGCGCCGGCGAACAGCGCACCCACCGAGACCGGCGAGTAGCTGGCCATCAGGATCAGCATGATGCTGGGGGGAATCAGGATGCCCAGGCAGCCGCTGGCCATGATCACCCCGGCGCTGAGCTCCTTGTTGTAGGAGTACTTGAGCATCGGGACCAGGGCGATCATGCCCATCACCGCGATGGAGGCGCCGACGATGCCGGTGGTGGCGGCCAGCAGTACCGAGACGATGACCACGGTCAGGGCCAGGCCACCACGCAGGTTGGCGAGCAGCAGGCGCATGGTGTCGAACATCTTCTCGGTGACGCCGGAGTCATTGAGAAAGCGCGCCATCAGCACGAACAGGGGAATGGCGACCAGGACATAGTTGTCCATGGAGTTGCCATAGATGTTGTTGATCAGAATGCCCAGCGTATTGGCCCCGGGGCCGAGCCAGGCGCCTAGCACGGCGACGCCGCCAAGCACGAAGGCCAGCGGGTGGCCCATGAACAGGCCGATCAGCAGGCCGCTGAACATGAAGAGAGTGAGCATCTCGGGGCTCATGCGGCACCCTCCTTGCGTAGTTCACCGCAGGCGCGGATCACGATGGCGATGGCCTGCAGCAGCAGGAGCAGGGCGGCCACGACGATCACGCCCTTCACCGGATAGACCGGGATGGACATCATGCCGTAGGTGGTTTCTCCGCGGCTGAAGGAGCGCTCGAAGAAGGCCCAGCCGAAGGTAAGCAGCATCCAGATGAAGGGCACGAAGAAGAGCAGGTAGCCGAGCAGTTCGAGGGCGGCCTGCTTGCGGCGGGTGAGCAGGCGCTTGAGCACGTCGACCTCGACGTGGGCGTGATGGCGCAGGCCGTAGGCCGCCATCAGCATGAAGTGGGCGCCGAACAGCATCTTGGTAACATCGAAGGCCCAGTCGCTGGGGCGGCCGATGAAGAAGCGTGCGGCAATGTCATAGATCACGATCAGCGTGATCACGGCAAGGAGTGGGGCGATCAGGCGTCCGAACCCCTCGTTGAGGGCATCGATGGCCCTGGCAATGGTGTTCATGGTGAGGCTCTCGGAGTCGGGCTAATCAAGCGAACACAGGATGTCAAGCGACCGCATAGGGCCGGGCCCCGCAGGACCCGGCCCGGTCCGCTTACTGGTTCATGCAGCTCTCGAGCTCCTCGAGGGACGGCAGGTTGTCCATGCTACGGCTCATGTTGAAGGGCACGGTCACGTCACGCCAGTTGGCGTAATGATCCAGGTAGCTGACCATGGAGTGGTAGACCTTGGCGTGCATCGGATCCTCGCAGGCGCCCTGCAGGATCACCTCGTTGGTGATCTCCTGGATGCGAGCCAGGTCCTCTTCGGGCAGCTGGTTGATCGTCATGCCCTCGTCCTTGAACTTGACCGTCGCCTCGGTAGACTGCCGCTCGGACCAGGCCAGTGACCAGGTCATGGTGGCCTCCGCGGCGATCTTCAGCTTCTCCTGGGTCTCCTCGGAGAGGGCGTCCCACGCCTCCTTGTTGATCATCACGCCGAAAACGCTGGCGGACTGGTGCCAGCCCGGAGTGGACCAGTAGTCGGCCACCTCACCGAAGCCGGCCTTGTAGTCGACCCCCGGGGTGGAGAATTCGCCGGCGTCGATCACGCCGCGCTCGATGGCCTGGTAGACCTCGCCGCCGGCCAGGGTGACCTGGGAGCCGCCGAGCTTCTCCAGGACGCGGCCCTGGTCGCGGCCGGAGAGGCGCAGACGCTTGCCTTCCAGGTCGGCGATGCTCTCGATGGGGGTGCCGCCCATGAAGCCGGATTCGTTGTTGGTGATGCCGTAGGGCAGGTAGACCATGTCATACTCGCCATAGACTTCCTGATACAGCTCGAAGCCGCCCCACTGGTTGATCCAGTTGAGGTAGTCCACGCCGTTGAACAGGCTGGTCGTGGTGGCCAGCGGCGAGAAGGCCGGGCTCAGGCCCGCCCAGTAGCCCGGCCAGTCGGCGGCGGCCTGGATGGCGCCGGTCTGGGTGGCATCGAATACCTCGCTGCCCGGCATCAGGGTGCCACCGGCACGGAAGTTGATGGTGAGCTCGTCACCGGCCAGCTTGTTGACCAGTTCGACCCAGTGGCGGTCCATCTGGATCAGGTCCAGATTATCCGGCCAGGTGGTGGTCATGGTCCACGTTTCCTTGGCCTGGGCGGTGGTGCTCAGCGCGGCCAGGGCCACGCCGGCGGCCAGGCTGGTGAGCGTGAAGGTGCGCAGTGTTTTCATGTTGTTCTCCCTTCGGGACTGGACAGCAGATAGCGCCTCCCGGCGCCATGGACAAGACTTGGGAGCGGTAGCCGGCACAGGGGTGCATCGACGACCCGCCACGACACTTCAAACTAACACCCCATTGGTGTGCAAAACGATCATGGCCTTGCGACGCTGGTGCGGCCCGTGGACTGAGGCCAGGCATCGCTATCCTGACCGCGAAAGGGAATGTCGATGTTTGATAATTCAATACTATCAGATATTTAATAAATGTTTACGTTGACGTCAACGTACCATGATGGGCGGTGGCTAGCGTTGAATGGTGCACTGCCATAAGACCAAAGTGCTAGGTGAGGCAGTGAGGCTGTGGAGGGCCGATGAATAGGGGAGAGAGGGAGCATGACCTGTCGACGCGGGTGCTGCTGGCCCACATCTCACGACTTGCCCGCCGTCGCTGGCGGGGCCTGGTCTGGCTGCAGGGTGCGCCCCAGACCTGCTGTGATGCGGCCGTCGAGTTATGGCGAGCCGGCGCCTGGCACTCCCCGCTCTGGGTGGCGCCGGAGTTACCAGGGCAGGTCGATACGGCGCACTGGTTGGCTCCTGCCCGTGCCCGAACTCGTCTGGGGGGCGAGCATGATCTGCTGGTGATAGACGCCGTTTTCGCTGGGGCGGGCTTCGACCCCGATGCCGTGGCGGCCCTGGTTGGCACCCTGACGGCAGGCGGCCTGCTGGTGCTGATGACCCCGCATGACTGGGGAGGCCGACCCGATGCCGACTATGCACGACTGGCCGAGCACCCCTGGCACCCCGAGGCGCTGGCCAGTCGCTATCTGGCCCGGCTGGCGCGCCTCCTGGCGCGCGCCGACCAGGTGATTCGCTGGCGTGCCGGCGAAACACCTCGGTTGCCTAGGCTTCCCATCCGTCAGGCGCATGTCGAGCTGCCGGTGACCGATGGAGACTGCCTGACCGACGACCAGGCCCAGGCGGTGGCCCGCCTGGCACGGCTGCGCCGCCGTCGTCCGCTGGTGATCACCGCCGACCGTGGGCGCGGCAAGAGCGCGGCCCTGGGCATCGCCTGCGCCCGCTGGCTGGCCACGGGGGAGCAGGAGGTGCTGGTGACCGCGCCGCGCCCGGCGGCGGTGGAGAGCCTCTTCGAACGCCTTGCGGCGCTCTGCCCCCAGGGTGAGCGGCGCGGACATGTCTTCGCTACCGACCAGGGTGAGGTTCGCTTCGTGGCCCCGGATGCCCTTGCCGAGCTGGCCCGACAGGGCCAGGCCGGCGGTGCCGGCCGGCTGCTACTGGTGGATGAGGCGGCGGCGATTCCCGCCGGGTTGCTCGGCGAGTGGCTCGACGCCTTTCCGCGGATCGCCTTTGCTACCACGGTACACGGCTACGAGGGCTCCGGTCGCGGTTTTGCCCTGCGTTTCCGCGAGCGTCTCGAGCGCACTACCCCAGAGTGGCGAGGGTTGCATCTGGCCGAGCCGATCCGTTGGGCGAGTGACGACCCCCTCGAGCCGCTGATCCATCGCCTGTTGATGCTGGATGCCGACCCGCCAGAGCCTCACGATCGAGCAACCGATGGCGTGCGGCGACTGTCGCGGGCCACGCTGGCCGGTGACGAGCCTGGTCTGCGTAGCTTGTTCGGTCTGCTGGTGCAGGCACACTATCGCACCACGCCCAGCGATCTGCGGCTGCTGCTGGACGGCCCGGGCCTCACCGTTGGGGCAATGACAGCCGGTGACGTGCCGCTAGGGGTAGTGATGACCGCAGATGAGGGGGGGTTCGAGGCCGACCTGGCCGAGCGGGTCGCCCGTGGCGAGCGACGCCCTCGTGGCCATCTTATGGCCCAGTCCCTGGCTGCCCATGTGGGGTCCCGGGAGGCGCTTACCGGGCATCTGCGGCGGGTGGTGCGCATCGCCGTGGCACCCCAGCGCCGTCGCGAGGGGCTGGGGAAGCGGCTGATCGAGGCGGAGCTGGAGCGAGCGCGTGATGATGGCTGCGATCTGTTGGGGGCGAGCTTCGGCGCCGAACCGGCGCTGATGGCCTTCTGGCAGCGGCAGGGGTTTCATGCTCTGCGCCTCGGGCTGACCCGCGAGACCGCCACGGGTGAACACGCCCTGATGGTGGCTCGAGCCACCAGCAAGCGCGGTGAGGCGCTGATGGGCTCGCTCGTCGCGCGCTTTCAACGCGCCCTGCCTGGCCTGCTGGCCTTCGAGCTGCGTGATCTGGCGCCGCCAGTGGCCGCCGCTCTGCTGGCGGAGGGGTGTGGGGTGAATCTTGCAGATGACGACCGCCGCGATGCAGAGGACGTCGCCGCCGGTCACCGCGAGCCGGCGCTGGCCCGTCCGGCGCTGCAGGCCCTGGTTCGTCTCGCTCTGTCCCGTGGCATCTCCTTCGCCGATCCCGAGCTGCTGCTGCTGGTGACCTGGGGCTTTCAGGGGCTGAGCGGCGATGCCCTGGCCAGGCATCTCGGTGTATCGGGCCGGCGGCAGGCCACCGCTCGGCTGCGCCAGGCGGTGGCGATGCTTCTGTCCTTCTCTTCCCCTTCCGCAATGGGCTGAGTAAGGTAGGCCGGTTACTCAGGAAGGGATCACCATGAACGAACATCTCGATCGGCTCTCGCCGCAGCCGCTCTGGCGCCATTTCCGCACCCTTTGCGAGACTCCGCGCCCCTCCGGCCACGAGGCCGCCCTGGCGGCTCGCCTCGAAGCCTGGGCCGACGCACAGGGGCTCGCGCATGAGCGCGATGCCTTCGGGAATCTGCTGATTCGCAAGCCGGCCTCCCCCGGTCACGAGCAGGCTCCCGGCGTGATCTTCCAAGGCCACCTGGATATGGTTCCCCAGGCCAACAGCGACCATCCACACGACTTTACCCGTGATCCCATCGAGACCTATCTCGACGATGAAGGCTGGCTGCGGGCACGCAATACTACTCTGGGGGCCGACAACGGCCTCGGCGT
The DNA here is from genome assembly GCF_004347715.1 of Halomonas marinisediminis. Lineage (NCBI taxonomy): Bacteria > Pseudomonadati > Pseudomonadota > Gammaproteobacteria > Oceanospirillales > Halomonadaceae > Halomonas > Halomonas marinisediminis. The sequence continues at coordinate 63,490 of NZ_SLTR01000019.1, read as the reverse complement.
GGCCGCCGCCCTGGCCATCCTCGAGGATGACGAGCTCATCCACGGCCCGCTGGAAGCGATTTTTACCCTGGAGGAGGAGTCCGGCATGGGCGGGGCGCTTAACCTCGCCGAAGGGTGGCTGCAAGGACATTACCTGCTCAACCTCGACTCCGAGGATCGCGGCGAGGTGTTTATCGGCTGCGCCGGAGGCACCGATGTGGTGGTCGAGGCGCAATTGCCTACTGCGGCGCTGGCCGACGATGAGGTGACGCTCCGCCTGTCGCTGACCGGGCTGCGCGGCGGTCACTCCGGGATCGATATCGACAAGGGGCGGGGCAACGCCAATCGACTGCTGGTGCGGGTGATGCGAGTCCTGGAGCGTCTCGATGCACGGCTGACGAGCTACCAGGGGGGTACCCTGCGCAACGCACTGCCACGCGAGGCCTTTGCGATCCTGGCGTTGCCCGAAGAGGAGCTCGAGGCCGCCAAGGCTGAGGTGGCGGAACTGCAGGCCACCCTGCGCAAGGAGTTTGCCGGTGTCGATGATGCATTGTCGCTGAGCCTCGAGTCAGTCGAGATGCCCGCCGATGAGCCGCTTACCGGTCAGGCGACGCATCTACTGCTGGCCGCCCTGCACGCCGCTCCCTGTGGCGTCGAGCGCATGAGTCAGGAGGTGCCGGGCGTGGTGGAGACCTCCAACAACCTGGGGGTCGTGAGCCTAGCGGCGGGGCGGTTCCATCTCGGCGCCCTGGTGCGCTCGCTGCATGACAGCGCGGCCCAGGACCTGGCCGATCGCCTGCGTGCCGTGTTCGAGCTGACCGGGGCCAAGGTGCGCCTCGAGAATGGCTATCCGGGGTGGACACCCCAGCCAGGCAGCGAGCTGCTGACGCGCTTTCAGCGTGTGCACCATGAACAGCTGGGCAGCGAGCCGGCGGTCAAGGTCATCCATGCCGGGCTCGAGTGTGGCATCCTGGGCGGCAAGTATCCCGCGCTTGAGATGATCTCCTTCGGTCCGCTGATTCGCGGTGCCCATTCGCCGGATGAGCGCGTCGAGGTCGCCTCGGTGGAGGAGTTCTGGACGCTGCTGCGCGCCCTGGTGGAGGATCTGACGCGCTGACAGGTGCGTGGTCCGAGGTAATCGTGCCAGACACCACAACGCCGTGCCTCGGGCCCGGCGTTGTGGTGACATGACCCGTGATGCCTGATCGGGTCGGGTCCGGAGTCAGGCCAGGTAGCTGGCCAGCATCCACACGGTCTTCTCCTGCTCGCGGATATAGTCGCCGGCTTGGGCGGCGGTGCCCTCGTCGTCGGCATCCGAGGCCAGGGAGAGGATCTCGCGCTGCAACTCGATCAGTACCTGATAGCCCGCCAGCACGCCCTCGACGCAGGCCTTGCCGTCCGAGACGTTCTTGTCCTCGGTGATGCGCGAGACCTCCATATAGTCGCTGTAGGCATGCAGCGGCTGGTGGCCCAGGGTAAGCACGCGCTCGGCGACCTCGTCGATCTTGGTCAGCAGGTCGGTATAGAGCTCCTCGAACTTCTCGTGGAGCTGGAAGAACTGCGGCCCCTTCACGTTCCAGTGGTAGCCGCGCACGTTCATGTAGAAGACCTGGTAGTTGGCCAGCAGCTCGTTGAGCTTCTCGGCGAGTTGGCTGGCGCTGGCCTCATGTAGGCCGATGCGGTTGGTATCGCTCATGTAATGCCTCCTTGGTGGTGTTGGTTTCCATGATCCATGTATCGCCCGCTGGCGGACAGTGAATCCTGACCATGGGCATCATAGCCATGTTGCATGACATCTTGGCGGTGGGGGCTGACTTCAAGGGGGCTGCGTCATCCTGGCGCGACGGGCGACGGGCGACGGGCTCGGATGCCGCCGTCGTGCAATATTCCCTCGTCACGGCCGCCTGCCTACACTGAAGTCGTCAGTCGTCCAATCACGGGAGAGAAATCATGCGTCCCTGGCCGTTGCTTGTCCTGCTGGTGCTGGTCGGTTGCCAGACCGTTCCCGCCACGTTGCCGGTGGCGGAGCCGACCCCCGCGGCGGCCTGCCTCTGGTCAGACGAGGGTGTGTCGGTCACCGAGACGCTGCGCCGGGCGGTGGTTGCCTTGGAGAATGATGGCTTTTTGATCCGCCATACCGCGACCGCTCCGGCATTGGTAAGCGCCGAGCGTACCCGCATCCTGCCCGGCTACGGCGACCGCCATGGTGACTGGGAGCGTCGTGGTGTGTTCGGCGGTATCGGCCTGGGTGGTGGTCGTGGTGGTTTCGGTGGAGGGGTGATGATCGGCTTCGGTGGAGTAGGCAGCCTGACCCGCGATGCCACCGAGCTGGAGCGTGTCTCGCTGCTGGTCAGTGACGGAGAGGTGCGGGTCAGTCGCGATCTTCAGGTCATCGACTGGCGAGGTGAGCTCGTGGAGTCGCGAAGCGCCAGCAGCGAGGCATTCTGTGGTGGCTTGCGCCGTTCCATGGGCACAGGAGATGAGCCATGAGTCGTCTGCCTGGCATGATACTGGTGGTGGGGCTGCTGGCTGGTTGTGCGACCCCTTTATCATCGGTGCCGCCGATGACACTTTCCTCACAGGCCTCCTCCTCCTGTGCCCTGGAGGCCACCGCCGAGGCACTGATGGTGCGCGGCTATGTGGTGCGCCATGCCGATGCGTCGGTGGGGCGCCTGGAGGCGGTGTTCTCGCGCTGGCCGGGCTACCGAGTGCTGGTGACGCTCGAGCCGCCTGGCACCGATGGCCGCCTTGCCTTGACGGCCCTCCGTGGCGGACGCCCCATGCCCTCCGCCACCCTGGAACGGCTGGTGTCGGATATTGCTGCACGCCTCGTCGACTGCGAGGCCAGGCAATAGTCTCAGGAGGCCTGCGACTCCTCGGGTTGCAGGTCGAGCCCCTCGAGCATGGCCAGCACCCTGTCACGCATGGCGGCCAGGGTGTCGAGGTCATAGGGCAACGCCTCTCCCTGCCCCCACACAGGCCCTGGCCAGAGACCGTCATCCGTGCGGCGCAGCACCAGATGCACATGCAGTTGTTCCACCACATTGCCGAGGCTCGCCACATTGAGCTTGTCGGCTTCCATCAGGGCCTTGAAGGCCTGGCCGATGCGGCTCGTCTCACGCCATAGCTGCCGCTGCTGCGCCTCGCTCAGCTCGAAGACCTCGCTGACGCCATGCCGGCGTGGGATCAGCAGCAACCAGGGAAAACGGCTGTCGTTCATCAGGCGCAGCTGGCAAAGCGGCAGCTCGGTGATCGGGTAGCTGTCTTCAACCAGGCGGGGGTCTGGCTCGAAATGATCCATCAGGGCTCTCCGGCGTAATCAGCGAGTGGTATCGACTGTCCGGCATCATGCCATATAACCGTAGGGAGTTTTCCCCGTTTGCTCGGGCGGATAAGCTGTGCGGCTCTTTCCTGAAAGGACTCTTCCATGACCTTGTTCGAAGCGCTGGCCCTGCTGCTGGTAGGTGCATTGGCCGGCTTTATCAACGTGCTCTCTGCGGGGGGCTCCATGCTCACCCTGCCGCTGTTGATGTTCCTGGGTCTGCCGCCTCAGGAGGCCAACGGTACCAATCGTGTCTCCATTGCCCTGCAGAGCGTGTCGGCGGTATACAACTTCTTCCGTGCCGGGGCACGCCATCTGGGGCTCTCGCTGCGCCTCTCCGTGCCGGCGGTGGTGGGTTCGCTGGTCGGGGCCTGGTTGGCTCTGCTCACCGGTGATGCTCTGTTCGAGGCGATTCTGATCGTGGTGATGGCGGGCTCGGCGCTGTTGATGCTGTTGCCACAGCCGCGCCTGGATACCCGGCCGCTGACCCCCGAGCGGCTGACGCCGGCGGTCTACCTGGCGATGTTTGTCATCGGCCTCTATGGCGGCTTTATCCAGGTGGGGGTAGGAATTCTCTTTATCGTGGTGCTCTATCGCATGCTCAAGATCGACCTGGCCCAGGTCAACGTCTTCAAGGTGTTGATCGTACTGGTCTACACCCTGCCGGCACTGGCCATCTTTGTGGTCAATGATCAGGTGCGCTGGAGCCATGGGCTGGTGCTGGCGGTGGGCAGCATGTCGGGCGCCTGGCTGGCGGTAAGGGTCAATGTCAGTCCGCGTGGCGCCTTTGTGGTCAAGTGGCTAACGGTGGCCGTGATCGCGGCGATTATCCTCAGGCTGCTGCTGGGATAAGGCGAAGCTCGCCGTGAGCTGCTAAATTACGGGTGCAACATTTTCAACGCACAAGGAGGTCGATCATGAGGCGTACTCTGATGATGCTGGTGGCGGCACTGTTCGCCGTTTCGCTTCTCTCCGGCTGTAACACCATTCGCGGTGCCGGCCAGGATATCGAGCAGGGTGGAGAGGCCGTTCAGGACGCCGCTTCCTGAACAGAGCCCCGGGGGGCGGCTAGTCTGCTACGGCACTCTGAGCCGAGCCATGGTGAGTCAACTGCCGGATCGGCTAGTCCGTTCCGGCACTTTCTTTGGTATGGATCAAGTTTGGATTGGATCAAGGAAGCCCAGATGATTGTAACGAGGTTGTCGCCGCTACTCTTAGGCCTTCTTCTGGTGGGCTGCAGTGGCATGAGTTCGGCGCCGGAGCCCGAACCAGCTCCGCTGCCGCCTCGCGTGGAAAGCGGCGGGGAGTGTGGTGCCCAGCGCGTTCAGGACCGTATCGGTCGTACCTACAGCGTATCCCTCGGCAAGGCGATTCATGCCGAGAGTGAAGCATCGGCCATTCGGGTGATTCGCCCCGGTACGGCGGTGACTCTCGATCATCGGCCAGATCGTCTCAATGTCCACCTGGACGAAACGGACATCATCCTCAGCCTGGACTGTGGCTAGTCGTCATCTTCTCTGGCGCCGTGCTCGGCCTGGGTACGGCGCTGCTCCTCTTCGGCCTGCTTGCGAAGCTTCTTGCGCAGGGCCGCCTTCTCGAAACGTAGCTTCTGCACCTTCGTGTCAAGCGCCAGTGGAGGCACCGGCGCCGGCTTGCCATCGCCATCCACCGCCACCATGGTCAGGTAGCAGCTGTTGGTGTGGCGGATCAGCTTGTTCTGGATATCCTCGGCCACCACCTTGACGCCGATCTCCATGGAGGAGCGGCCCACATGGTTGACGCAGGCCAGGAAGGTCACCAGCTCCCCCACATGGATCGGCTGCTTGAACAGCACCTGGTCCACCGAGAGGGTAACCACATAGTGGCCCGAGTAGCGGCTGGCGCAGGCGTAGGCCACCTCGTCTAGCTTCTTGAGGATGGCGCCGCCATGCACCTTGCCGCTGAAGTTGGCCATGTCGGGGGTCATCAACACGGTCATCGACAGCTCGTGTTGGCCGGGCAGGGCGCCGGACAGATCGTTGTCGTCCATTGGAACTCCTTGTGTTATCCACAGCCGGACGCCCCGCCCGCCTGGGGACAGGGCGCCTTGCTGGAGGGTCAGAACCAGGTCAGGCCGATGGAGATCAGCACCCCGGTGATCAGCAGCTGGATCAGGCAGAAGCCCATGATGTCCTTGGCCTTGAGCCCGGCGATGCCGAGTACCGGCAGGGCCCAGAAGGGCTGCAGCAGGTTGGTCCAGGCATCACCCCAGGCCACGGCCATGGCCATCCGGGGAATATCCACCCCCAGTGCCTGGGCGGCCGGAATCATCACCGGTGCCTGCACGGCCCACTGACCGCCGCCGGAGGGCACGAAGAGGTTGACGATGCCGGCACTGATAAAGGTCCAGACCGGCAGGGTGGTGTCGGTGGCAAAGGAGACCAGCGCCTCGGACATGCTGGTTGCCAGACCGGACTGCACCATGATCGCCATGATCCCCGCGTAGAACGGGAACTGGATGACGATGCCGGCCCCACCCTTGATCGCCTCCTGGAGACTCTCCAGCAGGCTGCGCGGGGTGCGATGCAGCACGATGGCCAGGAACAGGAACATGAAGTTGACCACGTTCAGGTTGAGGCCGCCGCCGCGCAGGAAGAAGTGATCGGCCAGGAAGATCAGCCCCGGGATGCCCACCAGCCAGGCCAGCACCACGCTGTTCTCCATGCGCTCGGCGGGGCGGGTGATACGCACCTGGTGTGCTTCATCATCCCCGAGCAGCTTGGGGTCGACGAACACGCTGTCCTTTTCGTCGGGCAGCATCATGCGGTTGACCAGCGGTACCGCGATAAACAGCATCACCACGATGGCCAGGTTGAAGAAGGAGAAGATGGTCGAGCCGGTGCCGATCACGCCGATCTGGTCGGCGCTGAAGTGGCCGTCGGTGGCCACGGTCAGCGGTACCGAGCCGGCCAGACCGCCGTGCCAGACGATAAAGCCGGAGTAGGCGCTAGCCACCAGCAGGCGGTAGTCGACCCGCACCAGGCGCGCCAGTTCCTTGGCGAACAGCGCCCCCACCACCAGGCCGAAGCCCCAGTTGATCCAGCTGGCGACCAGCGATACATAGGTGACCAGCAGGATGGCGCCACCGGGGCCCTTGGCCAGAGCGGCGAGTCGTTGCAGTAGCTTTTTCACCGGGGGAGAGCTGGCCAGCATGAAGCCGGTCACCAGCACCAGCAGCATCTGCATCGAGAAGGTCAGCAGGTTCCAGAAGCCGTCCCCCCACATGCGCATCACCGCGAGTGGCGTCTGGCGTTCCACGGCAATGGCCGCCACGGCGGCGATGATGGTCAACAGCAGCACGAAGATATAGGGGTCGGGCAGGTAGCGTTCGACCAGCTTGACCGCCGGTCTGGAGAGGGCCTTGAGCATGGCGTTCCCTTACTGTTTTGAGTGTTATTGGTGTTTCATGGCATAAAGTAGCGCAGCATCAGTATCTTGCGCTATCCCTCGCTGACGGTCCAGGCGGCCCGCACCGCCCGCGCCAACCCGCAGATTGGGGCCGGTGTCCGCGTGACGCATCGCCATGAATCGATATGAGACGCTATGAGGCGTCGTGGCTGGCATCGCGCCAGTCGCTGCGGCGCCGTTGACAGTAATAGGCGATCAGCGTCGCCGAACGCGTCAGCATGAACAGCGTGAAGGCGAGCCACAGGCCGTGGTTGATGAGCGCCTCGGGAAGCAGGGCCTGGCCCAACCACCAGGCGGGCAGATAGACGGCGAGCCCGGCAAAGATGCTGTTGCGCATCTCGCGAATCGCCGTGGCACCGATAAAGACGCCGTCCAGCAGGTAGCCCCATACCGCGATCAGCGGCATGGCGACCATCCACGGCAGGTAGGTGGAGGCGGTCTCTCGCACCTCGGGCAGGCCGGTAAGCAGGGCGATCAGCGCCTCGCCCCCCAGGGCGAAAGCCAGGGCGGCGGTACCGGCCGTCAGCAGCGAGAACCAGGCGGCACTCCGCACCGACTGGGCGAATTCCGTCCAGCGCCTTGCCCCCACCGAGCGTCCGGTCAGCGCCTCGGCGGCGTGGGCGAAGCCATCCAGGGCGTAGCTGGTGAGCATGATGAACTGCAGCAGCACGGCATTGGCGGCGAGCACGGTATCGCCTTGGGCCGCCCCTCGCGAGGTAAAGAAGGCCATCACGAAGAGCAGCCCCAAGGTACGCACGAAGAGATTGGCATTGACCGAGAAGAGCTCGCCATAGGCTGAAACGGCCAGGAGCCGATGGCGAAGGAAGCGGCCCGACAGCCATCTGAGCTGTCGCGAGACCAGCCACAGGCCGAAGGTCAGGGCGGTATAGTCGGCGATCACCGTGGCCCAGGCCACGCCATCGCTGGTCATGCCGAGGCCGATGACAAAGAGCAGGTCGAGGAGGATATTGACCCCGTTGGTGAGCACCAGGATCGCCAGGGTCACTCGCGAGTTCTGCTGTCCCAGGAACCAGCCCAGGATGGCGTAGTTGGCGAGTACCGCCGGCGCCGAGAGGATTCGTATCTCGGCATACTCGGCGGCCAGTGCCGTGGCGACGTCACTGCCATCGAGGAGCCACAGTCCCAGCCTGATCAGCGGGTGTGAGAACATGATCAATGCCGCACCGATGCCCGCCGCGATCAGCAGCGATTGCCCCAGCAGGTTACGTACATCCGTGTCGTTCTCGCGCCCTACCGCCTGGGAGGTGAGCCCCGTGGTACCCATGCGCAGGAAGCCAAAGCCCCAGTACAGGAAGCTGAACAGGGTAGCGCCCAGGGTGACCGCCGCCAGGTAGCGCGAGTCCGGCAGATGGCCGACCACGGCGGTATCCACCAGCCCCAGCAGCGGCACGGTGATATTGGAGAGGATGATCGGCCAGGCCAGCGCCAGAATGCGCCGGCGCGCGGCCCCGGGTGACGAGGACTCCGAACGGCTCACAGGGGGCTCCCGAGATTGACGAGCCGGGCAGCATGGCCGGCGGCGGGGCATAACGCAACCGCCCCGCACAAGGGCGGGGCGGCGGTGGCAATAAAGGGCGATTATCGTTTAGAAGCGGTAGCCGATGCTGGCGGAGATCAGGTCGATCTCGAAGTCTTCGCCATCTTCGCTGATATCGTAGCGTTCGAACTCGGCGCGCATCAGGATGCGCTCGGCTTCATATTCAGCGCCGATGCCGTAATAGGGATCGGAGCCGTCTTCGCTGGCGGATTCACGATAAACGTCTCCGCCGATGGTGGCATCCAAGTCCACGTCAGCATCCCATGCGACCATGCCGAGCTTGCCGAAGACACTGAAACCATTCTGGATGGGCAGTTTTCCAACCAAAGCAGCAGTAAAGCCTTCCATTCCAAGCTTCAGGCGGGCACTGTCAGTACCATCCGCTCCACTAGCTTTGAAGTCACCAAAGTCTACGTAGCCCGCTTCAACAGCGAAGTTGGGGTTGAACTGATAGCCTACAAACAGTTTATAGCCGGTATCGCTGTCATCGGTGCTCGCGCCAACATCCCCGAGCCAGTCGAGGGTGTCATTATCCAGTTTCGAGTACCCCAGGCCCGCACCAATATACGGTCCCTCATTAGGGTTGTACTGATAGCTCTGTGCGAAGGCGGGGCTGGCAACCAGGGTGGCCAGTGCGGCGGTGGCGATAAGACGCTTCATCATGCTCTCCTTTGCATGGTGATCGGAGCAGGCGGGGCCTGTCCTGGGGTGGGCAAGCGGCGAAAGCCGCCTATCCTGATGTAAGATCCCGTGAGAGGATGTAACCTTAGCGATTCTAAGACCTCATGATGACTAACACCATACTCGATTCGCTACAGGCGAGCGCCGGGTGGTGACGACGCAGCATAGATGGCAGGGAGCACGGGGAGTGCAAGCGATGAGCAAGCGGATCATGATCTTCTTTACACTGGCGCTGGTGGCGCTGGTGGCAACCTCTCCGGCGGTCGCCCAGGAGCAGCGCGTGGGGGTTCAGCCGAGTGGCGGGGCGATGATTGCCGATGCGGTAATCGCACGACCGCTGCTGGCGGCGGCCACGGTGGGCGGTACCGCCGTGTTTCTGGTGACACTGCCCTTTACCGCCCTGGGTGGCGGGGTGGACAGCGCGGCCGAGACGCTGATCAAGACCCCGGCCGAGGCGGCCTTTCGCCGTTGCCTCGGGTGCACGGTCAGCAAGCGGGCCGACGAGCTATAGCCAAAGATGATGGTCCCACACAACGCGAAACGCCCCGCACTTGGCGGGGCGTTTCGTGATGCAGAGTCGTCCTTGCTTGCCAGGCTTGCCAATCATCAGGCCGCGGTGATGCGCTCATATTTGGCCATCAATTCCTCGCGGCTCTCCTCGCGCTCCGGGTCCAGGGGAATACAGTCCACCGGGCACACCTGCTGGCACTGGGGCTCGTCATAGTGACCGACACACTCGGTGCACAGCGCCGGGTCGATGATATAGATCTCTTCGCCTGGCGAGATGGCCCCGTTGGGGCATTCCGGCTCGCAGACGTCGCAGTTGATGCACTCATCGGTGATCATCAGGGCCATGGGGTACCTCACGGAAGTCGCTGGCCGCGGTCATCGGGATCTGCTCGGCACAATCCCGAGCCTTGTGGTCAGGTATTGTAATGGCTCTTCAGCCTCGCGGCGACCTCGGGATGCACATGCTGCGAGACATCGCCGCCCAGCTTGGCAATTTCGCGCACCAGGGTGGAGGAGATATAGGAGTTCTCCACCGCCGGGGTCAGGAAGACGGTCTCCAGCTCCGGCATCTGGGCGCGATTCATGTTGGCCAGCTGCAGCTCGTACTCGAAATCCGAGACCGCGCGCAGCCCCCGCAGCAGCACGCGTGCCTGCTGCTGCTTCATGAACTCGGTCATCAGACCCGAGAATCCGGTCACCTCGACGTTGTCCAGCCCAGAGACCACCTCTCGGGCCAGGGCGATTCGTGTATCGAGATCCAGCGCCGGGCCCTTGCCGGGACTGGTGGCGATGGCCACCACCACCTTGTCGAACAGCCGGGATGCGCGTTCGATCAGATCGAAGTGGCCGTTGGTGATGGGATCGAAGGTGCCGGGGTAGACCGCGATATTCATTGCCGTCACTCCTCGAGTTTACCGAAGGGGTTGTTGACCGCCAGGGAGACCGGACGGGCGTAGCCGGGGATATGGATCTCGGCGTCGCTGATCGAGAGCTCGGGGCCTTCCAGCACGCCCTCGCCGAAACGGTAGCGAGGGGAGAAGAGCCCCCGGTCGGCCTGCTGACGGTAAGCGGCGGCGGCCTCGCGAGTCGCCTCGCGGCGAACCTGCCAGGCGGCCACGGCGGCCTCGCCGTGACGCTGCACCAGCAGGCGTTCGGTAACGTCCGGGGAGAGCAGCACGCCGGTAGCGTTGTTGCCGCCGAACCCCTTGGCATTGATCAGCGCGGCGTCGGCCGCAAATGGCCGCGTCTCCCGGGAGAGTCCCAGGCGCTCGGCATGGACGTCATCGGCCACGGCGTCGAGGTTGGCGATACCCGGTAGCAGGCCGTGGGCGAAGCTGCCCAGAGCACTGGTCAGCTGGTCACCGGCGGCGCTGCCCTGGGAGTGGCCCACATAGGATTTCACCGCGACCACGGGCCAGGCGTCGATGCCATAGGCCTCGGCCACCCGGTCGAGGACGTGGGACTCGGTGACGCGGTTCTTGGGCGTGCTGGTGGCATGGGCGTGGACGAACGAGCGCTGGCGCAGGACCTGCTCACCAAGCATCTCACGCACCAGGGAGGCGGCCTTCCCCAGGGTGATGTAGTTGCCGATGCCGGGGGCGGAGATGGAGCGCTTCCAACCGTCGGCATTGACGAATACCTCCGGCACGCTGCCGAGGAGCTCGGCGCCTACCTCCATGGCCAGAGCGTCGTCCATCAGCATCACGAACTGACTGGATTCGGCGATGGTGAAACCACAGTTGCGGGCGAAGGGGCGGCAGCTTTTCTGGTAATCGGCGTCGGTCAGCAACTCCAGGGCGTCCAGGGCTCGCAGGCTGTCGTCGTCGGCCAGGGCGCCCATGGCACGGAAGCCTTCGATGATCTCGGGGGTGACCGGAGCATCGGCGGTGCCGACCATCACCACCCTGCAGCGCCCTTCACGGATGTCGTTTACGCCCAGGCGCAGGTTATAGAGAAAGCTGGCGCAGGCGCCCATGGCCGCGCCGGTGCTGCCTACGCTACCCAGCACATAGGCGTTCAGGAAATCGGCGGGCATCTGCCCGTAGCCCAGCGGCATCTGTTTGGAGGTGGCTCGCTTGCCGGAGACGAAACTCTTGAGCAGCCCGCCCCAGCCCTCTTCGTCGAGCTGGCCGATGGAGTTGCCGGCGTAGACGGCGATCTCATCGGGATCGAGGCGATCGCGCAGGGTATCCCAGTCGAGCCCGCTGTCTCCCAGGCAGTCGCTGGCGGCGAAGATCGCCATCGAGAGTCCGCGGGGGTGATGCACGCTGCGGTAGAGCTGGCTGGGTTCGAAGCCGCTCGGCAGCTGACCGGCTGAGCGCACCTGGGCGGGGCGGTGCTCGGGCAGCATGACGTCCATTTCGCCGGCGGGCACCGTGACCTCGAGAAGCTTGTGATCGAGTTCGCGTACCTGCCAGGTTGCTGGCAGGTCCTGAGGCAGCTGACGGCGGCGGACGCGGAAGGTGAGGGGGGCTTCCAGCGCCAGACTGGCCTGACGGTTGGCGGGCAGGCCTGGATCATTGAAGCGCGGGTCCTCGATGCGGCGTATCAGGGTATGGTCGAGGACCTGCTGGCGGGTCTGTTCAACGATTGTGGCGGGGTCCAGGGGGCGTCCATCTGCGTCATGCCAGCTGCCGTCTTCCTGGCCGCTGGCCAGGCGCATCATGGCGGCCAGGCCCAGCAGGGTGCGGGTCTGCTCCTCCACGGGCAGGGCGTCGAGCACGGTACGGCGAAACGCCTGGTGGCCCGAGGTTCTGCCGGCAGGGTTCACGCCGCCCATGCCGACGATCACCGGTAAGTGTGACAAGCCGGATTCCTCGTTGTGCTGTTGGTGTCTACGAGTGTGTAATGATGATGGATCATAGCACCCGGCCAGCCGCGGCGTCATGCGGTGGCAGAGAGTGGGACAAGGGTCGACTGGCGAGATCGGTGGTACGCAGGGTGTCGATAAAACGTATGTTTGAAATTGTTTTTTGGCTCGGCTAGCATGTCTCTGCTGTTTGAGTCATACGAGTGCTTACAGGGGCGCCTCTCTGCGGAGGGTGCCCTTTTTTTCGACTTATGATCGACCTGCCCGGCGGTAGGGCGCGACGCCGGCCAGCCCTTGCTCAAGCGTGATCCAAAGTGACACCCTGGGTGGAAGCAGCCCGGCACAAGCGCTAGCTTGTTCTTGATGGATACGGTTGTTTGTCACTTTTTTTCATGTTTCACAGGAGGGAAACATCATGCAGCGCACCATGACACGGAAGCTTTTCCTGGCTCTGCTGGCCGGCCTGCTGGCGCTGGGGCTTGCTGGTTGCGAGGAGGACCAGGGGCCTGCCGAGGAGGCCGGTCAGGAGATTGATCAGGCAGTTGAAGAGGCGGGTGAGGGTGTCGAGGAGATGGGTGACGCCATCGAGGATGCCAGCGAGGGTAATTGACGCCGTGAGCAGCCACGCTTAACAACGACTCTCAACAACTGTGCTCAACCACCATGCTCAACAACTACGATTAACAGCTACGCTTACCATCCATGCGTGAAACAACAGGCCGGGCTGCTGTCAGCCCGGCCTGTTGCGTTTCAGGGGCGGGGAGAGCGTTAGCCGTTCTGCTCGATGCCCTGCACATACCAGGGAGCGCCGTCGCGCAGCTCCCGCACCAGGTGCCAGGTCTCGTTGAACTCGTTGTGCTCGCCATTCTCGTCGAGGATGCCGTGGAAGATCACGCTGGCCTCGGCCTGCTGGCCCACTTCCTGAACCATGCCCAGTTCGGCGAACAGGCGAACGACCTCGGTGCGGTTATTGGCCGGATGCTGCTTGCGCTCCTCGCGCAGCAGGTTGTAGAGCTCCGGGGTGACGTACTCCTGAATGCCACTGAGGTCGTTGTTGTCCCAGGCACGCTGCAGGGTCATGAAGTGTTCCTTGGCACCACCGAGGAAGCGCTCGCGGTCGAACCATTCGGGCTCGCTGGCGAAGGCGCCACCGGCCGGAGCGGCGCTGGCCTGGAAGGACTGGGCGGCGGATTCACGGGGCTCCTGCGAGGCTGGCGAGGGGCCACCTGCCACGGCCGCCCGGCGGCGTGCCAGCAGCCGAAAGAGCAGGAAGGCGATGCCGGCCACCAGCAGGATGTCCATCAGCCGAAGTTCGTCGAAGGCGCCGCCGAAGAACAGCGCGGCGAGCAGGCCACCGGCGAGCAGGCCGCCCAGCATGCCGGGCATTTTCGACCCGGCTCGCCCCTGGGTGGCGCGGGTGCCGGAGGTCTGGTTCTGGGTGGCAGAGGGTTGCTGCTGCACGCTGCGTGATTGAGAGCCGAAGCTCTTGCCGCCGCCGAGGCGACGGGCTTCGGCGTCTTGCATGGCCGGGCCCAGGGTCAGGAGTCCTGCCACCAGCATGATCAGCAGGTGACGTATCAGAGAGGTCTGGCGGAGTGTCGAAGTCATGGCAGTATCGTCATCAGTAGTGGATTAATGGTCGGTGAGTCGTGAATGGTGAGGGGGTGAGTCGAGTTGGTTGATTCTACCGACTATGCTGGTGGGCTCCACTACCATTCCACAATGCCGGGGAGTTGAACACCATGCGCCTGAAACGTGAAGAGAGCCTGTTGCTGGTTGTCGACCTGCAGGCGGGACTGTTGCCGGTGATCGAACATGCCGACCAGGCGGTAAACGAGGCGGTCTGGCTGGGCGGCCTGGCCGCTACCCTCGAGGTGCCGGTATGGGTCACCGAGCAATATCCCGAGGGGTTGGGGGGCAGCGAGCCGCGCCTGCTGGAAGCGCTCCCGGGACATCGGTTATGGCAGAAGCTGACCTTCGATGCCTGTGCTAACCCCGAGTTCATCGCGGCACTCGAGCAGAGCGGCAGGCGTCAGGTGGTGCTGTGCGGCAGCGAGGCGCATATCTGTGTCATGCAGACCGGCCTGGGGCTACTGGCGGCGGGATACGATGTCTACTGGCTCAGCGAGGCCTGCGTCAGTCGGCGCGCCGCGGAGGCACGCCTGGCCCGGGAGCGGCTGGTGCAGGCCGGTGGTGTGGCGGTAAGCGCGGACATGGTGGCCTACGAATGGCTGCAGCGCTGCGACAACGACCGCTTCAAGCAGGCCCACCGCCGCTTCCTCAAGGCGCGCGCCTCGCGGCCGTTGGTGTTTGCATAGGGAGCACAAGAAGGCCTCCCTGCAGAAGTTGCGAGGTCTGGCAACACCACCGGAGCGCCAGGCGGCGCCAGTCGCGAGGCGGAGCCTCCCTCCTACGTTGATCGCCACTCAATGGCGGTTTCGCCACCCTGTAGGAGGCCGGGTCCCCCGGGCGATTGGAGACCGGAGGCCTCCCCGGATGACGTCTCCCATATAGGCTCAGGCGGCGCCTTCGGGGCGCGTAAAGACCAGGGTGTCACCCTCGCTCATGGCGGCGTTGAAGCGGTAGCCGGCCACGTTGAACTCCTTCAGGCCCTCCGGGTCGTCGAGGCCTTCGCGGATCATCCAGGCCGTCATCAGGCCGCGGGCCTTCTTGGCGTAGAAGCTGATGATCTTGAGCTTGCCACTCTTCTCGTCCTTGAACACCGGGGTGATCACCCGGGCCTCGAGCCGCCTGGTATCGATGGCCTTGAAGTACTCGTTGGAGGCGAGATTGATCAGTACCGGACTGCCGCTGGCCGCCACGGCACGGTCGAGCTCGGCGGTGAGGGTCTCCTTCCAGAAGGCATAGAGGTCCTTGCCCGCAGGGTTCTCGAGCCGCGTCCCCATCTCCAGGCGGTAGGGCTGGATCAGGTCCAGCGGGCGCAGAAGCCCGTAGAGCCCCGAGAGAATGCGCAGATGCTGCTGGGCGAAGGCGTTCTCGTCATCCGTGAAGGTGTCGGCCTCGAGCCCCACGTAGACGTCGCCCTGGAAGGCCTGGACCGCTGGCTTGGCGTTCTGCTCAGTAAAGGGCGTGTGCCATTCGGCGTAGCGAGCGGCATTGAGGGCGGCCAGCTTGTCGCTGATGCCCATCAGCTCGGAGAGCCGTTGTGGCGAGTAGTCGCGCAGGATCTCGATCAACTCCTGGCTCTGTTCCAGGAAGTCCGGCTGGGTGTGGTGGGCCGTGGTGGCCGGGGTCTCGAAGTCCAGCTTCTTGGCGGGCGAGATCACGCTCAGCATGGGGCGCTCCAGATCCGATGAAGTGAGCATGGAGTATATCAAGCACGCCCAGACCCGGGGGCTATCGGGTCGATAGCCCCCGGGTGATGGGCCTCAGGGCGCGGGATTGGAGTAGCGGCGATGAACGTCCTCGATCGCCTCCAGCACCTGGCCGTCCAGACGCAGGGATTCGCTGGCCAGGTTGCTCTCCAGCTGAGTCATCGAGGTGGCGCCGATGATATTGCTGGTCAGGAAGTCTCGCGAGTTGACGAAGGCCAGTGCCATGCGAGCGGGGTCCAGGCCGGCATCCCGGGCAATCTGCACGTACTCGGCGGTGGCGGCCTGGGCCTGGGGGTTGGTATAGCGCTGGAAGCGTTCGAACAGGGTCAGCCGGGCCCCCTCGGGGCGGGCGCCATCGAGGTACTTGCCGGAGAGCATGCCGAAGGCCAGCGGCGAGTAGGCCAGCAGCCCCACCCGCTCGCGGTGAGCAATCTCGGCCAGGCCCACCTCGAAGCTGCGATTCAGCAGGTTGTAGGGGTTCTGCACCGCGGCAACCCGCGGCACGCCCTGGGTCTCGGCCAGGTGGAGGGCGCGCATCACGCCCCAGGGGGTGTCGTTGGAGAGTCCGATGGCACGCACCTTGCCGGCGTCTACCAGCTCCTTGAGAGCGGCCAGGGTCTCCTCCAGCGGGGTGGCATCCTCCTCCTCGTCGTGTGCATAACCCAGCTTGCCGAAGAAGTTGGCTCT
The DNA here is from genome assembly GCF_004347715.1 of Halomonas marinisediminis. Classification (NCBI taxonomy): domain Bacteria; kingdom Pseudomonadati; phylum Pseudomonadota; class Gammaproteobacteria; order Oceanospirillales; family Halomonadaceae; genus Halomonas; species Halomonas marinisediminis. The sequence goes on along the minus strand of NZ_SLTR01000019.1, from coordinate 47,162 downwards.
GCGTTCCGGCCAGTGCAGCTGGTAGAGGTCGATGTAGTCGGTCTGCAGGCGGCTGAGGCTTGCGTCGATGGCCTGGTGGAGGTGGTCGCGGCTCAGCCGTGGGCCGCCGCGGATATGCTCGGGTCCGGGGCCTGTCGCCTTGGTGGCGAGGATGATGTCGTCACGGCTGCCGCGGTGCTTGAGCCAGCTGCCGATATAGGCTTCGGTGCGTCCCTGGGTCTCCGCCCTCGGTGGTACCGGGTACATCTCGGCGGTATCGATGAAGTTGATGCCGAAGGCCACCGCGCGGTCGAGCTGCTCGTGGGCCTCGGCCTCGCTGTTCTGTTCACCGAAGGTCATGGTGCCGAGGCAGAGGCGGCTGACCTCGATGCCGGTATCGCCCAGCGGTCGCGTCTGCATCCTGACGTCCTCGTGGATCGGGAAATGGAATCGGCATGGTAGCCAGGCCCTGCCAGTGCGGCAAATGACCGGGGTTGAGTCGGCGCAAAGGCGGGCGTATGCTGGCCGCCCGTTGCGCCCCGTGGACCGGGGCTGGGCAGACATCAGACGCCGCGCACAGGGCGGTGCGGAGTGTCTTTTTCTTGTGATACAGGATCCGGTAGAAGGCCATGACGCAGGCATCATCACTGTTCACCCGGCTCGAGTACCGCCTGGCGGAGCAGCTCTTCCATACCCGCTGGCTGCCTCGTTCGCCGCGCACCCAGCGCCTGACCATGCACCTCTTCCAGCGCTGTGCCGATGCCGGCCATCCGGCGGCGCTCTCCCTTTATGGGCATATGCTGTTTCACCGCGCCATGTCGCCCCAGGACAAGGCGCGCGGTGCGCGCTACGTGCTGGAAGCGGCCAATGCCGGCGACTCCCGTGCCCAGTATCAGGCGGGGCAAATCTACGAGCATGGCTGCGCGCTCTATCCACGCCGCGACGACCACGCCGTGACCTGGTATGCCCGTGCCGGCGAGGCGGGGCATCCACTGGCCGCCGAACGTCTGGCGCGCGCCTATCGCGGGGGACAGCTGGGGCTGGCGGTGGATGCCGAGCGTGCCGCCCACTGGCAGATGCTGGCCGACCACGCCGCCGGTTTCGGTGAGGGGCTGGACAGCGCGGAAACCGAAACGCGACACTAGCGAGGAGGCGCCAGCGAGCTGGCGCCCCTTCCTGTTTTCCGCCGCAAGGACTCCTGCCCACCGTGACGCTACCGGCCCTGCTCGATATCGAGGCGTCTGGATTCGGACGCGGCAGCTACCCCATCGAGGTGGGGTTGGCCCGACCGGATGGCAGCAGCTGCGCCTTCCTGATTCAGCCCCTTGCCGAATGGACCCATTGGGACCCCAAGGCCGAGCTGCTCCACGGCATCAGCCGTGCCCGGCTGCAGCGCGAGGGGTACCCCCTGCGTCAGGTCGCGCAGTGGCTCAATGACGAGCTCGGTGAGCTCAAGATCTGCTATAGCGACAGCTGGGGTTACGACAACACCTGGCTATCGCTGCTCTTCCACCACGCCGGCATGTTGCCGGCCTTCCGCCTGGAGGCGCTGCGCAAGCTGCTCAGCGAGGAGCAGCTTATGCTGTGGAAGCCCACCAAGGAGGCGCTGATCGAAGAGCTGGGCATCCTGCGACATCGGGCCGGTGAGGATGCCCGGCTGCTGCAGCTCACCTATCAGCGTACACGGGAACTGGCTGGCGAGGCCTGACTCAGCGCGGACGAGCCAGCTGTGCCTCCAGGATATCCAGCAGTTCGAGAGGGTCGGTCGCGTCGAGCACCTCGGCCCGGGTACGGGCATTGAGAAAGCCCTGTTCCACGGTATTGTCGAGGAAGCTCAGCAAGGGGGCGTAGAAGCCTTCGCTGTCGAGGACGCCGATGGGCTTGTCGTGAAGCCCCAGATAGTGCCAGGTCCAGGCCTCGAAGAACTCCTCCAGGGTGCCGATACCCCCGGGCAGCATGATAAAGGCATCGGCATGGGCCGCCATGCTGGCCTTGCGCTCGTGCATGTTGCGCACGCGAATCAGCTCGGTCAGCCCGTGGTGAGCCTGCTCGCGATCCACCAGATGGTCCGGCATGACGCCGATGACCTCGCCGCCGGCCTCCAGGGTCGAGTCGGCCAGGGCCCCCATCATGCCGATGCGAGCCCCGCCGTAGACCAGGGTGTGGCCACGCCTGGCCAGTGCGTCGCCCAGCCGCTGCGCATCGGCCAGGTACTGCGGGTCACGGCCTTCCCGTGAACCCAGAAAAACGCAGAATCTCGCCATGCTCTTCTCCTCGATGATAATGCCCATACTGGCGGGCTCGGTCTTACCCTGCAATATCTTGAAGTCTAACGAAAAAGGGCGCCGTCAGGCGCCCTTGTCAATCGCAGGAGTCTCGCTCAGCGGGCGGCGTCACGCTTCATGGCATCACGCAGCAGCTTGACGCCGGCAACGGAGATGCCGACCAGGCTGGCGACCAGGGCGAGGCTTGCTACGACATGAATATCGAAATACATCATGGGCTCCTTTGTTGAGCGGTCTAGGGTCAGGGGGCTCAGGGCAGGCAGTCGACGACGCCGTATTCGGCATCCATCCAGCGGCCGATGACGTTGTCACCGCACAGATGGTGGGCGTATTGGGTATGCAGGCAGCGCACCTGGTCCCAGTTGGCGATACCGCCGATGCCTCGCTCCGTCAGCACACCATCATAGCCCAGTTGCATTACCTCTGCCTTTTGTGGCGCGCTCATGTGCCGCCAGCGGGCGGTGACATAGTCGCGATGGCTGGCGTGGTAGGCGGCGAGCAGCTCGGGCTCTTCCTGCAGGCGCGCCTCGAGACGCTTGATGGCGCCATCGGCTTCGATGCGCGAGATGACCACCTTGAGACGCTCGCAGCTCAGCCAGTAGAGGGTCGGAAAGGGTTTGCCATCGACGATCGGTGCCATGCGCAACACCAGGGGGGTGCCTTCGCCATCGACGGCTGCCACGGCCTCGATGCCGCGAGGGGCACGGCCCAGCTGCTCGCCGATGATCGCCAGCTGGCGAGGGTCTGGCGGGTTATCGGTGCGTATCACCATCGTCGGGCTCTCGTAGAAACTTGTTGGACTCGCCAACGGCCAGGAAGAAGGCCCGATTGAGCTGCTCCGGGGTGGGCACGTAACGCCACTCCCGCTCGCAGTACTCTGCGGCCCGCGCCATCAGAACATCATGGAGTCGATTGAACGGCGCATCATAATCGTAGGGGTCGGCACCGAACAAGCGGATATGGGGGTAGTCGGCGAAGCGCTCGAGAAAGTAGTGCCGCAGCTGCGCCTCCATGGCGCGGTGGCGCTCGGTATCCTCCGGGTCCAGCCAGAGGGTGTAGCGGATGGTCATGGCGGGCTCCTGTGGGTGCATGGCCCGGGCTTGCCCGGACATGGTGGGGCGGCCAGGTGGTATCTTAGCCGCGGGCGAGCGCTGCCAGGCGTCCGCCGGTCAGCCTGAGCAGATCGGCAGGTGCCAGGCAGATCTCCAGGCCACGGCGACCACCGCTGACATGAATCGACGCCAGGACCTCGACGCTGGCGTCGAGGAAAGTCGGCAGGCGCCGCTTCTGGCCCAGGGGACTGATACCGCCCAGCACGTAGCCGGTGGCCCGCTGGGCCTCCTCGCCCTCGGCCATCCGCGCCTTGCGGGCGCCGGCGGCGCGGGCCAGGGCCTTGAGGTCGAGCTGGCTCGAGACCGGCACGATGGCTACCACCAGGCGGCCATCATCGAGCCTGGCCAGCAGCGTCTTGAAGACCTCATCGACCGAGAGCCCCAGTGCCTGGGCGGCCTCCTCGCCATAGGCGGGACTACGTGGGTCATGAGGATACTCGGCCAGCGTGAAGGCGATGCCGGCCTTCTCCAGCTGCTTGACGGCGGGGGTCATGCCTCGGCGGGCTCCTCGTGTAGATGCGCTTCCAGGGATTCACGTAGCGCGCCCTCGATGGGAATGGATTTCTTGGTAGTGTGGTCGAAATGCACCATTACGGTATGGCCCAGGTTGGTGAGCTGACCCTCCTGTCGCGCCTCCTGACTGACGGTAAAGGAACTGTTGCCGAGCCGTGAAATATAGGTGCGAATCTCGATCTCCCGGCCATACTGCAGCTCGGCGCGATAGTCGACTTCCATGCGGGCCATGATCAGTCGCCACTTGCGCGGGTCCAGGTCCGGGGTGAACAGGCGGAAGAGGTCGTTGCGCGCCAGCTCGAACCAGGCCGGCAGTCGCGTGTTGTTGATGTGACCCAGGGCGTCGGTGTCGTAGAAGGCGGGCTCGATCTTGCGGATAAACATCTGGCGTTTCCTTGTGGTTATTGCTCCAGGCCGAATAGCGTTGCGCCTGGCTGGCGCCTGGTCAAGTCCTCGCGGCTCGTCGCGCTCCCAGCCACCCCTGAAAGCGGGTCCAGGCGATGAGCCAGAGGGTGGCCACGGCGAAGCCGGCCAGGGTGCCCAGCGCCAGGCCCAGAGTGGGGTAGGTGAACGAGACGCACAATGCATAGCTGAGCAGTGAGCCGAGCCCCATCGGGTAATGCTTGATCACCGTGGCCACCGGCCCCGGGCCGTGGTTCAGATGCAGGATCACCAGGAAGGGGTACATGGTGACCGGAAAGGCAGCCATCACGCCTGCCCAGGCCGCCGGCAGTACATGGGCCAGGCCGGTGATGACGAAGATGATCACGGCGGCGAGCAGGGCGCGCACCATCAGGGCGCCCCAGGAGAAGCGCCCGGCGGGTCGCGCCACGCTCTCGGGCACATGGCGATAGAGCCAGGTAAACAGCGCAATGGCGGCCAGGGTGGTCAGGGTGCCGGTGATGCGGTCGAACTCCACACGAGTGAGCACCAGGCTTACCACCAGGAAGGCGGCCAGCCCCACGGCGGTGCCGGCCAGCACGCCGGTAAGCCCGGGGCGGCGACCGGCCAGCAGGTAGCCGCCGCCCAGCGCCAGCGTGGCCGTGAAACCGGCCAGGGTGTGCACGGCACTCTCGGCGGCGAAGCCCGGGGAGAGCTCGAGGCCGATGAAGAACAGCGCGATGGCGGTGCCCAACGGGTAGCCCGCCAGCAAGCCGGCAACGCGCGGGCTGACGCGCACGGCGATGGCGCCGAGCCCCAGCACCATGCCGATCGAGACCACCAGCTTGGCCAGCTGCCAGCTCAGGGGAACGTCCATATCGCTTTCCTTATCCGTGTGAAAGGGCAGTTGCCATTATTGTGTTGCTCAGGCCCGGATGCGTGCCGTGCGGCGCTAGACGAGGCGCAGGCCGCAGCGGTCCTGCCAGGCGGCGGGCAGGGCGTCTGCCAGCGGGTCATGCAGGTGCATCGGGAGTGCCGACTCGGCCGCCTCCAGCGAGGCGAAGTCATGATTGCGCAGCCAGCAGTAGGCCCAGGCACAGGCCTCGTCGGTGTCATGGGGAAGTGGTCGAGCTGGCATCTGCGCTAGCAGGAAGGTAGCAGTTCGTGCCGCCCACAGCGGGACCTCCTCGCCATTTGCGGCCTCGCTCCAGGCCCTCAGGGTGGTGGCATCGGGCGTGGTTTCCGGCAGGCCGATGCGCGTCACTCGGGCGGTCTCGGCGAGCAGCAGGGCCAGCCGCTCCGGTGTGTCCTGCCCCAGCTCGAGCCACTGGGCGATCAGCTGCGGCATGCCGCGGCGCATCTTGGCATAGAAGTCATCCTGGGGCATGGTCGTGGGCATGAGGCCATCCTGGTCTGCGAGTCAGAGGAGTGAGTGTGCATGGGGTTCGATTTTGCCACGCCGGTTGAGCGTCGGCACCCGTCCGGCAACTGGCCGTCACAGAAATGGCATCGTCATGGCGAGGAGGTGCTGCCCCTGTGGGTGGCCGACATGGACTTTGTCTCGCCCCCGGCGGTCATCGAGGCACTGCGTGCGCGGGTCGATCACGGTGTCTATGGCTATGGTCTGGTGCCGGACTCGCTGCGTGAGACGCTGTGCGCCTGGAGCGCGGCCCACTATGGCTGGACCATCGCGCCGGAGTGGCAGCACTGGCTGCCCGGGGTGGTGCCGGCGCTGCATCTTGCCAGCCTGGCATTGACCGAGCCGGGCGACGGGGTGCTGACGGTCACACCGATCTATCCGCCCTTCCTCAAGGTGGCGGAGCATACCGGGCGTCTGCCTCAGCAGGCCGCCATGCGCGAGCCGTCCTCTCCGGATGAGCCCTGGCGCCTCGATCTCGAGGCGCTGGAGGCGGCGATTACCCCCCGAACTCGCTTGCTGCTGTGGTGTCATCCCCATAATCCGACCGGGCGGGTGTGGCGCCATGAAGAGTTGGCCGGCCTGGCCGAACTGGTGGAGCGCCATGATCTTTATGTGGTCTCCGACGAGCTGCACTGTGATCTGCTGCTGGAGGCTGGCGCCTGCCATCAACCGCTGGCCGCGGCCTTTCCGGTACTGGCGGCTCGCACCATCACGCTCTGGGCGCCCTCCAAGACCTTCAATCTGGCCGGACTGACAGCCGCCTGCGCGGTGATTCCCGATACGCGGCTGCGCCAGCGCTTCGCCGCGGCGGCGAAGGGGATGATGCCGGATGGCAATGTGCTGGGGCTGGTGGCCGCCGAGGCCGCCTATGCTCGAGGGGAGCCCTGGCGACAGGCGTTGCTCGAGGTGCTGCGTGGTCACCGACAGATGCTGACGGAGAGGGAGAAACACTGGCCCGGGGTCGGCATGGCGCCGCCGCAGTCCACCTATCTGGCCTGGCTCGATCTGCGCCAGGCTGGGCTGGGAGAGTCACCCCAGCAAGCCTTGTTGGAGCGCACCGGGGTGGCGCTCTCCGATGGTGCCGACTTCGGCTGGCCTGGCTTTGTTCGGCTCAACTTCGGTACCACCGCCACACAGCTGGAAGCGGCGCTCTCTCGGCTGGATGGGGTGCTGAGCGAGTGAGCGCCCTTTGGGCTGGTGAGGGGTGAGCGCCGCTGCGCGTGGTGAGTGCGCTTCGCGCTTGTGAATGGCGAGTCGTTAATCGTTGCCACTCACCACTCACCACTCACCACTCACCACTCACCACTCACCACTCACCAGCTGGATCAGTAGAGCATGGTGAACAGCTTGCGGCGGTAGCTGACCGTCAGCGGATGATCGGCGCCCAGGGCATCGAAGACCCGTAGCAGGGTCTTGCGTGCGGCATCGTCGCCATAGCTGCGGTCGGCTTTCATCAAGGTCAGCAGTCCCTCGAGGCCCGTTTCGTAGTCGCCGTCGGCGACTCGGCGCATGGCGCGCAGATACTGGGCTTCGCTGTCATCGCGCTCACCGAGGGCGGCAAACTCTTCGGCGGAGGGGGCCTCCTCGCCGAACTCGATGCTGGCCCGCACGCCTCTGGCCGGGGCGGCATCGCGCTCTTCCGGCGGCAGATTGTCGAGCACACTGCGGGCCTCATCGGCGCGCCCCTCGGCCACCAGGGTTCGCGCCAGCTCGATCTGGTAGGGGATATGCTCCGGATACTGCTGGACCAGCTCCTGGTAGATGGCGCGGGCACCGGCGGCATCACCGGCGGCCAGTGCCTCGGCGGCCTGGTCTTCGGGGCTCGCCGGGACATTTTCCGGCGCCGGGAAGTAACGCCCCAGCCACTCGCGGATCTCCTTCTCGGGTAGTGCGCCCTGGAAGTGATCGACCAGGCCTCCCTGGCTGACGAGCTTGACGTCGGGCACCGAGCGCACCCCCAGCTGGGCGGCGATCTCCTGGTTCTCGTCGATATTGAGCTTGGCCAGGAGGAAGGCGCCCTGGTATTCGTGGGCCAGCTTCTCCAGCACCGGCATCAGGTTCTTGCAGGGACCACACCAGGGTGCCCAGCAGTCGAGCAGTACCGGCACCTGCATGGAGAGCTCCAGCACCTGCTGGATATTGCTGGCATCGACGTCGATGATGACCTCGGGAGCCTCGCCTGCTTCTGGCTGGGAGGGCTGTGGCTGGGCTTCCTGCGGGGCACTGGTATCGGCGGTGAGCGGCTCACCGGTACGCGGATCGACGATGGACATGGTTGGATTCCCGGAAACGAGTGTGTTTGCTCAGGATATGCGGGTGAGGACGGCCGGATTCAAGGGGAGAGGGAGAGGGAACCGATGACCTTCGGGTCATGGGCACGAAAAACGCCGACTCCTGAGGAATCGGCTTTCTCGATATTGGGTAGCGGGGACCGCTGACTCTGAAACGAGAGAGAACCGATGGCCGCCGGGCTATGAGCACGAAAAAAGCCGACTCCCTAAGGAATCGGCTTTTTCGATATTTGGTAGCGGGGACCGGATTTGAACCGATGACCTTCGGGTTATGAGCCCGACGAGCTACCAGACTGCTCCACCCCGCATCAATGTAGGACATATTCTACACGGGATTCGCCTTTAGTCAAGCCCTCCCCTCAAACGCTCGTCCCTTATGCCCTCGATGGGCCATACTGAATCCGGCTTGTCATCAAGGTGACAGCTTGAGCAAGAACAATGCGATGTCCGGCCGATGCTGTCGGATCGTAGTGTCATCATTTTCAGGGAGATTTACATGGCCAATTCATCACGCGTCGCCTGGGTCACCGGTGGTACCGGCGGCATCGGCAGTGCAATTTGCCGCTCACTGGCCGCCGAAGGCTACAAGGTAGTGGCCGGTTACCATAACCCGGAGAAGGCCAAGGCCTGGCTCGAGGAGCAGAAGGCTGCTGGCTTCGACAACATCGACATCGCCGGAGTCGACCTAGTCGACTACGACGCTTGCGTGAAGGGTGTCAAGGAGATCGAGGAGAAGCACGGCCCCATTGACGTTCTGGTCAACTGTGCCGGCATCACCCGCGACGGCACCATGAAGAAGATGAGCCCCGCGCAGTGGCACGAGGTCATAGATACCAACTTGAACAGTGTCTTCAATACCTGCCGCAGCGTGGTCGAGAGCATGCTCGAGCGGCAGTATGGCCGAATCATCAACATCTCCTCGATCAATGGCCGCAAGGGGCAGTTTGGCCAGGTCAACTACGCCGCCGCCAAGGCGGGGATGCATGGCCTGACCATGTCTCTGGCGCAGGAGACCGCTACCAAGGGCATCACCGTCAACACCGTGTCGCCGGGCTATATCGCGACCGACATGATCATGAATATCCCCGAGAAGGTGCGCGAATCGATTCGTGAGACGATCCCGGTGAAGCGCTATGGCAAGCCCGAGGAGATCGGTCGTCTGGTGGCTTACCTGGCCGACGAGGAGTCCGGCTTTATCACCGGTGCCAATATCGATATCAACGGCGGCCAGTTCATGGGTTGACGCCGGTTTCCTTCCGTCTTGTTACGGGCAGGATCACACGGGAGCGCGGGGGATACCTCGCGCTCCTGTGGCGTTCAGGGGGCGGGAAAAGCGCTCAGGGAGGGGGCAGGCTCGACAGTCGCTCCAGCATATGGTCCAGCTCGCTGACATTATGCTCCCAGAGTGCAGGGGGAACCGGCCCGATGGCGAGCAGCTCGACCAGCACGCTGCGTACCTCTTCGGCTCGGGAGGGTTCGCGGCCCAGGTTGTCATTGAGGCGCTCGACCTGAATCGCCAGACGCAGAGGCTCATCACGATGGCTGACGCTGCCCTCAGCCAGTAGCGCAAGGTGCACCCGGGTGCGTGCAAGGCGTTCTTCTACCGTATCAAGGGGGGGGCTGTCCCGGCGCGCGGCATTGCGGCGGAAGTGAGCGCTGCGCATGTCCTCGGCAAGCATCTGGCCTTCCGGCAGGGGGACATCGCCGGGTTCGTTGCCCGCCAGGTGCTCGGCATCCGCCTGCAGATGGGCATCGAGCAGCGGCCTCACCTCCTGCCAGTCGGTTACCTGTTCGATCACCGCCAGCCTCTCCAGCCGTTGGCGCCTAGCACGCACGATGCCCGACCAGCGCCGACGCATGCCCTCGCTACGGCGGCCACCGGGAAGGGGCTCCAGTGTGGCAGCCTCGGCGATGGCCTGGGTCAATATCACCTCGTCACTTGATCGGACAGGCTGCCAGCCATGCAGACGATTGATCAGGCCCTGCATGGCATTCAGTCGCTCTTCGGCACGGCGAACACGATCGTCACGGGCCGCTTCGCGGCTCGCGAAAATGGTGTCGCAGAGGCCGCGGAACTCACGCCACAAGGCCTGCTCTTCGCCCTTTGGGGCTCTGCCCAGCGCTCGCCAGCGGCGCTGGAGCTCCTTGGCTTGTTCGGCCCGCCTGGCTGCCGGTATCTCTTTTTCTTCCGATAGTTGTCGAGCCTTATCGACAAGTTCGTGCTTGGCCTCGGCGATCTCCCGGGCGCGCTGATCGATCAGCGCTTGAAGGCGGTGGCGAATGGCGCCGAAACGTCGGCCGATGGCCTCCGCCTTATCGCGTGGAACCGGTGAGGCTCGGCGCCACTGATCTCGAGCACGATCACGGATCTCACGCAGAGCGTCGGGGTCGGCCTCCTGTGCGGGGTGGTCGAGAAGCGTCTCAAGTTGTTCGCAGAGCGCGATGCGTGTCGCCAGATTATTGGCACGTTCGGACTCCAGGCGCGCTCGCCATGGCGCCAGACGCTGATGAATGCGGTCCGAAGCGGTGCGGAAGCGTGTCGACTGCTCACGATTGGCAGCGGCATCGCCCAGTGACTTCCACTCTTTCACCAGCTGACGGTGGCGTCGGTCCAGGACCGTCTCTACGCTGGTCTCGTCATCGGCTAGCGCCTCAATACTAGCAACCAGCTGTTCACGCTTGGGGCCGGCCACGAACCCGCGCCAGTCGCGCAGTTCGGCCAGCCGTGCGCCAAGTCGCTTAACGCGTGCCTCCAGGGGGCGAAGGGTGGTGGGGTCTACCTTATCGGCAAGCTGGCGAAGGTGTTGATGCAGGCGGCTGGCAGGCTTGAAGGCACCGCGCTCCAGCAGGCATTCGAGCTCATCGAGCTGTGTCTCGAAGTGTTCTAGCGAGACATCGTTGGATGGGGTGCGGTGTTCGAGGCGTTGGCGAGAGGCGCTAAGCAGTGGGGTGGGGGCCAGGCCGTCGGGCCAGTCGATTGCCGTGAGCAGCGCCTTCAGGCGCTCCTTATCACCGTCTTCGAGAGCACGCTCCAGGTCGCCGGCCCGCTGGTCGAGGCGAGCCCAGGCACTACCGATCTTCTCGATGCGCCCCAGGGCGGTGTCGTAACGCCGGCGCAGCGCTGCATCGGTGACATGCTGGTCGGCCAGTTCCTGCCAGCGGTGGGCCAGTAGGCGCTTCTGAGAGCGCAGGCTGGCGATATCCTGGGCGCCCAGTGTTTCGCTGCGCTCGAGTGCCTCGATACTCTCCTCCAGCGCTTCCACCAGGCTTGCGCTGGCCTGTTGAGCATCTTCGCGATGTTGATGGGCCGCGGCACTTGCCCGCTGCTGGGCTTCATGATCCTCGATCACCTTGCGACAGCGCAGGCAGGCGTCATGATAGCGACGCTCCAGGCCTGGGTCTGGCGTATCCTCGAGCTGTTGCCACTCGCGCATCAGGTGGCGCAGGCGGCCGGCATAAAGGGGCTCCCAGGGTGCGCTTGCATGGCGCTCCAGTGCGCTCACTAGTGTTTCGCGGCGCTCCCTGGCGGCGGCCAGCTGTGCGGCATCGGCACGCCGTCGATTGAGCCGCTCGCGGGCCTGGCGCACCACCTGGCGGTCACGCCTTGCTTCACGCACCAGGCGTGATAGACCTGCGTCACTGTCGACCCTTGCCGCTGCCGCATGGCGCACGGCAGCAATGCCGTTGTCGCACGCCTGGCGTACCAGGGCGTCCTCGTCATTAATCCGCTCGATCGCTGCCAGACGCAGTTGCTGATTGTCACCCTCCAGGGCAACGGTCTCGAGCAGCTCTGTCTCACTCAGGCGGGCGACCACGGCGACCCGTGCGGAAAGCTCGAGCCGCCCCTCCTTCCCACAAACCAGTGACGTCAGGCGTCGCTTGAGCTCCGGCGAGCGTGTCGCCTCGCCGAGCAGAGCGATTAGGGCATCGGGGTCCTCGAGCCGGGCCAGTGCCGCGGTCCGCACGCCCGGGTCGGCGTCCGCTGCCAGTCGCTCCAGAGTATGGCGCTGGTCGTGACGGGTGGGGTCGAGGCGCTCGATGGCCTGGCGGCGCACGCCGGGGTTAGGGTGCTGCCAGCGGGGAGCAAAGAAGCGGCGAAGGAGTCCGGACATTGGCTATCCTGGCGAGAGGAGCAGGTGTGTTAAAACGCATCTGCTCATATCATTGTTGGTCAATCGGGCAAGGGCTATCTAAGCATGCGGCGCCGCTGGGGAAAAGTCCGTGCCACGGGCCCCTGTGGTTATATGGCGACACTGACAGATAAGGTGTGTCGCGCGTATGATGGGAGTTGCAGGGGCAGTAGGAGTCGCTTAGCTTTGACTTTACTCCCATCACAGCGACCTGGAGTTCGGCAATGAGCCTCAAACTGGACAGGGAAAGCACGGCCTTCACCTTCAAGGGAGGCATGCTGCCGATGACGGTCATGGAGCTGACCAGTGCGGACCCCGAGCTGATCCGCGATCAGCTCGCCGGCAAGCTCAGCCAGTCGCCGGCCTTCTTTCAGCACACGCCGGTGGTGCTCAGTGTCGAGAAGCTCGACGAGCCTCACCTCGCCCTGGAGCGCATCTGCGCCGTCTGCCGGGCTCACAAGCTGCTGCCCGTGGCGGTGCGCGGGGGATCCGATCCGATCAAGCAGTCGGCCTGGGCACTGGGTCTGGGCTGGTTTCCACCCCAGGAGGCCGGCAGGGCTCGCCCTCTGGAAAGCGTTGCCGCCGATGAAGAGGCGCCGGCCGAGCTGGCGGTGCCAGCGGATAGTATCGGTGGTGGACGCATCTTTCGTGGCACGGTGCGCTCCGGGCAGCAGATCACCTCCCCCAGCGGTGATCTGGTGGTGATCGGGGCGGTCAATGCCGGCGCCGAGGTGCTCGCGGCGGGCAGCGTGCACGTTTACGGCGCTCTGCGTGGACGTGCTCTGGCCGGCATCCATGGTGATGCCCTGGCCGGCATCTTCTGCCGTGAGCTCCACGCCGAGCTGCTCTCGGTGGCCGGGAACTACAAGCGCCTCGAGGACATCGACCGGCGGTTGCTGGGCACCCCGGTACAGGTTCGCCTCGATGGGGATCAGCTGGGCATCACCTCGCTCACCTGAGCGGTATCTCCGTCGATGGCTCGCGCCATTTCAACAACACGACAGGAAGTGACTCTTGGCCAAGATCATCGTTGTGACCTCCGGCAAGGGAGGCGTCGGTAAGACAACCAGCGCGGCAGCCATTGCCACTGGCCTGGCACTGCGCGGTAACAAGACCGTGGTCATCGACTTCGACGTCGGGCTGCGTAACCTGGACCTGATCATGGGCTGCGAGCGGCGTGTGGTCTACGACCTGGTCAACGTCATTCAGGGTGAAGCGGGGCTGAGCCAGGCTCTGATCCGCGACAAGCGTGTGGAAAACCTGCACATCCTTCCCGCCTCCCAGACTCGTGACAAGGAGGCCTTGACGCGTGAAGGGATCGAGAAGGTACTCGAGACCCTGAGCAAGGACTTCGACTACATCCTCTGCGACTCGCCCGCCGGCATCGAAGGGGGAGCCCAGCTGGCCATGTACTTCGCCGATGAGGCGATCGTGGTCACCAACCCCGAGATCTCCTCGGTGCGTGACTCCGATCGCATTCTCGGCCTGCTGGCCTCCAAGACACGACGTGCCGAGCGTGGCGAGGAAGCCATCAAGGAACACCTGCTGATCACTCGCTACAACCCGCAGCGGGTCGATACCGGCGATATGCTCAACCTCGAGGATATCCGCGAGATCCTGGCGATCGACCTGATCGGCTTGATACCGGAGTCGGAGGCGGTGCTGCGTGCTTCCAACCAGGGGGTGCCGGTAACCCACGACGCCTCCAGCGATGCCGGTCAGGCCTATACCGATACCGTATCGCGGCTGATTGGCGAGGATGTGCCGCTGCGCTTTCACGAGTATCAGAAGAAGAGTCTGCTCAGTCGCATGTTTGGAGGAGGTCGTCGGTGAAGCTGCTTGAATTCCTGAAACGGGAGCGCAAGAAGTCCGCGCCAGTCGCCAAGGAGCGGCTACAGATCATCGTCGCTCACCAGCGCAGTCAGCGCGGCCAGCCGGACTACATGCCGATGCTGGAGCGGGAGCTGTTGGAGGTGATTCGCCGCTATGTGCAGGTGGATGATGACGCCATCAATATCAGCCTCGACAGTGAGGACAACTGTTCGGTGCTCGAGCTCAATGTGACCCTGCCCAAGGGGGCGCCGGGCTGAGCCGGTCTGGCTGAACCTGTCTGGCTGAGTGAGTCGTTGGGCTGTGCTAGGCTGTTGGCTCCATGCTGAATCGCCGGAGAAACCTTGATGGCGCCGCCTGACGCCCCGAAGACCTTCCTGTGGCACGACTACGAGACCTTCGGTGCCGACCCTCGTCGTGACCGTCCGTCTCAGTTCGCCGCGATCCGCACCGATGCCGAATTCAACGAGATCGGTGAGCCGGTCACCTGGTACTGCCGGCCGGCAGATGACTTCCTGCCGCATCCCCAGGCCTGTCTGGTCACCGGTATCACGCCCCAGCAGGCGCGTCGCCGCGGGCTGCCCGAGGCGCAGTTTGCCGGGCAGATCGAGGCGCTGATGAGCGTGCCGGGCACCTGCGCGGTAGGCTACAACAGCGTGCGTTTCGACGACGAGGTCAGTCGTCATCTCTTCTACCGCAACCTGCTCGACCCCTATGCCCGGGAGTGGCAGAACGGCAATTCGCGCTGGGACCTGATCGATGTGGTGCGGGCCTTTCACGCCCTGCGTCCGGAGGGGCTCGAGTGGCCGCGTCGCGAGGACGGGGCGCCCAGCTTCCGGCTCGAGGATCTCACCGCCGCCAACGGCATCGAGCATGTCGGGGCCCACGATGCCCTGGCCGACGTGCGGGCGACCATCGCCCTGGCCAGGCGTCTGCGTGAGGCCAATGCCAACCTCTTCGACTTTCTGCTCAAGCTGCGCGGCAAGCGCGCCGTGGGCAAGCTGCTTGATGTGCCTGGACGCAAGCCACTGCTGCATATCTCGCGGCGTTACCCGGCCAGTCGCGGCTGTGCCGCCCTGGTGGTGCCCCTTGCGGAGCATCCCAGCAACCCCAACGGGGTCGTCGTCTATGATCTTTCGGTGGACCCCGCGCCACTCCTCGAGCTCTCCGCCGAGCAGATACGCCAGCGGGTCTTCGTCAGCAATGACGACCTTGCCGAGGGCACCGAGCGGATCCCGCTCAAGGTGATCCATATCAACAAGTGCCCGGTGCTGTTCCCGGCCAGCGCCCTCAAGGACGTGGCGGGTCCGCGGCGCGGAGAGCATGGTGATATCGTCGAGCGCCTGGGGCTGGATATGGCGACCTGCCGCGAGCACTGGAAGCGTCTGGCTGGGCATCCGGAGGTGGCCGCCCGTGCAGCCGAGGTGTTCGCCGAGCCACCCCCGGCGGGGTCGGGTGACCCCGACCTGATGCTCTACTCGGGAGGTTTCTTCTCGCCAGCGGATCGCCGTCAGCTGCAGCAGGTTCGCGAGATGGCGGCCTGGGATCTGGTGGGTGCCAGCTTCGCCTTCCAGGATCCACGCCTGGAGGAGATGCTGTTTCGCTATCGCGCGCGCAGCTTCCCCGAGACGCTTGAAGGCGATGAGCTGGCCCAGTGGGAGGCCTATCGCTGGGCTCGCATGAATGACGCTGAGGTGGCGAGCCTGACCCTCAAGGGCTTCGCCCGAGAGATCGAACGGCTCAACCGGGTCGAGCTGAGCGACCGCGACCGTCAAATCCTCGAGGAGCTGGTGATGCATGTCGAGGCCATCCTGCCTCCCCAGGCATTCGACGCGGACTAACGCGCTGTCTTCTCCTTCGCAGCAGCTTTTGCCTGGCCTGCCATCGTCAGGGCCACATCACTTTTGATGTGGCCCTCTTCCGGCTTGTAGCTTACAGCTTATCGTTCCCGGTGCCGTTGGGGCTCACTCCTCGCCCCTCACTCTTTACCTTCGGGCAACGGCTCGAGGTCAGCCGTGAATGCCAGCACGTCGGTGGGCGCATCGCCCGGGTCATAGGCGACTCGCACCTCGGGGCTGGCAAGCAGGGCCGTCCAGGCCTCGCGCAGCTCGTCGGCGGTAATAGCCAGGACCCGCTCGGCGAGCTTGTCGCGCCGCTCGAACTCGGTATCGCCGTAGGCCAGGGTGCGCCACAGGCGATTGGTCCGGCCGGAAAGGCTGGTATCGCGCCGGGTCAGTTCGGCATGCACCGCCTGGCGGTAAGGGGCGAGTGCCTCCTCGTCCAGCGTTTCCAGGGTGGCGCCGAAGCTCTGCAGAAAACGATCCATATGGTCGGCGATCGACTCGCTATCGGTCTCCGGTGACTGCACCAGCAGGGCGAGACCCGGGGCATCCAGCATCGGCGAGTAGCCGGCGTGAACCACGTAACCGAGCTGCTGCTCGGTGCGCAGACGCTGGTAGAAGGGGGTGTCGATCAGCTGGCCGAGCAGTGCCAGGCGTGCCTGGCTATCGAGGGAGCGGTCCGGGCCCTGCAGGTAGCGCAGCAGTATCGACTCCTCGCGACCTGTCTGTGGGGTCAGGGCGGGAAGATCCGCGGAGGCAGCCAGCGGGACCAGGTCGGGAATCGCTGCCGCCGTGAGGCTCGGCGCCAGGGTATCGGCCATCTGCTGTGCAATCTCATCGGCTTGCTCGGCGCCGATATTGCCCACCGCCATGGCCTCCAGATGCAGTTCGTCGAGGAAGATGTCGCGAAATTCACGCAGGTCCCCCGGCGTCATGCCTTCGCTGGCCTCAAGCAGTGTATTGGTGGGCCACTGGGGGCGCACCAGGGTCTCGGCCAGGGTTCGGTTGGCCTGGCGGTGGAGTGGGTCCTGGGGCGCATTGCGCCACTCCCGCTGCAGGCGGTGGCGTACCCGTTCGAAGGCGTCGGCTTCGATGGCCCCCTGCTGAAGCTGCTCGACCACACGCTCCATCACCACCGTCTGACGATCGCGCCATCCGGAGAAGGCCAAGGTAATGCCGCGGGCGTGGGCGTAGGCCTCGACTCCCTGGCCGGCCAGCCGCGCGGGATAGAGTACCTCATTGAGGCTGTCCTCCAGCCAGCCGGCGAGCAGCCGGGCCAGTACCGCTTCGCGGGGCGCCTCGGCGGCACGCGGGTGTTGCAGGCTGAAGCGCCACTCCACCTTGGGCGTGTCGAAGCTGGCGTCGGCCATGTGCCAGAAGGTGAAGGTGGCTTCATCGATACGCTGTCGAGGGCGCTCGTCCTGGGCGTCGAGCAGCGCGAGATCCTCGGCGATATAGGGGTTGGGTTCGGGCAGCATCAGCCCATCGCGAGGCGTGGCATCGGCGGTGTAGGCGTCGTCGCCCCAGGGGGTGTCGAACCAGGGCGAGGTCCGCTCGCCCTCGACGTCCGGGGCGCTATAGAGTCGAATCAGGTTGTCGGGCCTTAGTGCGGCCAGGTAGTCGCGGGTCCGCCCCCGGTCGAAGCCATCCATGCGATAGTCGGCATATTGCACATCCTCCACCTGGTAGCGTGCCAGGTTCATGGCCAGGCGCATGGCGTCCTGCTGGGGCGAGCCGTGCTGCTGAAACTGGAAACTCTGTTCGGCCAGGCGCGCCTGCTCGGCGTAGCGCCACGCCTCGGGGCCGGCCTCGCGAATCGTCTCGATGGCAGCGAACAGGCTCTCCTCGATGGCATCGCGATGTTCTGCCCCCAGAGGGGTCAGGCTGATGTCGACGGTGAACAGGGCGTGGCGTCCGTCACCCCGCGAGACGCCGGCGGAGAGCCCATCGGCCCAGCCCGCCTCGCGCAGGGCCGCAAGCAGGCTACCCTCGCCCTCATGCCCGAGCAGGTGGGCAATCAGGTCGACAGGCTTGTGGCGGTACTCGGCGATGGGGTCGTTTACCGGAAAGAGAAAGCGCAGCTGGTGGCTGTCACGCAGGGACTGCACGGCGACTCGCCTGGGAAGTGTCTCCGGCAGGACCAGCGGGTCGCTGATCTCCGGTCGCACCAGGCCTCTGTCCGGCACCGTGGCGAAGCGCTCGGCGACCAGCCGCTCCAGTTCGTCGAGGGGCTGAGGGGCGACGATCGCCAGGTGCATGACGTTGGCATCGTAGTGCGACGCATAGAAGTCGATGACCCGCTCACGCAGACTCGACTCGTCGCTGGGACGGTCGGCCAGGGTCGTGCGGCTGCCGACCGAAAAGCCGGTGAAGGGGTGTTCGGGGTTCAGCAGGCGGTCGAGCACGTCGTTGACCCGCCGGCCCTCGTCGCGGATGCGCGCCATATATTCGGAGTGCACCACGTTGCGTTCGCTCTCCAGGCGGTCGGCGTTGAACAGCGGCGCGATAAAGAACTGGCTGAAGCGATCCAGGGCGCCTTCGAGGGCATCGGGCTCGATGGTGAAGAAGTAGTTGGTGTCCTGGGGCGCTGTAAAGGCGTTGTGGCTGCCGCCATGGCGGGTCAGATAGCCCTGATAGGCATCCGCCTCGGGGTAGGGCTCGGTGCCCAGGAACAGCATGTGTTCGAGGAAGTGGGCGAGACCCGACAGGTCTGCCGGGTCCTGGGCGCTGCCGACCGAGACATTGAGGGAGGCCGCGGCCTTGTCGGCATCGGGGTCGCTGACCAGCAGGGCGGTGAAGCCGTTCTCCAGGCTCAACACGCGATAGTCGCGTTCGTCGTGAGGGCTGACCCTGGGCGTGGTGCTTGCCTCGACGGCCTCGGTGGGGGCGGTCGCCGTCTGGGTGGCCAGGGCCTGGGAGGCCAGGCTCTGTGAGGCCAGGCCCAGCAGGACAAGCAGCGGGGGCAGCAGTCGCCCGCAGCGGGCGACGGACAGGATAGGCAACATTCTCACTCCTTGTGCAGGGATGCCGGCTCAGGCCTCGTGGCGCAGCATGGGGCCGACCGGGTGGGCGCAGGCCGCGTCCTGGTTCGCCGGATTGTTCACACGTCTTGATACCGGAAAAGCGCCCAACAGTTCCCTGGGCGCCGGCGCCAGCATGGCCTGGGCCGCCTCGCTTGGTGTCTGCGGATCGAGCCAGCGCCGTGCCTCGGCAGGTGGTATTGCCGCCGGGAGGCGATCGCTGAGCGCTGCCAGCAGGCCGTTGGTCGGCACGGTGATCAGTGCCATGGAGTCGGTGTGTTCGGCCAGGCTGGTATGGAAGCGGCACCAGAGCGCGGCCAGCAGCAGCGGGCCGCGGTCCACTCGTGTGACCAGGAAGGGCTGCTTGAAGCGTGGCTGGGGCTTCCATACATAGACGCCGGTGGCCGGGATCAGACAGCGCCTGGCATGAAAGGCCTCGCGGAACATGCGGCGCGACGCCAGGGATTCGGCGCGGGCGCAATGGGGCGCGTGGTCCAGCACCTCCAGCCAGGGCGGCGTCAGCCCCCAGAACAGTTGTCCCAGGCGCGGCCGGCCCGCGTCCAGGCGAATGCCCGAGAGCATGCGTCGGGGGGCCAGGTTGGCACCGGTCAAGAGGGGCGTCTCCATCACCAGGTCGGGCACGAGCTGGCTGATGTCGATCGGGGCGATATGCAGTCGGCCGGCCATGGAATCTCCGAGTCTGGGGAGTGTCAGGGTAACATGGCTATCGAAAACAGTGTTCGATGTGCGCTATCCTTGGGGACCTTCACGCAACTGCCTGCTTCGGCACGCGAGGAACTCGATGGCTCGTCCCAGACAACATGCCCCCGAGGCGCTTCATGCCCAGGTAATGGCGGCCTGTGATGCCTGGTTGCAGGGCAACTCGGTACACGGCCTGTCACTGCGTGCGCTGGCTCGCGAGGTGGGGTGCGCGCCCAGTACCCTGCTCAAGCTCTATGGCAGCTTTCACAACCTCCTGCAGCACGTCAACATCGAAACCCTTGGGCATCTGCGCGAGGTGGTCGAGCCGCTGGCCGGCCAGGCAGCACCGGAGGAGCGGTTGCGCGCCCTGGCGCGTGCCTACTGGCAGTTTGCCCAGCGCGAAGCGTATCGCTGGCAGCTGCTGTTCGACTTCCCGCTGGCCCAGGAGGGAGAGCTGGACCAGCGCCAGAACGAGATGATCGAGGCGCTCTTCCTGCGTGTCGAAGCCACTCTCAAGGAGTACCAGCCGGCCCTGGATGATCTCGAGGCGCGCCGGCTGGGGCGCACCCTCTGGGGCAGCGTGCATGGCCTGGTACAGCTGGGCCTTAACGAGCGGCTGGGCTACTGGCAGGGCCAGCAGTTGGAAGTGGGGGAGCTGCTCGACCAGCTGCTCGACACCATCCTCGCCGGCCTGAGGGCCAGATAGGTGTCGTCGTGACAGCGTTTAGCTGGTTCCTGATCGCCTGTGTGGCGCTGTGTCTCGTCTGGCGGATCATTCGGGCGCCGCGCCCGGCGGTACGCCTGCTGGTCTATCTGCTGGTTCGCCTGCTCTATCGGCTGCGCCTGACGGGGCTCGAGCACCTTCCCGAGCGTGGGGCGGCCCTGGTGGTGTGCAACCACGTCAGTTTCATGGATGCCCTGGTGCTGGGTGGCGCGAGCCCGCGACCACTGCGCTTTCTGATGGACAAGCCGATCTATGATTCACCCTGGCTCAACTGGCTGTTCCGGCTGGTGGGGGCGATTCCCGTTGAGTCGGAGCGCAGCGATCCAGGCACTCTGCGCCGGGCGATGGAGGAGGTGAGTCGGGCGCTGCGCGATGGCGAGGTGGTGATGCTGTTTCCGGAGGGGCGTCTGACAATGGATGGCGAGGTGCAGGGGTTTCGCCGTGGCCTGGAGCTGATCCTCGCCCGTGATCCGGTGCCGGTGATTCCCGCGAGCCTCTCCGGGCTCTGGGGCTCATGGACCTCTCACTGCCACGGTCGTGCGCTGAGTCAGCGACCGCGACGTTTCCGCGCCCGAGTGGTGCTGCAGCTCGGCGAGCCGCTCTCTCCCGGGGCGGCGACTCGTTGCCAGCTGGAGGCCAGAGTTCGGGAGCTCAAGTGCGTTGGGGATGCCTCGATCCAGCCGGCGGTCGAACACCAGACCCAGAGTCGCTAGAGGCATGTGCCTGGCGTCGCGCTCACCGCGGGGCCAGCCAGCAGCGTGCCGCGGTGATCAGGTTGTCACGCACCGCCTGGATCTCCATGCGCACGTCGCCCACCTGTAGCGAGGTCGGGCCCTCCGGAAACCCCTCAAGGTGTTCGAGGATCAAGCCATTGAGCGTCTTGGGGCCGTCGGTAGGCAGTTGCCAGCCCAGCGACTTGTTGATGTCGCGGATATTGGCGGTGCCCTCTATCACCACGCTGCCGTCCTCCTGGTGCCGGATATCCTCCTGCATGCCTGCTACCCCGGTGGTGAACTCGCCGACGATCTCCTCGAGGATATCCTCCAGGGTCACCAGGCCCTCCACATCGCCATACTCGTCCACCACGATGCCGATACGCCGCTTCTGCTGCTGAAAGTGGAGCAGCTGGGTGTGCAGCGGATTGGACTCGGGGATGAAGTAGGGCTCACGAGCCTCCTGGACGATGGCGGCCTTGGTCACTTCGCCGCGGGATAGGAAGCGTGCCGCATTGCGCAGGTGCAGCAGGCCGATGATGTTGTTGATGTCGCCCTTGTAGACCGGCAGCCGGGTGTGCTGGCTGGTGCGGATCTGGGTGAGGATCTCGTCGAGATCATCGTCCAGGTTGATGCCGATCACCTCGTGGCGCGGCACCATGATGTCGTTCACGGTGACGTTCTCGAGATCGAGGATGGAGAGCAGCATCGCCTGGTGGCGGTGAGGGATAAGGGTGCCCGCCTCGTGAACCACGGTGCGCAGTTCATCGCGGGTCAGATTGTCGCCATCCCCATCGATGCTGCGCACGCCGATCAGCCGCAGCAGACCATTGGAGATCACATTGACCAGCCACACCAGCGGGTAGAGCAGCTTGAGCAGTGGCTCGAGCACCAGCGAAGCAGGGAAGGCGATGCGCTCCGGCTTCACCGCTGCATAAGTCTTGGGGGTGACCTCGGCGAAAATCAGGATGGTGATGGTCAATGCGGCGGTGGCGACGGCCGGGCCGGTAACGTCGCCAAGAAAATGAATGGCGATGATGGTGGCGATGGAGGCCGCCAGGTTGTTGACGAAGTTGTTGCCGATCAGGATCACGCCGATCAGCCGGTCGGGGCGAGCCAGTAGTCTGGCGACACGTTGGGCCCGTGCCTCCCCACTGCTGACCCGGTGGCTGAGGCGGTAGCGGTTGATCGACATCATGCCGGTCTCGGAGCTCGAGAAGAAGGCAGACAGGCAGACAAGCAGGAACAGCAGGCCGAACAGCAATCCCAATGGGAAGTCGTCGCTCAAGTCGAAGAGTCCTCGGTCGCGGGTCAGGCTCGATTTGACGGGAGGTGGGCGCGCGGTGTCAAGGTATCAGAAGGGCCGCTCAGCCGCGGTTGAGCAGCACTTCCAGAACGAAGAGGCTACCAAAGTAAGCCGCTACCAGAACGGCGCAGCCGCCAAGGGTCCAACGCACGGCACGCATGCCGCGCCAGCCCAGGCGGTGGTGGCTGAACAGCAGGATGGCGAAGATCACCCAGGCAGCCAACGAGAGGATCGTCTTGTGAGCCAGGTGCTGGGCAAACATGTTGTCGAGGAACACGAAGCCGCTGAGGATCGCCAGGGTCAGCAGTGCCATGCCTGCCCAGATCAACTCAAACAACAACCGCTCCATGGAGGTGAGCGGGGGCAGGGCCTGGACAATTCCGCGGATGTGGTGGTGGCGCAGGGCGCGGTTCTGCAGACCGAGCAGGATGGCCTGCACGGCGGCGATGGCCAGCACCGCGAATCCCAACAGGGAGCTGATGGCATGGAGGGCGACACCGGGAGAGAGTGCCTCGGCCGGGGGTGGTGCCGGTACCGTGGCAGCCAGCAACAGCGCAAGGCCTGCCATCGGCAGTACGCCGACGGCGGCACCCAGTACCGGCTTGAACAGGCTGACACCCAGCAGTACCGCCACCGCCATGGCACTGATCAGGATCATGCTGGTGTAGAGCCCCGGCAGTACCTGAGCATCATGACCGAACAGGCTGACGACCAGTGGCAGGTGGCAGAGCAGGCCAAGCAGCGACAGGCCGCGTACCAGCATCGGCTGTGGCGCTACCCGGCGAACCAGAGTCAGTCCCTGCCAGGAGGCGGCGGCGAGATAGAAGAGAGAGGCCATTACGGCCAGGGCGAGCGCCTGCATGGGTTGCGATCCGTGCGCTTGTGAAAGTGGTCAGCATAAGGGTGGCATCAGTGCGGTTACTATACCCAATCACCCGGCTGGCGCACAGGCCTTGGAGTCTGGGTCAGGACGTGGTGCATGGAGACTCGCGGCCACAGCGCGTATAATCGCCCCCAACCTTCAGGCCATCGCACACGTGGAGAGGCCAATGTTTCAGAATCTCAGCGAGCGCCTGTCGCAGACGCTCAAGTCGATCAAGGGTCAGGCTCGCCTGACCGAGGACAATGTAAAGGACACCCTGCGCGAGGTGCGCCGTGCGCTACTCGAGGCGGATGTCGCCCTGCCGGTGGTCAAGGACTTTATCGACCGCGTGCGCGAACGCGCCGTGGGTCAGGAAGTTTCCAAGAGCCTCTCGCCCGGTCAGCAGTTCGTCAAGATCGTCCAGCAGGAGCTGGAAGCGACCATGGGCGAGGCCAACGAGGGGCTGACCCTCAAGGGCTCGCCGGCGGTGGTGCTGATGGCCGGCCTGCAGGGCGCGGGCAAGACCACCTCGGTGGCCAAGCTGGCGCGCTATCTGCGCGAGCGCGAGAAGAAGAAGGTGCTGGTGGTCTCTGCCGACGTTTACCGCCCGGCGGCCATCGACCAGCTCGAGACCCTGGCGAAGGAGGTCGAGGTCGACTTCTTCCCGTCGCGCTCCGACCAGCAGCCTGTCGCTATCGCCGAGGCGGCGATCAAGCATGCCAAGATCCAGTTCCACGATGTGGTGCTGGTGGATACCGCCGGTCGCCTTGCCATCGATGAGGCGATGATGGCCGAGATCCAGGCGTTGCATAAGGCGGTCTCACCTCAGGAGACGCTGTTCGTCGTCGACGCCATGACCGGCCAGGATGCCGCCAATACCGCCAAGGCCTTCCATGAGGCGCTGCCGCTGACCGGGGTGATCCTGACCAAGGCCGACGGCGATGCGCGTGGTGGTGCGGCGCTCTCGGTGCGTCATATCACCGGCAAGCCGATCAAGTTCATGGGCGTTGGCGAGAAGGTCGACGCCCTCGAGCCCTTCCATCCGGATCGCGTGGCGTCGCGCATCCTCGGTATGGGCGACGTATTGTCGCTGATCGAGGAGGCCGAGCGCAGCGTCGACAAGGGCAAGGCCGAGAAACTGGCCAAGAAGGTCAAGAAGGGCCAGGGCTTCGATCTCGAGGACTTCCGCGACCAGCTCCAGCAGCTCAAGAAGATGGGCGGTATGGGCGGTCTGCTGGGCAAGTTGCCCGGCATGGGGCAGATGGCCGAGATGGCTCAGGGGCCCGGCCCCGAGAAGGAGATGGGCAAGCTCGAGGCGCTGATCAACTCCATGACGCCCCAGGAGCGTCGCAAGCCCGAGATCATCAACGGCTCGCGCAAGCGGCGCATCGCCGCCGGTGCCGGCCTGCAGGTGCCCGATCTGAATCGTCTGCTCAAGCAGCACAAGCAGATGCAGAAGATGATGAAGAAGGCGGGCAAGAAGGGTGGTATGCAGAACATGATGCGTGGCATGTCCGGCATGATGGGCGGCGCTGGCCCCGGCGGCATGGGTGGCATGGGGGGAATGGGCGGCCCCGGTGGCAAGCCCTGGCGATAAGCCCGAAAAAGGTTCCCAAGCGGGACTGTTTTCCGTAGAATGCTGCGTCTTGACTGACAGGACCGCGAGTGTCGCGGTCATCGTCGTGAACGAATCCCAATCAACCGAAGGACTTAATAGGCCATGGTTACCATTCGTCTGGCTCGTGGTGGCGCCAAGAAGCGTCCCTTCTACCACCTGACCGTTACCGATTCCCGCAACGCCCGTGATGGCCGTTTCATCGAGCGTCTCGGCTTCTTCAACCCGGTTGCCCGTGGTCAGGAAGAGCGTCTGCGTGTTGATCTCGACCGTGTCACCCACTGGCAGAGCCAGGGTGCCCAGCTCTCCGGCCGTGTTGCCGAGCTGGTCAAGGAAGCTCGCAAGCAGGCCTGAGGTCTGATGCGATGATTGTCTCGGTTCCGAGGTCGTCGATGAGCGAATCTGCAAAGGCTCAGCCCGCCGACGATCATGTGGTGCTGGGAAAGTTGACCAGCCCCTATGGCGTTAAGGGCTGGCTCAAGGTGTATTCGTACACCAGCCCCATGGAGGGCATCCTCGACTACCCCGAGTGGGTGGTGCGTCAGGGCGAGGCGCTGAAGCGTTGTCGACTGGTGCAGGGGCGTCGCCACGGCAAGGGTCTGGTGGCCCAGCTCGAAGGCTGCGACTCCCGCGAGGCCGCCGAAGCGCTGGCCGGCGCAGAGATCGTGCTGTCCAAGGCAGAGCTGCCCGAGCTCAGCGGCGACGATTTCTACTGGCACGAGTTGGAAGGCCTGCGGGTCGTGACCCGTGATGGCAGCGTGCTGGGCCGTATCGACCATCTCTTCGAGACCGGCGCCAATGATGTCATGGTCGTGAAGGGAAGTCTCGAGGCGGACGCCATTGATGCCCGCGAGCGACTGCTGCCGTTCCTGCCCGAAGAGGTGATCCTCGAGGTGGATCTCGAAGATGGCGTGATGCACGTCGACTGGGATCCCGAGTTTTGAAGGAATCCGATTCGATGACGGCTGACTCTCCGGCACCCGAACGGGTGGCCGATATGTGGGTCGGGGTCGTCTCGCTGTTTCCGGAGATGTTCGAGGCGATCACGCGCTACGGCGTTACCGGTCGAGCAGTCGAGAAGGGGCATGTGGCGCTGGAGGTCTGGAATCCTCGCGACTTTGCCATCGACAGGCATCGCACCGTGGACGATCGCCCCTATGGCGGCGGGCCAGGGATGTTGATGAAGGTCGATACCCTGCGCGCGGCGATTCATGCGGCCAAAGCCAGGGCCGAGCAGGCCACCGGGCAGCGTCCCAGGGTGGTCTATCTGTCGCCCCAGGGGCGACGGCTCGATCAGGCCGGGGCTCGGGAGCTGGCGGCCGGGCCGCCACTGGTCGTGGTGGCGGGGCGTTACGAAGGCATCGATGAGCGCGTGGTGGAGAGCGACATCGATGAAGAGTGGTCGATCGGTGATTATGTGTTGAGCGGCGGCGAGCTGCCGGCCATGGTACTGATCGATGCCGCGGCAAGGCTGGTGCCCGGAGTGCTGGGTCATCAGGATTCCGCGGTCGAGGACTCCTTCAACGAAGGACTGCTGGACTGCCCGCACTACACTCGCCCCGAGGTGATCGACGGGCGTCGGGTGCCGGAAGTCCTGCTCAGCGGCAATCACGGTGCCATTCGGCGCTGGCGGCTGAAGCAGTCTCTTGGGCGTACCTGGCAGCGACGCCCCGACCTGCTCGAGGGCAGGGAGTTGAACAAGGAGCAACGCAAGCTGTTGCAGGAGTTCCTCGAGGAGCACGCTTTGCCCGCCAGATAGGGCAGGCGGAGGTGCGGGAGCGCTGAGCGATCGAACTCACGAACTCACTGCCCCGCGTCACCCATTATCTCCCGCGCTCTCGAGAACATTCGAGCGCCGGGATCACGATTCATCGGCAACCCAGGCGATCGATGAGTCAACGTTATCAAGGAGTCATTGTCATGAGCAGCAAGAACAAGGTGATCCAGGCGCTCGAAGCCGAGCAGATGAGCAAGGAGATCCCGACCTTTGCCCCCGGCGACACCATTATCGTCCAGGTCAAGGTCAAGGAAGGCAGCCGTGAGCGTCTCCAGGCCTTCGAAGGCGTGGTGATCGGCAAGCGTAACCGCGGCCTGAACTCCGCCTTCACCGTGCGCAAGATCTCTCACGGTGTGGGTGTCGAGCGTACCTTCCAGACCTACAGCCCGCTGGTCGACTCCATCAGCGTCAAGCGTCGCGGTGACGTGCGCAAGGCCAAGCTCTACTACCTCCGTGAGCGCAGCGGCAAGTCTGCACGCATCAAGGAAAAGCTGGCCTGAGGCCAAGGCCTCCGAGTCTTCGGGTCGGGGCATTGCCCCGGCTCGATCGACAAACCCCGTCACCGCTCTCGCGGGGCGGGGTTTCCTTTTATATGGCATGCCAGCCGGAGAATCTCATGAGTGGGGCCGACGAGACAGCCGTGATCGATACCTTTCTCGATGCCCTGTGGCTGGAGCAGGGGGTCAGCGAGCATACGCTGGCTGCCTACCGCCGCGACCTGACTGCCTGGGCGGCGCACCTTGCCGGGCTTGGCGAGGGGTTGCTCTCGCCAGATGCCAGGAGCCTGCCGGCCTGGCTCGATGCGCGGCGTGCGGCCGGCTATCGGCTGCGCAGCAATGCGCGCCTGCTCTCCAGTCTGCGTCGCTTCTATCGTTGGGCGCTGGAGACGGGGCGCATCGAGCGTGACCCGCTGGCCGAGGTCAGGTTGCCCCGGGTGCAACCCAGCCTGCCCGAGACCCTGGAGGAGGCCGAGGTGGAGCGGTTGATTGCGGCACCGGATGTGACGACGGATCTGGGGCTTCGTGACCGCACCATGCTGGAGGTGCTTTATGGCACGGGACTACGCGTCTCTGAGCTGGTGGGACTGACCACCGATGCCGTGAATCTGCGCCAGGGAGTGGTCAGGGTGCGCGGCAAGGGTGACAAGGACCGCCTGGTGCCTCTGGGCGAGGAAGCCGTTCACTGGGTCACGCGCTATCTGCGCACCGCGCGTGGTGCCTTGATGCATGATGTCATGCGGCCTGCGCTCTTTCCGGGGCGTGACGACCGCCCGCTGACCCGACAGGCCTTCTGGTACCGGATCAAGCATCACGCCAGGGTGGCCGGCATCGAGCGCTCGCTGTCGCCCCATACCCTGCGCCATGCATTCGCTACCCACTTGTTGAATCATGGTGCCAATCTGCGTGTCGTACAGTTGCTGCTAGGTCATAGTGACCTTTCCACTACCCAGATCTATACCCATGTGGCCCAGGCGCGCCTGGAGCGCCTGCATGCCGATCACCACCCACGAGGATGAATCATGACGACCCTTTCCCGGCTCCTTCTTCTCGGGCTGTCCGCCGCGCCTATGGCCATGCTGCTCTCGACGCAAGCCTTGGCCCAGCAGGGTGAGGCCGAGCGTCTTGCCGAGCGGCTTTCGGTCAGTGGCCAGGCGATGCCGGTGCGCAGCGTTCGCGAGGCGCCGATGGAGGGGCTCTTCGAGGTGCGCCTGGAGACCGGCGAGCGCTTCTACAGCGACGCGCAAGGCGAGCACTTTCTGGTGGGCGACCTCTACCGCAATGGCGAGCAGGGGCTGGTGAACCTGAGCGAGCAGAGTCGCAACGCCGAGCGTGCCGAGCGTCTGAGCCAGGTACCGGAATCCGAACGGGTGATCTTCCGCGGAGCCCAGAGCCGCGCCAGTGTGATGGTGTTCACCGATACCACCTGCCCCTACTGCCAGCAGCTTCACGAAGAGGTGCCGCGGCTCAACGAGCTGGGGATCGATGTGCACTACCTGGCCTTCCCGCGTAGCGGCATGAGCGGCCAGGGCGCGCGTACCATGCAGCAGGTGTGGTGTGCCGACAACCCCGCCGAGGCGATGAGTGCCGCCAAGCGGGGGGATTCGCTTTCGACCGCCGCGGACTGCGACAATCCGGTCGAGTCACAGTATCATCTGGGACTCGAGCTTGGCGTTCAGGGGACGCCGGCCATTGTGCTGCCTGACGGCCGCCTGGTACCGGGCTATGTGCCCGCCGAGCGTCTGGCCGCTATGCTGGGGCTCGACGAGTAGGGCATCCCGCTCTGTCCGCACGCCTGCAGGCCAGGCGATGGTGGCCGAGCGCCCTGGCCCGCCCCGGTGGCGGGCCGCCGAGCCATCTGGACACGACACGCTATATAACGAACTCGGACACACGAGCAGGAGTAATACATTGAAACCGGTGAGAGTAGGAATCTGTGGGCTGGGGACCGTCGGTGGCGGAACCTTCAACGTGCTGACTCGCAACGCCGACGATATTACCCGGCGGGCCGGGCGACCGATTGCCATCGAGCAGGTCGCCTATCGCACCCCCAACCCCGAGTGTGACCTCACCGGCATCGACACGACCGCCGATATCTTCGAAGTGGCCAGCAACCCCAACGTCGACGTGGTGGTGGAGCTGATCGGTGGCTATGACGTGGCGCGTGAGCTGGTGCTTGCCGCCATCGAGAATGGCAAGCACGTGGTCACCGCCAACAAGGCGCTGATCGCGGTGCATGGCAACGAGATCTTCGCGGCCGCTCACGAGAAGGGCGTGATCGTGGCCTTCGAGGCCGCGGTGGCCGGCGGCATCCCGGTGATCAAGTCGCTGCGTGAGGGGCTTGGCGCCAATCGCATCGAGTGGGTGGCGGGGATCATCAACGGTACCGGCAACTATATCCTGACCCATATGCGCGACGATGGGCGGGCCTTCGAGGATGTTCTCGCCGAGGCCCAGGCGCTCGGCTATGCGGAAGCCGATCCGACCTTCGATGTCGAGGGCATCGACGCCGCGCACAAGCTGACCATCCTCGCCTCCATCGCCTATGGGGTACCGCTGCAGTTCGAGAAGGCCTATACCGAGGGCATCTCCCGGGTCACCGCCGAGGATGTGGAGCAGGCCGACAACCTGGGCTACGTGATCAAGCACCTGGGGATCTCCAAGCGGACCGAGCAGGGCCTGGAGCTGCGTGTGCACCCCACGCTGATCCCCAAGGAGCGCCTGCTGGCCAACGTGCATGGCGTCAAGAATGCCATCGCCGTGATGGGCGATGCCGTGGGGCCGACCCTCTACTACGGCGCCGGCGCCGGGGCCGAGCCCACCGCCTCCGCGGTGGTGGCCGACCTGCTCGATGTGGCCCGTGATATCGCCACCGATCACCACTACCGGGTGCCCTACCTGGCCTTCAGCGGCATCAGCGAGGACGTCAGTCAGCTGCCGATCATGCCCATGGAGGAGATCACCACCGCCTACTACCTGCGGCTGCTGGCGGTGGATCGCCCCGGCGTACTGGCGCGGGTGGCGACCATTCTCTCCGAGCAGGGCATCTCCATCGAGGCGCTGATCCAGAAGGAGGCCACCGAGGGTGAACTGGTGCCGATCATTCTGCTGACTCACCGCACCCCCGAGAAGAGCATGAACGAGGCGATTCGCCAGATCGAGTCCATGTCCGATGTCGCCGGACCGGTGACCCGGATTCGCGTCGAATCCCTGGACGAGCAGGAATAACCCATGCGCTATATCAGTACCCGCGGGCAGGCGCCCGCACTCTCCTTCGAGGAGGTCGTGCTTACCGGCATGGCCAGTGATGGTGGCCTCTACGTGCCCGAGCATGTGCCCGAGCTTTCGCAGGATGAGCTGGCGGCCATGGCCGGTCTCTCCTATGCCGAGATCGCCTTCCGGGTGATGAAGCCCTTCGTCAACGGCGAGATCGATGACGAGACCTTCCGCGGGATCGTGAAGGAGGCGTATGCCACCTTCAGTCACGATGCCGTGGTGCCGCTCAATCAGCTCGACGCCAACCACTTTCTGCTCGAGCTGTTCCACGGCCCGACCCTGGCCTTCAAGGATGTCGCCCTGCAGCTGCTGGGTCGCATCCTCGACCACTTCCTCAAGAAGCGTGGCGAGCGGGCGGTGATCATGGGGGCGACCTCTGGCGATACCGGCTCGGCGGCCATCGAGGGCTGCCGCCACTGCGACAACCTCGATATCTTTATCCTCCATCCGCACAATCGGGTCTCGGAGGTGCAGCGTCGCCAGATGACCACGGTGCTGGCGGACAACGTCTTCAACGTCGCCATCGAGGGCAACTTCGACGACGCCCAGGCGATGGTCAAGGCGAGCTTCGCCGACCAGGACTTCCTGAACGGTACCCGGCTGGTGGCGGTGAACTCCATCAACTGGGCGCGCATCATGGCCCAGATCGTCTACTACGTGGCCTCCGCCGTGGCCCTGGGAGCGCCCCAGCGCAAGGTGAGCTTCTGTGTGCCATCGGCCAACTTCGGCAATGTCTTCGCCGGCTACATGGCCTATCGCATGGGCCTGCCGGTCGAGCGCTTCGTGATCGCGACCAACGCCAACGACATCCTGCACCGCACCCTGGCCGCCAACGACTTCTCGAAGAAGGAGCTGGTGGCCACGCTCGCGCCCTCCATGGATATCGTGGTCTCCTCGAACTTCGAGCGCCTGCTGTTCGAGGCGTATGATCGCGACGGCAAGGCCGTGGATGCCCTGCTTGAGCGCTTCCAGGCCGAGCCCACGGCCCTGGCCGAGGCACCGCTATCGCGCCTGCGTAAGCGCTTCGCCAGCCACAGCGTCGATGACAGCACCATTCTGGAGGTGATCCGCGAGGCGCACCATCGCACCCAGGAGATCCTCGACCCGCACACCGCCACCGGCTACCGCGCCGCCGAGCGCGAACGGGGTGACGAGAGCGTACCGATGATCACCCTGGCCACCGCGCACCCGGCCAAGTTCGCCGAGGCGGTGGTCAAGGCCGGTTTCCCGGGGGTACCGCTGCCGCCGCATATGGACGACCTGCTGGAGCGTGAGGAGCGCTACACGGTGTTGCCGGCGGAGCTTTCTGCGGTGCAACGGTTCGTCGCCGAGAATCGCCGCTGAGGTCGGAAGCCGGAAGTCGGAAGCGTAAGTAGCGAGGGGCGCCGGGGACAGGTCTGGAGGGGGTCTTTTTCCAGGGAAGGAAAAAGTAGCGTACAGGGAGGTATTCACAGCGCCCCCGAACAGGCCTGTCGCCGGATCAGCCCCGAGCGAGCTGTTACCTCTACTCAACCGTCCGCGATAACCCGCAGGAGCCTGGCTTGAACGCCATACGCGACCCCAACGATCTGAACGAGCGCCTGAGGCCGCGCATCCTGCCGCGGCCCCGGGATGCCGCGCTCTATGCTCGCGCCCAGCGAGAAGGGCTCAGCGAGCTTCAGGCTCGGGTGCTGGCCGGGCGTCTGCCGGGCTATCGGGGGGAGCTTGATCCGCTGGTCTCGCCCAGCCTGCGACATTTGGCCCACCCCGAGAAGCTGGCCGATGGCCGGCGTGCCGCCGAGCGCATCGCTCAGGCGGTGGTCGACGGCGAGCATATCGGCATCCTGACCGACTACGATGTCGACGGCATCACCTCCCATGTGGTGATTCGGCGCACCCTGCACGAGCTGTTCGGCGTGCCGGAGGCGAAGCTGCACAGCCTGATTGGTCATCGTATCCATGACGGCTACGGCATCAGTCTGCCGCTGGTGGAGCGAGCCCTGGCCCTCAAGCCGCGGCCCAGCCTGGTGATTACCGCCGACTGTGGCAGCAGCGACGAGCCGCGTATCGCACGCCTGGCGGCCCAGGGCATCGACGTGGTGGTCAGCGACCACCACGCGCTGCCGGTGGAGGGGCCACCGCCCTCGGCGCATGCCGTGGTCAACCCGACTCGCGACGACTGCGACTACCCCGACCCGACCATCGCCGGCTGCATGGTGGCCTGGCTGGTCATGTCGCTGACCCGCAGCGTGTTGATCGAGTGGGGGGTGCTGGCCCAGGCGACGCCCAAGCTCTCGCCCTGGCTCTCCTATGTGGCGCTGGGCACCGTGGCGGACTGTGTCTCCCTGGGGGGCAGCCCCGCCAACCGCGCGGTGGTAACCCACGGTCTGGCGTTGATCAACCGCATGGAGGCGGCCTGCTGGCGAGCCATGGCGCAGCGGCTGGGCGCCGATAGCGTGCCCTTCGACGCCGAGACCCTGGGGTTCCAGATGGGGCCGCGGATCAACGCTCGTTCGCGCCTCGATGACCCTTATGCCGCGTTGCACTTCATGCTGGCGGCGGATGATGTCTCGGCGGCGCGGCACCTGGACACGCTGGATCAGGATAACCAGTCTCGCAAGGCGATCGAGGCCGACATGACCGAGGAGGCGCGAGCGCTGGCGATGCCGGCGCTGAGCGCCAACGAGCCGGCCGTCGTGGTCTTTCTGGAGGATGGGCATGCGGGGGTGCAGGGCATCGTCGCCTCCAGGCTGGTGCAGGCCTACGGCCGCCCGGCGCTGGTGCTTACGCTGGCGGCCGCCCCCGGCATGCTGACCGGTTCGGGGCGCTCCATCGAGGGGCTGCATCTGCGCGATGCCCTGCAGCGCACCTTCGAGCTTGCCCCCGAGGCGTTGCCGCGTTTCGGAGGTCATCGTGGGGCTGCCGGCGTCGGCGTGCCCGCCGAGCGGCTCGATGCCTTCAAGGCCGCATTTCTAACGGCGGTTGCCGAACAGCTGGGCGAGGCCGAGCTCTATCCCAGGATCCTGACCGATGGTGACCTGGCCCCCGAGCAGCTGAGCCTCGCGACCCTCGAGGAGCTGCAGGCGGTAGGGCCCTTCGGTCGTGAGTTCGATCCGCCGCTGTTTCAGGGCGAGTTTGTCGTCGAGCGCCTGCGCCCGGTGGGTGCCGACGGCACTCACCTGATGCTGGAGCTATCACTGGGGGCGGTAACCCATCGGGCGATCTGGTTCCGGGCACTGACGCCTGGCGAGGTGCCGGCCTTCGGCGTGGGTGATCGGCTGCGCTGTGCCTACAAGCTCAACCGCAATCGCTGGCGGGGTCGCGAGAACCTGCAGCTGATGATCGAACACGCCGAGCAGGGCTGAGACATCGAATCCAGGCAGGCGCCGGGGGCGGCGCTTCGATACACTGCGTCGCGTCCCCTTTCCTGACCCAGAGAGTCGCGATGGAGCCCCAGGTATCCCCCTCATCCCCGCATCGTCCCTATGAGGACGCCCTGGCACTGCTGCTCGGTACGTTGTTCGTGGCCCTCGGGGTGGCCTTCTACACCCAGGCCACGCTGCTCACCGGCAGCACCGCTGGCATGGCCTTCCTGCTGCAGTACGCTACCGGCTGGTCCTTCGGCGTCTGGTTCTTCCTGATCAATCTGCCGTTCTACTGGCTGGCCATCAAGCGCATGGGCTGGTCGTTCACATTGCGTACCTTCGCCGCCATCGGGCTGGTGTCGCTGTTTTCCGAGCTTACCGGCCGCTGGATCAGCATCGATTCGCTGGCACCCTTCTATGGAGCGCTGATGGGCGGCTGCCTGATCGGCATCGGCATGCTGATCTTGTTTCGCCACCGCGCCAGCCTCGGCGGGGTCAATATCCTGGTGCTCTATCTCCAGGATCGCTATGGGCTGCGTGCCGGCTATGTGCAGCTGGCGATCGACGGGGTCATCATGCTGGTCGGCCTGGCGCTGCTGCCGGCCGACCGGGTGGGGCTGTCGGTACTCGGGGCGGTGGCGCTCAACCTGATCATCGCGCTGAACCACAAGCCGGGGCGCTATATGGGGGTCAGCTGAGACGGCAGCGGCTCAGCCGCTGCCCCAGAACCACCAGGCGATCAGGCCGATCAGGGCGAGTCCTGCCAGGTTGACGATCCAGCTCATGACGTAGTCTCCTTGTGCTGGCTGCTGTTCTCTTCGCCGCCCCCGGACTCGCCGGAGGGGCTGAACAGCCGCAGCCGGTTGGCGTTGCTGACCACGGTGATCGAGGAGAGCGACATCGCCGCCCCGGCGATCATCGGCGACAGCAGGGTGCCGGTGATGGGGTAGAGCACCCCGGCGGCGATGGGGATGCCCAGGGTGTTGTAGCCGAAGGCGCCCACCAGGTTCTGCTTGATATTGGCAAGCGTCGCGCGGCTGATCTCGATGGCGGCGGCCACGCCATGCAGCGAGCCGCGTACCAGGGTGATGCCGGCGCTCTCGATGGCCACATCGGTGCCCTGGCCGATGGCGAAGCCGACATCGGCCTGGGCCAGGGCCGGGGCGTCGTTGATGCCGTCGCCGACCATGCCGACCACCTCGCCTTTACCCTGCAGGCGCTCGATCTCGGCGTGCTTGTCCTCGGGCAGCAGGCCGGCGCGGAAGTCATCGATCCCGACCTCCGCCGCAATGGCGGCGGCGGTGTGCCTGTTGTCGCCGGTCAGCATCACCACCTTTAGGCCGTCGTCCTGCAGGCGCTTGACCGCCTCGACGGTGTCGTGGCGTAGCGGGTCGCTGATGCCGAATAGCGCCGTGAGGCTGCCGTCCACCGCCAGGTAGACCACGGTGCGTGCTTTCCTCTCCAGCTCCTCGGCG
Source organism: Halomonas marinisediminis (assembly GCF_004347715.1). Classification (NCBI taxonomy): domain Bacteria; kingdom Pseudomonadati; phylum Pseudomonadota; class Gammaproteobacteria; order Oceanospirillales; family Halomonadaceae; genus Halomonas; species Halomonas marinisediminis. The sequence continues at coordinate 12,069 of NZ_SLTR01000019.1, read as the reverse complement.
CTGTGACGTGCCTTGCCGAGGTCGATACCGGCCTCCTCCAGCAGTCGAGCATTGCCCAGCAGCAGTGCCCTGCCGTCTAGGGTGTCGGCCTTGACCCCGCCCCCGGTGACACTTTCGAAGTTCTTGATCTCGGCGGGTTCGGCAACGGCCTCCTCGGCCCGTTCCTCAGAATAGGCCAGCAGAGCCGCGGCCAGGGGGTGCTCCGAACCACGCTCCAGGGCCGCTACCAGGCCGAGTTGCTTCGCGTCGTCGCCAGCGAGGCCCGCGTCTGAGAAAAAATGGGTCTCGGTGACCCGCGGCTTGCCCTCGGTGAGGGTGCCGGTCTTGTCCACCACCAGGGTGGTGAGGCGGCTGGCCGTCTGCAGGGCGTCACCGCTTCTGACCAGTACGCCGTGCTCGGCGGCCTTGCCCACACCGATCATGGTGGAGATCGGCGTGGCCAGGCCCAGGGCGCAGGGGCAGGCGATGATCAGCACCGTGGTGGCGGTCACCAGCATATGCAATATCCGCGGCTCGGCGCCGACGTTGTACCAGACCAGGGCGGTAAGCACGGCGATGATCATCACCGAAGGCACGAAGATGCTCGATATTCTGTCGGCCAGCTGGCCGATGGGGGGGCGCGAGTTCTGGGCGCTGGCCACCTGCTCGGTGATGCGTCCCAGGCGAGTGTCGGCGCCGACGCGGGTGGCGCGATAGACCAGCGAACCCTTGCCGTTGACGGTACCGGCGCTTACCTCATCGTCCTGCGCCTTGCTGACCGGAAGGGGCTCGCCGGTGAGCATCGACTCGTCGATATGGCTCTGGCCCTCGATCACCTCGCCATCCACCGGCAGGCGCTCGCCGGGGCGCACGCGGATATGGTCACCTTCGCGCACCTCATCGATCTCGACCTCACGCTCCTCGCCGTCACGGATCACGCGTGCGGTGCGGCTCTGCAGGTCGAGCAGGCGCTTCAGTGCGTCGCTGGTACGTCCTCGGGCGCGCAGCTCCAGGGCGTTACCCAGCAGCACCAGGCCGATGATCATCGAGGAGGCCTCGAAATAGATGCCGCGGGCCATCTCTGGCAGCCAGGGAGCGAAGGCCACCACCGCCATGGAGTAGGCCCAGGCGGTACCGGTTCCCATGGCGATCAGGGTGTCCATATTGGCCTGGTGGTGTCGAAAGTTCTTCCAGGCGTTGACGAAGAAGTGGCGGCCGGGGAGGGCCATGACCGCCAGCGTCAGCCCGCCGATCAGCATCCAGAAGAGTCGGCCTGCGCCCTCCGGCTGAGGGTGGAAGACGAACATGCTGATCATCAGCGGGATGGCCAGTGCCAGTGACCAGACGCTGCCTCGCAGCAGGCGACGATACTCACGCTGGTTGCGCTGGGCTCTGGCCTCCTCGGCCTGGCGAAGGTCGTGGATGGGGGCGGCGCTATAGCCCACTGACTCCACGGCCTGGACCATCGCCTCCTCGGTAGCGCTGCCCTGTACCTGGGCGGTATGGGTGCCGAAGTTGACGGTGGCCGAGACCACGCCCGGGGTGCGCTCCAGCACCTGCTGTACGCTCTTCACGCAGCTGGCGCAGGTCATGCCGCCGATGGCGAGCCGTCGAGTGGTTGCGCGCTCGCCGCTGCCAGCGTCCGGTTCGGCCGGTGCCTCGCCGCCAGGAGCATCGGCTTGCCTGGTAGGGGCCTCTTCTTCGCCGGATGTCGCTGCCCCCTCCGCCGGATAGCCGGCTTCGCTCAACACACGGTCCAGTGTCTGGCCATCCAGTCGGGTGGTCGCGGTGAGGCGTTTCTCCGCCGGCACACCGACCACCTCGGCGTCCGGGTCCTTGGCCTGAATCGCCTCGCGCATGCGCTTGACGCAGCCCTGGCAGCTCATGCCGGGGATCTGGCGTTCGAGGGTGGCGTTCATGGCTCCTCCTTTGGGGCGTGCTCGTCGGCGCGACGCTTTGCATCGCCCCGCAGCGGTTCGGGAAAGCTCTCGATCAGCCGGCACAGGCTGTGGCCGTCCGGGGTGCCATCGGGCATGTCGGCCCAGGTCTCCAGTGCCTGCTCCATGCGTTCGGCCAGCGCCTGAAGCTCGGCGATGCGCGCATGGATCTGTGGCAGGCGACTGGCCAGCAGGTCGCGCACCATGGGGCAGGGAGAGTCGCCGTGATCGGCGTGGTCGAGGATCTCGCGTATCTCGGCCACACCGAAGCCCAGGGTGCGGGCGCGCTGAATAAAGCGCAGTCGCTCCAGGTCGGCCTGGGTGAATAGCTGGTAACCGTTGTCGGGGTGGCGCTCGGGATGCAGAAGCCCTTCACGTACATAGTGGCGCACGGTCTCGGCGGTAACCCCGGCCCCCTTCGCCAGTTCACTGACCTTCATGACGGTGTCTCTCGAGAGTGGCATGCCTGCAGTGTAAAACCTTTGGGTTACCCAAGGGTCAAGCCGTCCCGAGTCAGGGCGCGCGTCGTTGCGGCATATCCCGTGAGGTGTTGTGTAACCCACTGAAAGTTCACAACATCAAACAGCTGTGCGACCAAAGTATTAGTGTATTCGACATTAAAACGGTCGTTTGGGGTTGAAACGAGCGTTGGCATACGCGAAAAGGGGAGGGCACGCGCCCGCCTCCGGGGAGAGGCAATACCGGCGCCAACGTAACAATCGTAACGCAACAACCGCACCGCAAGGGATGGATCTCATGAAGAACAAGTTCAATCGCCTGACCCTCGCCGCTGCCGTGGCGGCCGCCGCCTTCGCCAGCCAGGCCCAGGCCGGTGGCTTCCAGCTTAACGAGCAGAGCGTCAGCGGCCAGGGCTATGGCCATGCCGGGCGCAGCTCCAACGTCAATGACGCCACCATCGTCTTCGGCAACCCAGCGGGGATGTCATTTCTGGATCGCGCCCAGCTCTCTGCCGGTGCCACCTATCTGGTCGTCAATAACGATATCAGCAATGTCACCGCCACACGTAACGTCGATTCTGGCGTTGCCATGGGTGGCATGCCGAATGGCACTCAGGTGCCGGCAGGATCCATACCGGGCGGTAATGAGGGCGATATGGTCGGCAACAAGGCGGTGCCCTTCGCCTTCTATGCCCATCCGGTCAATGACAGGCTGGCCTTTGGTTTCGGGGTCTACGCGCCCTTCGGCTCCAAGACCGACTACGAGGATGACTTCCAGGGGCGCTACTTCGGCAACTACACCGAGGTCACGGTAGTCAGCGCGCAGCCGACGGTCTCCTATCGTTTCAATGAGCAGTGGTCGATCGGCGCCGGCATCACCTACAACCAGGTGGAAGGCGAGCTGCGCCGTCAGATCCCCAGTGTTCAAAGCTATGATCCTGCGGGCGATGTCGATGCACGTGTCGACGGTGACGACGAGGCCTGGGGATATAACCTGGGTGTCATCTATCGGCCGGTGCCGGAGACCACCCTGGGACTGACCTATCGCTCCGAAGTCGAGTATGAGCTTGAGGGCGACTTCAAGGCGATCGACCCGATGGGCAATATCGTCAGGTCTGACAACGCCTCTCTCGATCTCACCACTCCCGAAACCGTCAACTTCTCCGTCACTCAGCAGATGACCGACCGTCTTAAGTTGATGTTCGGCGCCTCCTGGTCGCGCTGGAGCAAGTTCCAGGAGATTCGTGTCACCGGTGATACCATCCCGACAATTACCGATGAGACACAGAACTACAGCAATGCCTGGGCCTTCGCGGTGGGTGGCGAGTATCAGCTGAATCCGCAGTGGGTGCTGCGTGCCGGCCTGACGCTGGATGATACCCCGAGCAACGACCGGCATCGCAGCGTGCGTATTCCCTCCGATGATCGTCGCATCTTCTCGCTGGGAGCCGGCTGGACGCCGACCGACGCCTTGACCATCGACTTCGCCTACTCCTACTTGACCGAGCACACCACTCGTATTGAGCAGACCCGTGCTGACCACCTGGCAAGTCCAGCAACCGGTGGTGTGCCGGTTGGGGGTGCCACGTACGCCGCCGACTACAAGAACGAAGCCCATGGCTTTGGCGCTCAGCTGACCTACCGCTTCTAAGCGAGAGTCTGCCAGGCGCAGGACAGAGACCCCGGCCCTGGCCGGGGTCTTCGCGTCTGGGTCGTGCGAGCGGGGCGGATGGGTGCGACGCGCCGCGGCTTTCGCTACAATGGCCGTCTTTTCCGTGCCGCCGCGGGCCGCACTCCTGCCCGCCCGCGACGGCCGTACGTCCACCCGAATTCAGGCGAGACGCCCCATGCTGGAAACCAATCCGATTCACAACCTCATCAAGGACCTGTCTGAGCGGACAGACGTCCTGAGGGGGTATCTTTGACTATGCCGAAAAGAAGGATCGGCTAGAGGAAGTTACCCGCGAGCTGGAAGACCCCAATGTCTGGAACGATCCGGACTATGCCCAGAAGCTGGGCAAGGAGCGCGCTTCCCTCGAGACCATCGTGGCCACCATCGACGAGCTGGACCAGGGGCTGGGCGATAGTCGCGACCTGCTGGAGCTGGCCGAGATGGAGGATGACGAGGCCACCGTCGCCGAGGTGGAGAAGGAGCTCCAGGACTTCCATGCCAGCCTCGAGAAGCTCGAGTTTCGGCGGATGTTCTCCGGCGAGATGGACGAGAACAACGCCTATCTCGATATCCAGGCCGGTTCCGGCGGGACCGAGGCCCAGGACTGGGCGAACATCCTGCTGCGCATGTACCTGCGCTGGGCCGAACATCATGGCTTCAAGGCCGATATTACCGAGCTCTCCGCCGGCGATGTGGCGGGCATCAAGTCGGCCACCCTGCATATTCAGGGTGATCATGCCTTCGGCTGGCTGCGCACCGAGACCGGCGTGCACCGCCTGGTCCGCAAGAGCCCCTTCGACTCCGGCGGTCGCCGCCATACGTCGTTCGCGTCGGTGTTCCTCTCCCCGGAGATCGATGACAGCTTCGAGGTCGATATCAATCCCTCGGACCTGCGCGTCGACACCTACCGCTCCAGCGGCGCCGGCGGTCAGCACGTCAACACCACCGACTCGGCGGTGCGTATCACCCATGAGCCCACCGGTATCGTGGTGGCCTGTCAGAGCCAGCGTAGCCAGCATGCCAACCGCGACTTCGCCATGAAACAACTCAAGGCGAGGCTGTGGGAGCATGAGATGGAGAAGCGCAACGCTGCCAAGCAGGAAGCCGAGGACTCCAAGTCCGATATCGGCTGGGGCAGCCAGATCCGCTCCTATGTGCTGGATGATCAGCGCATCAAGGACCTGCGTACCGGTGTACAGACCAGCAACTGCGACAAGGTGCTGGACGGCGATCTGGATCAGTTTATCGTCGCCAGCCTCAAACAGGGTCTATAGCCTGCTGCGCTCGCCGACGCGCCCCCGCCCCTCTGCTCGAGATGTCCATCGGCCCGAGTCGATGCCGCTCTCCGCAGAGGGGCGGCTTGTATCGGCGTCGCTTGCACGGCTCTAGATGCGTCTCAGCTTTCGTATTCGAGATTTCCAACAGGTAGCGATATGGCCAACGAGAGTCCCTCAGCGGAAAGCCCGCAGAACGAAGAGAACCGCTTGATCGCCGAGCGCCGCGCCAAGCTGGCGGCACGCCGCGAGCGGGCCGCCGCCCAGGGCGAGAGCGCCTTCCCCAACCATTTCCGTCGTGACAGCCAGGCCGCCGAACTCGAGGCGGCACTGGGTGACAAGGACAAGGCCGAGCTCGAGGCGCTGGGCCACCAGGCCAGTGTGGCCGGCCGTATCATGCGCAAGCGTGGTCCCTTTATCGTTATTCAGGATGTCAGCGGCCAGATTCAGCTCTACGTCGACAAGAAGGGACTGCCGGCCGAGCTGCTCGAGGAGATCAAGGGCTGGGACATCGGCGATATCGTCGCCGGGCGTGGCCCGGTGCACAAGTCGGGCAAGGGTGACCTCTATGTGATGATGGAAGAGGCGGTGCTGCTCACCAAGAGCCTGCGGCCGCTGCCCGACAAGTTCCACGGCCTCACCGATATGGAGGCGCGTTATCGTCAGCGCTATGTGGACCTGATCATGAACCCCGACTCGCGTCAGGTGTTCGAGACCCGTGCCGGGGTCATCAGTGCCATGCGTCGCTTCTTCGAGGCGCGCGGCTTCATGGAGGTGGAGACCCCCATGCTGCAGGCGATCCCTGGTGGTGCCACGGCACGCCCCTTCGTGACCCACCACAATGCGCTGGACCAGGACATGTACCTGCGCATTGCGCCGGAGCTCTACCTCAAGCGCCTGGTGGTGGGGGGCTTCGAGAAGGTCTTCGAGATCAACCGCAACTTCCGTAACGAGGGGCTCTCCACGCGCCACAACCCCGAGTTCACCATGATCGAGTTCTATCAGGCCTATGCGGATTACCATGACCTGATGGATCTGACCGAGGAGATGTTGCGTACCCTGACCCAGGAGGTGCTGGGCAGCACCACCGTGGTCAACACCGTGCGCAATCGTGATGGCGAGGTGCTGGAAACCTTCGAGTACGATTTCGGCCAGCCGCTGCGTCGCCTGAGCGTGTTCGACGCAATTCTCGAGTACAACCCCGATATCCACGCCGATTCGCTGGCCGACGAGGCCGCGGCGCGTCAGATCGCCGAACGCCTGGATATCGACGTCAAGGATGGCTGGGGGCTGGGCAAGATCCAGATCGAGATCTTCGAGAAGACCGTGGAGCATCGTCTGCAGCAGCCCACCTTTATCACCGAGTATCCCACCGAGGTGAGTCCTCTGGCGCGGCGCAAGGATGCCAACCCCTTCGTCACCGAACGTTTCGAGTTCTTCGTCGGGGGGCGCGAGATCGCCAACGGCTTCTCCGAGCTCAACGACGCCGAGGATCAGGCCGAGCGTTTCCGCGAGCAGGTGGCCGAGAAGGAGGCCGGCGACGACGAGGCGATGTACTTCGACGCCGATTATGTGCGGGCTCTCGAATATGGTCTGCCGCCCACCGCCGGCGAGGGCATCGGCATCGACCGTCTGGTGATGCTGCTGACCGATAGCGCCTCGATCCGCGATGTGCTGCTGTTCCCTGCCATGAGGCCAGAAGTCGAGTAGAGGAGCGGTTCGGGAAGCATTGGTAAACGCCGTGGGTAGCGCCCATAATGGTCAGCGTTTCGACGTCGAGGAGACCGCCATGAAACTGCTCAACCGCTCTGCCCTGAGCGTCCGCCCGACCCAGCACTTCGTGGATTGGATCAATGGGCTCGAGCCCACCCTCGGCAACGAGGATCTGACGCTGGCCGACGTCGAACACGAGAGCACCATCTACCTGATCCCGGAGATGGATACCCCGGAGGCCCTGCAGGGCTTCGTGCGTGAGCGCTACCTCGAGATCCTCGAGACCGAGCTTCGCGCCTGGGAAGAGGATCAGCGGCAGTGGCCCGAGGTCCTCGACTGGCCGCTGTTTCAGCGCTTCCTGCAGCTCGAGCACAGCTACCTCGCCATCGACCTGGATGATGAGGCGGCGCTCGAGATCTCCGAGATCGACGATAGCCTGCTGTTGGAGACCGACCAGGACTGACGCCTGATCGGAGATTCGCGAGAGAAACCGGCTTCGGCCGGTTTCTTCGTTAACGGACCCTGAGGCGGAACATGGAATGAGCCGACTGTTCGAGACGCGCCCCGATGATGATGGCCTGCCGGGGCCCGAGCGACGCCTGGCGGTGCTGGCGCTGATCCTCGGTACCCTGATGGCGGTGGTGGATACCACCATGGTCAATATCGCGCTGCCCTCCATCGCCACCGGCCTCGAGGTGTCGGCGTCGCGGGTGGTATGGGTCACCAACCTCTTCCAGGTCAGCTCGGCCGCCTTCCTGCTGGTTTTCGCCGCCCTGAGCGAGCTGCTGAGCCGACGCCGGCTCTATGTGGCGGGGGTGGCGGTATTCACCCTGGCGGCGCTGGGCAGCGCCCTCTCGACCACCCTCGAAAGCCTGCTGATCTTTCGTGCCCTGCAGGGACTTGGCGCAGCGGCGACACTCTCCATCGGCCCTTCGATCTATCGCCAGGTCTTTCCGACGCGGCTGCTGGGGAGCGCCCTGGGACTCTCGGCCATGGTCGTGGCGGGGGGCTATGCTGCCGGCCCGGCGATCGGTGGAGCCCTGCTCTCGGTGGCCGACTGGCCATGGCTGTTTGCGCTGCACCTGCCGCTTGGTGCGGTAGCGGTGGTGCTGGCCTGGAGGGCACTGCCGCGTGAAGCGGCGCGCCCCGGTGGCTTCGACTGGCAGGGGGCGCTGCTCTCGATCACCATGCTCGGCGGCCTCTTCGTCGCCATGGATGGCCTCGGCCATGGCATGGCGGCCTGGGCCCTGGCGGCCTGGCTGGGCACCAGTCTGGTGGCGGCTCTGCTGTTCGTGCGTCGCCAGCGACGCGCCACTCACCCGTTGCTGCCGCTGGTGATCTTTGCCGAGCGGCGCTTCAGCCTGGCGCTGGCCGCTCAGGGGAGTGCCTTCATCGGGCAGGGGCTCGCCTTCGTGGCGCTCTCCTTCCTGTTCCAGCAGCAGATGGGGTTCTCTCCCCTCGAGACCGCCTGGCTCTTCACCCCCTGGCCGCTGGCGATCATGCTGGTGGGGCCGCTGGCGGGCCGGCTGGCCGACCGGGTGAACCCCTCCCTGTTGGCGTCGCTGGGCCTGCTGCTGCTGATGGGGGGGCTGTCTGCCCTGGCCTGGCTCGATGCCGAGGCCGGGGTGATCGAGGTGCTGTGGCCCATGGCGCTGTGCGGTATGGGCTTCGGGCTCTTTCAGCCGCCCAACAACCGCGAGCTGATCGGTAGCGTACCGCTGTCGCGCAGCGCCAATGCGTCCGGGGCCATGAGCACGTCGCGTACCGTGGGGCAGTCGCTGGGGGTGGCCCTGGTCGGCGCCTTCCTGGCCGCCGGCGTGGCGGTGCAGGCCACGCTATGGCTCGGTGCCCTGACGACCCTGGCCGCCCTGTTGTTCAGCCTGCTGCGAATTCCGCTTGCCGCAGCCGCCCGGCGTGGATAGCGTCGCCGGGTCGCGGTGCATCGTTCGCCTTGCCTATAGCGAGTACAATGGGTGTTTCACTTCACCATTTTGGGAAGCCGCCATGAGCATCCAGTCAAACATCGAAGAGAAGCTCCAGGCCCTCGAGCCCGCCTTTCTGCAGGTGGAGAACGAGAGCCATCGGCACGCCGTGCCGCCCAACTCCGAAACCCACTTCAAGGTGACGCTGGTCAGCGAGCGCTTCGAGGGTCTGATGCCGGTCAAGCGCCATCAGCAGCTCTACGCGCTGTTGGCCGATGAGCTGGCCGGGCCGGTGCATGCCCTGGCACTGCACCTCTATACGCCCCAGGAGTGGCAGGCCAGCGGCCAGGCGCGTCCCGACTCGCCGGACTGCCGGGGCGGCGGCCGGTGACCAGCGAGCCGCAGCGCCTCCAGTATCTGGAGGCGATGGGTCTGACCGCCTGGGTGGCGCGCTATGCGCTGCCCAATGCGCATCCCACGCCGGCCTGTGAGTGGGAGCTGCCCGAGCGGCCTCCCGAGGTCGGGCATGGTCAGCGCCTGCAGGCGCTGCTGGATGAGGCGCGGGAGCAACCGGCGGCCCCGCCGGCCGAGAGCCCAGCTCAGGAGCGCACCGAGCGCGTACCGCGTCCTGGCAAGGCGCGAGCGGCCTTGCTGGGCGATATGGCGCCTCCTGAGGAGGTAAGTGCCGAGGCCGAACCGTCGCGCGCGATGGCCGACGAGGCGCCCCGGGAAGCCCTGCGCTTCGCCTTTCAGGTGGCCTGCCTGGAGGGGCGCTGGCTGCTGGTGCTGCCGGGCGACCAGGCACCGGGGCGTCCTCAGCTGATGTTGCTCGCCAATATCCTGCGCGCCGCAGGTATCGAGTCGCCGCCCCCGGTGTTTCAGGACTTTCGCTGGCCACTTCAGGAGGGGCTTCCGGTGCAGGAGCCACTGGTGGAGGCCCGGGAGGGGCTGAAGGCCTTTGTCGCCGGGGCCAGCAGGCGCGGCTGGGAACCTGAGCGGTTGCTGGTGTTCGGCCGGGACGAGGTGCTGGAGCGAGTGCTGTCGCTCGAGGGAGAGCACTGTCCGCTGTTCGGGCTGCCTGCCTGGCAGGGGCCTTCGCTGGCCGAGCTCGCCAATGGCGCCGAGGCCAAGCGCGCACTGCTGCCCCGGCTGCTGGCCCTGGGCGAGGCATGGCGCGAGACGCAGGGTGGGGCTTCGAGTGAGCAGTGAGGTGTCTGGCGACCGGTCGGTGCTGACGCTCCTGGACGAGGCCGCGCTGGAATCGCTGACGGCCCTGGAAGCCGCCCATGGGTGGGCAACCGCCGGCTCGACGAGCCAGCTGGCGGCAACCCTGCGCTCGTCGACGATGTGGGTGGTGGGCCAGGTGGTCGATGATGTCGTGGTGGGGTATGCCGCGCTGGAGCGGCAGCCCTTCGAGGCCGAGCTGCAGGCGATTCTGGTAGATGCGCGCTGGCGTGGGCGAGGAGTGGCTCGTCGGCTCCTGTCGGAGGTGGTCGAGCAGGCCCGAGTCTGGGGCAGCGAGCGCCTGTTGCTGGAGGTGCGGGCTGGCAATGTCTCGGCCATCGCGCTCTATCGCGCGGCAGGCTTCGCCGAGGATGGCGTTCGCCGCGGATACTATCCGCCCCGGCAGGCCGGGGCGGTCAGGGAAAATGCGTTGCTGATGTCACTGGCGCTGGCGTGAGACCGGCGCGGTGGTGGCTCAGCTCTGGCTGCTGGTATCCAGCTCGTCCAGCTTGCCGAGCACGGCGGTCAGACGGCTCTCCCACTCCTCGCGCTCCTGCTTCAGGCGGCTGTTTTCCTCGCGCAGCTCTTCGGCTTCCATCTTCAGCAGTTCCAGGGCCTCCACGGCGCTGGTGACCTTCTGTTCGAGCCGGTTGAAGAGTTCAATGCTCATCCTGTTCTCCTGAGGTGTCGTTCCGGGTGGTCCTTGTGGCCGAGCCGGTGCCCGCAGCGGGCGTTCCAGTCCCGCAGCGTAACGCCGAGCCCCTGGCTCAGCAAGCGTCGTCGGCCGGCGACAGGGCGGTCGCGTCGCGTCGATAGAGTCGACCATGGCTGTCGCCGGCGTGAACCTCTCGGTGTAGCCGCCAACTGGGAGGCACCTGCGGGTCGAGCCCCGCTTCGGTTTCCAGATAGATGAAGGCCTCGTCGGTCAGCCAGCCCGATTCCAGCGCGGCGCAGCACGGCTCGGCCAGTCCCTGGCGGAAGGGGGGGTCGAGAAAGACCAGAGTGGCCGGGGAGGGCGCATCGCTCAGGAAGCGGGAGACATCGGCGTTGATGACGCGCCCCCGTGATGCGGCCCCCAGGGTGTCGAGGTTCCTGCCCAGCTGGTCGGCCACCCGGGCGTCGCGCTCCACGAAGATGGTCTCGCGGGCGCCGCGCGAGAGCGCTTCCAGGCCGAGGGAGCCGGTGCCCGCGAAGAGGTCAAGCACCCGGGCGCCGGGCAGGGTGGCGGCAAGCCAGTTGAACAGCGTCTCGCGCACTCGGTCTGGCGTGGGGCGCAGGCCGGGGCTGTCGAGTACCGGCAGCAGCCGGCGGCGGAAGTCGCCGCCGATGATGCGCAGGCGGCCCGCATGGCGTCGGTCGGAGCTTCGGCGGCCGGCGGTCTTGGGTTTGCCTGAGCGGCGTGGGCGTGGGGAGCGTCGAGTCATGACGGGATTGTAACCGGCGACTTGTCCACAGTCATGGTGGGCAGTGGTAGGATGTGACGATTCGTTCATCCGCGAGGCTGATGCTGTCCATGTTCGGTTTTTTCAAGCGCAAGAAGAAGCAGGAGCAAGAAGCGATCCGGGAGGAGCAGGAGCTCCAGGACGAGGTCGCTTCGCCCTCCGAAGAGGAGGAGGGCTCCGGCCAGGGGGAGAGCTCCGACCAGGGTGAGCGCCCCATCGACGAAGAGCACGCCATCGAAGAAGGGCGCGTCGCCGAGACGCAGGCTCGGCCCGAGTCACACACCGTCGAATCGTCGCCTGCCGAGGTGACAGAGACGTCGGGCGAGGACACGGCCACCGCCTCGGGGAGCATTGCCCCTGACCCCGTCAGGCAGCAGCCTGTACCCGAGCCCGAGCCCGAGCCCGAGCCCGAGCCCGAGCCCGAGCCCGAGCCCGAGCCCGAGCCCGA
>NZ_SLTR01000154.1:0-324 GCF_004347715.1 Halomonas marinisediminis | reverse complement strand
TGGGTGAGCGGATCCTTGATCAGGTCGAGCACCTGGCGGTCGAGCTCGGTGTCGGCGCCGTGCATCTCCAGCTCAATCTGCTTGCCGAGTTCGCCCGAGAGGTCGCGGACGATGCGGGGCAGCTTCTGCCAGGCGTTGCCGATCGGCTGCATGCGCGTCTTCATGACGCCTTCCTGCAGCTCGGCGGTGACGTTGGAGAGCCGCTGCAGCGGCACCTTGAACTCGGTGTCCTCGTTGCGGCGGGAGATTTCCAAGAGCTGGTTGCGGGTCAGCACCAGCTCGGAGACCATGGTCATGAGGTGTTCGAGGGTGTAGACATTGACG
>NZ_SLTR01000153.1:0-325 GCF_004347715.1 Halomonas marinisediminis | reverse complement strand
ATAGTTCTTTCTATTTCTTGTGATAAAATAGAAAATCCTCGAACTATTGAAAAAGTAAACATAGAAAAAATTCCTGTTGATAGTTCAAGTATAAGAGCCATTTATGCCATGAAAGATTCTAGTTTATTTTATGCTACCTCTGATGGGTATTTAGGGCTAATGTTACCTAACAATCAAAACTTAAAAGATAAACGGGTTTTTTACGACACAATTGTACCTCATTTTAGGGCAATTGCTTCAAATACAGAACATATATTTATGCTAAGTATTGGCAATCCCGCTTTATTGTACCAATATAATGAGGGTGACTTAGAAATTGTTTATA
>NZ_SLTR01000152.1:0-325 GCF_004347715.1 Halomonas marinisediminis | reverse complement strand
ATCGATAGTGATGATCAACAGCGCTTATTGAAGCGTTTGATCAAAGCGCAAAATCTTGATGAGAAACAATGGCCAGCGCGACAAGTTTGCTGGTGGATTAATGGTAAGAAAGACGAAGGCTTACGCCCAGCACATATTGATGCTTACCATGATCCAATCACAAAAACGTATCTACAACTTTATAGTGCTTATCAAGAGACATGTGACCGTGCAGGTTTAGTCGACTTTGCTGAAATTTTGCTCCGTGCCCACGAGTTATTGCGTGATAAAAAAGCCATTCGAGAGCATTACCAAGCGCGTTTCAAACATATTCTGGTCGACGAAT
>NZ_SLTR01000151.1:0-326 GCF_004347715.1 Halomonas marinisediminis | reverse complement strand
AAATAACATGCACAGGACGCATTACCGCTCCAAGTTGCTTCTCGCCGCTACCCGAGTGTTTAAGTTTGAATAGCTCTAAGCGATGCACAAATCCGACGATATTATCGTTGGTTTGGCTGTAGACCAATGGACGAGAGAATGGAGTATCACGGTGTTCTGTTAAGAACTCTTTGATCGTCATCTCTGCATCAACACGGAATACAACAGGACGCGGTGTCATTACTTGAGTCACTGGAACATCTTGAATGCCAAGTAAGTTACTTAGAATTTTTGATTCGCCTTCAGCAAACTCTCCACTTTCTTTTGCGAGTAATGCCATTGCAGAT
>NZ_SLTR01000150.1:0-294 GCF_004347715.1 Halomonas marinisediminis | reverse complement strand
CGCGGCAGGTCCGACTGCGACCGGCGCGAGCGCGAGGCCGGATCGTTGATCTGCACCATGGCATGGGCAATGACCTCGGCCAGCATGAATCCGAAAAGCGAGGAGCGCGAGAACCGCGGCCGGATCGCCGGGGTCAGCGGCGTGGTCTTTTTCGGCTTGCGCAGGTTGAGCCCGATCTCAGTCTTGACCTGGGCCAGCACGTCGCCCGCCTCGTTCAGGTGCCGCATGGCCGCGCGCACCGGGCGCGGCAGGTTGTTGGGGTCGTGGTGGTTCTGGAACCGCCAGTCCTTTTTT
>NZ_SLTR01000149.1:0-327 GCF_004347715.1 Halomonas marinisediminis | reverse complement strand
TATCAATACCTACACTTATTGTCATTGCTGGTTTTTCCATTATGAAAAATACAGGGAAAGAATTTATGCCATCATTAAATGAGGGTTCATTTTTGTTGATGCCAACTTCTATGCCCCACTCAGGAGTTGAAGAAAACAAACGGATTTTACAACAGTTAGATATGGCGGTAGCCAGTATTCCAGAAATCAAAACCGTTGTTGGTAAGTCAGGTAGAACGGAGTCAGCTTTAGACCCTGCTCCATTATCAATGTATGAAAATGTTATTCAGTATAAACCAGAATATGCATTGAACGAAAAAGGAAATCGGCAACGCTATAAAGTAAATG
>NZ_SLTR01000148.1:0-327 GCF_004347715.1 Halomonas marinisediminis | reverse complement strand
ATTACCATACTAGTATATGTTTTTGTTCCTTTTACGTTTTATACAATTGTGAAAAGTCAAAAAGAAAAATCAATTTTAAATCGTAATTCAAGTTTTATATCTTTTATTGATATTAAACAGAATACAACTATTATTAAATTAGAAGTGAATACAATTCAAAGTATTGAAACAGATAGACCTTATTCTGTTTTAAGAACTGAAGATCGTAAATTTTTACATTCTAATAGTCTTAAAGCCTTTGAACGTTTATTGGATCCTACTGTTTTTTTAAGAGTACATCGTAAAGCTATTATTAATAAAAATTTTGTTATTAAATTGCAATCGAGA